>JAYSFC010000097.1:0-14730 GCA_041913505.1 Acidovorax sp.
AAAGTGCGCTTCTTGCGCACTTCCACCTGGATGGTGCGGGCTTTGCCCGTGGCGTCGGCCTGCTTGATCTCGCTGGTGGACTTCTTCACCAGCGTGATCTTCTTGCGGTCGCCACCCGCAGTGCCATGACTGGCCTGCAGGAAGGCCAGCAGCTTCTGCTTATCGGACTCGTTCATGGCATCCTGCGTGGAAGCCTTGGACACCCCGGCGGACTTGAGCTGTTCGAGCAGGGTTTCGGGCGATTTTTTGAGTTCGGCTGCAAACTCGGCGACAGTGTTACTCGACATATTCGGTATGAACCTCCCTGACCTTTACTCTTGCCCCGTAAACCAGTGCTCGCGCGCCTTCAGAATCAAGGCTTTCGCATCTTCGGCAGACTGGCCGGTCAGTTCGGTCAGTTCGTCAATGGCCAGATCGGCCAGGTCGTCACGTGTGTGCACACCGCCCGCCGCCAGCTTGGCGATCAGTTCCGGCGTGAGGCCGTCGAGGTCGCGCAGGTCTTGCGACACGCTTTCTACGCTTTCCTCGCGGGCGATTTCCATGGTGAGCAGCGCATCCTTGGCGCGGGCGCGCAACTCGTTCACGGTGTCTTCATCGAAGCTCTCGATCTCGAGCATTTCCTGCAGCGGCACGTAGGCCACTTCCTCGAGGCTGGTGAAGCCTTCCTCGATCAGGATGTCGGCGATTTCCTCGTCCACATCGAGCTTCTCCATGAACAGCTTGCGGGCCGCGCTCGTTTCGTCGGCCTGCTTCTGCGCGCTCTCGGCAGCGTCCATGATGTTGATCTTCCAGCCCGTCAGGTCGGAAGCCAGGCGCACGTTCTGGCCGCCACGGCCGATAGCGATGGCTAGGTTTTCCTCATCCACCACCACATCCATGGCGTGCTTCTCTTCGTCCACGACGATGGAGGACACGTTGGCCGGCGCCAGGGCGCCGATCACGAACTGGGCCGGGTCTTCGGACCACAGCACGATGTCAACGCGCTCGCCGGCAAGCTCGTTCGTCACGGCATTGACGCGCGTGCCGCGCACGCCCACGCAGGTGCCGATCGGATCCACGCGCTTGTCGTGCGAGAGCACGGCGATCTTGGCACGGCTGCCCGGGTCGCGTGCGCAGCTCTTGATCTCGAGCAGACCCTGCTCGATCTCGGGCACTTCGTTGCGGAACAACTCGATCATGAACTCGGGCGCCGAGCGCGAGAGGATGATCGGCGCGCCACGCAACGTGAGGTCCACCTCCATGATCATGGCGCGAACGCGGTCGCCGTTGCGCAGGTTTTCCTTGGGGATCATCTCGCCACGGCGCAAGCGACCCTCGACGCGGCCGCTCTCGACGATGATGTCGCCCTTGTCCATGCGCTTGACGGTGCCCGTGAAAATCCTCTCGCCACGCGACATGAAGTCATTGAGCAGCATCTCGCGCTCGGCGTCACGGATCTTCTGCAGGATCACCTGCTTGGCGGCCATGGCGCCAATGCGGCCGATGGGCACGGATTCGACGGACTCCTCGATGTACTCGCCGACCTGGATGTCGGCCACGCGCTCCTGCGCGTCCATGAGCATCTCTTCCGCATCGGGGTTTTGCAAACCGGCGTCGTCGGGCACCACGAGCCAGCGGCGGAAAGTCTCATAGTTGCCGCTGTCGCGGTCGATGGACACGCGGATGTCCACTTCACCGTCATACAGTTTCTTGGTGGCCTGGGCCAGGGCCGATTCCACGGCGCCAAAAACCACATCGCGCTCCACGTTCTTCTCGCGCGAAATGGCCTCGACCAACATCAACAGTTCGCGATTCATGCGACGACTCTCCTATTTCTCAATCACCCCGGGGCCCGGCACGCGGCCGACTACCCACAACTTGTTTTTGCTGCGGCTCAGCCTTGCGTCGGCGCGGACTTGGCGCCACGCCCCTTGAAATCGACGATGGGCGCCAAGCGGGCCTCCCTCAACTCATCGAGCGTGAAGCCCAACACCTGCAGCGGTGCGGGCACGCGCTTCTTGCTTACCTTCTGCCCCGGTTTGGGCGGTGGCTCATCGCTCCAGACGATCTGCCAGCCCCCGGCTTCGGCCCGCGAAAGCTGGCCGCGAAATTTCTTGCGATTGGCGCTCACCTGCCCTGCAGCCGCAGCCCCCATGGGAGCCTTGAGCGTGAGGTCGATCACCTCGCCCTCGAAGCGCACGAAGTCCTGCTCGTTGCGCAGCGGCCGGTCGATGCCGGGCGACGACACTTCCAGGCGCGTGTAGTCCACACCATCGACCTCGAGCGCGAACTGCAGCTGGCGCGTGACCTTCTCACAGTCTTCCACCGTGACGAACTGCTCGGGCAAGGCCTGCACGCCCTCGGACTGCGGCTGCCAGGGCCAGTCGATGGTCACGCGCAGCAATCCACCGGCGGAGCGCTCGATCTCCACCAGGTCGTAACCCAGCCCGGCCACGGTTTGTTCAACGATTTGCTGCAATGCCACGTGATTCAGTTCAATCCCGGAAATACAAAAAACCCGACAACCCCCGGAACACTGTCCGACAGCTTCGAGCTCCAAATCCACGACCGACGCACACCAAGTGAAAACAAACCTCTTGCCACACCCTTGTTCACGCCAGCCCGAAATCCAATCGACCAAAAAAAACGGGCGGTATGTACCCGCCCGTTTGGTCGTGAAGCCACTATTGTAGCCTGTAAAGCGTTGATTTGTAAAGGTGGCGGCACGCAACTTGCATTCAGCGCCGCGCCGGGGGCGGTGCCCCGCGCTCAGTCGCGCGCGGCCCGCACGCGATCAAACACGCCCTGAGCCTCGGGAGGCAGCGCGGCGGGAACGCTTTCCCCACGCTGCAGACTCAACAGCAGGCGCTCCAGCACGGCGGCCTGCGGCAGCAGCGGCCCCAGGAATCGGGCCCGGCGTCCATCGGCGACCAGGAGCGTGGGGAAGGTCTCCACGTCCAGATCGCCCGCCAGGTCCTCCTCGTCCTCCACATCCACCCACTCGAAGCGCGCCTGCGGGTGTGCGGCCGCCAGGCCGTCGAACAGCGCCCGGTAGTCGCGACACACGCCGCACCAGCCCGCACACAGGCAGACCACCCACCAGCCGGCGCCGGCAGGATGCGTGGCTTCACTGGGCAGAGCCGGGCTTTCGACCGGACTTTCCATGGGCGGCTCCTCTCAGAACATGTTCACAGTGCTCATGACCCGCGCCGTTCCCGGACGCGGTAAACCTCCATGGTACCGACTCCCGGCGCCCGGTTGCCCCAGGCGTTGCGGATGAACGTGCTCACGGCCGCCACATCCTCGTCATCGAGCACCTGCATGAAGGGCGGCATGCCATAGGGGCGCGGATTGCCCGCCGTGGCCGGCAAGTAGCCGCCCTGCAGCACGGTGCGCAGCACATTCGTGGGGTTGGCCATCACCACGGCCCGGTTGCCCGCCAGGGCAGGAAATGCCCCCGGCTGTCCCTGGCCCGCCTTGCCGTGGCATTGGGCGCACTGCTGCTCGTAGACCTTGGCGCCGCGCTCGAAGGTACGGGCTGGCGGCGTGGGTGCACTGGCCGGCGCGCGCTCCTCCGGCGGCAGCGCACGCAGGTAGGTTGCCATGGCACGCAGGTCTGCATCGCCAAGGTACTGGGTGCTGCGGTACACCACCTCGGCCATGGGCCCGGACACCCCACTGTGCGGCGCCACGCCGGTGCGCAGCAATGCCACCACATCCTCGACGGGCCAGCCCGCCACGCCCGCTTCCGCGGCCACGTTGAGCGCCGGGGCATACCAGTTCTGCACGGGGATGAGACCGCCGCTGAAGGCGCGCGCCTCGTTCGCCGCGCCCAGCACGTTGCGCGGCGTGTGGCATGCGGCACAGTGGCCCAGGCCGTTTACAAGGTAGGCGCCCCGGTTCCACTGCGCCGACTGAGCGGGATCGGGCACCGCCACACCCGGCGAAAAGAACAGCGCGCGCCAGACGGCGAGCGCCGCCTGCGTGCTGTACGGAAAGCGCAGCGCATGCGTGCGGTTGGGCTGTGGCACGGCCGGCAGGCTTTGCAGGTAGGCAAAGATCGCGTCGGCGTCCTCACGCGTCACGCGTGTGTAGTTGGGATAGGGAAAGGCCGGGTACAGCAGGCGGCCATCCTTGGAGCGGCCGTTGTGCAGGGCGCGCCAGAACTCGGCGGCCGTCCAGCGCCCCAGGCCTGTGGCCGGGTCGGGCGTGAGGTTGGGCGCGTAGACCACACCGAACGGTGTCTCGATCCCCCGCCCGCCCGCATAGGGCGCACCGCCGGGCACCGTATGGCAGGCCATGCAGTCGCCCGCACGCGCCAGGTATTCGCCACGTGCCACCAGCTCCGGTGCTGCAGCCTGCGCCGGCGCATCCGGCAAGGGTTGCTCGCCGCGCACGTTGAGCCAGGCCACGATGGCGGCCAGCACGCCCCCCAGCAAAACGACCGATCCCATCACTTTGGCAATGCGTCGCATGGCAACCTCTCAGCCCGGAACGGCGGCCAGATCGACACCGCCGCAGGTCCGCGGCAGCGGCGCGGGCAGCGCCGTGGCGGGCTTGCCGCCCGCCGGCACGGGCTGCGCGGAAAGCCAGGCGGACACGGCACTCACGTCGTCGGGCGTGAGCTGACGCGCGATGCGGGCCATGCAGTCGGGCGCTTGCGCACGGCGCTGGCCCGTGGCCCAGGCGCCGAGCTGGCTGTTGAGGTAGTCGCGCGACAGCCCGAGCAGGCCAGGAATCGCGGGCACCACGCCCGTCAGGGCCTGGCCATGGCACTGCACGCAGGCCGGGACCTGGCGCGCGGCATCGCCCTTGTGCACGAGCTCGCGGCCACGCTCGAGCATTGCGGCGGGCGCCTGGGGCGCGGGCGGCGGCGGGTACGGCAGCTCCAGCGCGGAAAAATAGCCCGCGATCTCGCGCAGGTAGTCATCGGTGAGGTGCTCGATCAGGTAGGCCATCTGCGGGTAGCTGCGCCGCCCGTCGCGGAAGTTGAGCAGCTGGTGGTACAGGTAGCCCGCCGGCTTGCCCGCGATGCGCGGAAAGTAGCCGTCAGGCGTGGCCCGCCCCTCCTTGCCGTGGCAGGCCACACAGGCCAGCACGCGCTGCTGCATGGCCTCCGGGGCATCGGGCGGCGCGGCCAGCGCGCTGGCCGCGCAGGCCGCGGCGAGGGCCGCAAGCAGCCGTTGGCGAAGTCGATGGATCATGGAAATCGGAACCGGTAGGGGTGTCTCAGGGTCGGCCGGACTCTACGCCGCCGCTCCCAAACAGTACAGGTTCAGATTGGATCCGAAAACACGCCGATGGGGTCGCGCGGTGGACCTGCCGTAGCCCCCTACTCCGGCTAGCGTGGCAGGTGGCGGCACGAATGCTATTAAATATATAGCACAAAAGCGCCGCCATACAAGCACTAACAGCCCATCACGGCAAAATTACCGTTGCCTGCGCCTTGGCGATGATCGCATCCGCATCGCGGCGCAGCAGCAGGCGCTGGCCCACCAGATCGTTGGCCGCCTGGGTCACGGCAGCCACATAGCCCGCCTGGTTGCCGTACAGCTCCTCGAGCGAGGGCCGTGCGTCGCCCGCCGCCAAGCGCGCCGCACGCGTCTTGTGGAAGGGAATGAAGCTGCCCGTCAGGTTGGACAGGTCGGTGATACCCGGCGTGGCCACGTAGTTGAACTCGATGCTCGTGCCCAGCGGCGCGCGCGCCTCCACGCTGCGGATGCCGGCGCGCGTCAGACCGGTCTGCGCATCGACCTGCGGCACGAGGATGGCGTAATCCTTGCCCACGGCGCGCGGCGGCAGCAGCGTGGCGATGCCACTCTCGTCCTGCGGCACGTATTGCGGGCCGAAGTCCAGCAGCGAGAAACCGTTGTAGCGCGCAAGGTAGTTGAACGCAGGGATCGCCGTGGGCGTGCCGGCCACATTCCAGCTCAGCCCCTGCATCGCGGGAAACGCGAGCTGGCCGGGCCGCACGAGCGTACCGTCGGCCAGTTGGGGGACCTGGCTCGCGGGCGGCTCGGTGCCGCGCACAACCCAGTCCTCCAGCGCCACGAAGAGTGCGCGGAACGTGTCGTTGAAGTGCACCACCGTGCCCGCCGGATAGACGTTGCGCGTGGGCGCGTAGCTGATGCTCTCCGTGCCCCCGGCTCCGCCGTGTTGCGTGCTGGCGTAGTAGTAGATGCGCGCGTTCGCGGGCTGGGCGATGTCGCGCGTGCCCAGGGCATCGGTCAGCACGGGCGATCCCTGCAGTTGCCAGAACTCCGTGCCCGACAGGCCCAGGAAGAACTTGGGGCAGGTGTTGGTGGCGGCGCAGCGCTTCATCACCCCGCCCTGGCGGCCGCTCACGTCATCCACGTAGTCCTTGTCGAGGCCGCGCGGCGCGGTCTGGCCGAAGGCCGTGTGGTCCGTGCGCAGGCCGCCGCCACCGCCCGGCACGGCGAAGCGCGTGTTGATGTTGGTCTGCCGCGCGGCCACGTGGGCGTAGATGCCGTCGAAGACCTTGCCGCCGTCGAGCCGCTGGTTGAAGCCCAGATGCAGAAAGGTTTTCATGGCATTACCCGACTGCGAGGTGCCCTGGCCGATGGTGTACTGGATGCGGCCCGCCAGCGGGTTGGGTTTGCCATCGGCGTCGGCCGCCGCGTTGCGGAAGAAGCTCACCGTATCCCGCAGCGCGGCCAGGCCCACGCCCATCACCTTCGGGTCCTTGGCCACGTAAACCAGTTCGTACAGGTACTGCGGATCGAACCCGCCCTTGAGGCACACGCTCGTGCTGCTCGCCGTGCCTGGGAACGGGTTGGCGGCCGTGTCGCAGGCGGCGAATTTCCAGTCGCTCGCGGGCACGGGCTCGCGCGGGTCGGTCTCGTTGCGGCGGCGCGTGAGCGAGTAGCCGCTCTGTGTGTTGACCAGGCTCGCGGGCTCGTAGGGGATCATCGTGCCGTTGAACACGCCGCCCGGCAGCGCCATCGCCGGCACGGCCGCCGTGGGCACAAGCTCGGTGCGGTATGGGCCCGTGATGCTGCTGCCGTCCTTGTTTTTCGCCACCGGCACGGTGACCGTGAGGCGCGCGGGCGTGCTCTTGGGCACGTCACCCTGCCAGGCCGAGTACAGCATCACGTAGCCGCGCTCAAAGTACACGGCATCGCCCGGCGTGGCTGTGGGATTGGGCATGGTGAGGATGTTGCCGCGGTTGGGCGCGTCGTAGCGCAGCACGCCGCTGGCCTTGGACAGGTCCTTGGGCTTGAGCATCACGAAGTCCGCGCTGTACTCGACCATGCCGCGCGCGTTCACGGGGGCAAGCTGCAAGTCCTGGATCACGGCGTTCTTGGGGTCGGCCGGATCGACCTCGCCGCGCAGCGTGCCCGTGACCTTCTCGTAAGCGCCCACGCTGCCATAACTGCCCGCTACATCCTCGGTGGCGGTGATGGACAGGCGCAGCTGCGGCGTGGCTGCGACGGGCAGATCGTCGCCGCCGCCGCAGGCCCCGAGCAGCGCCGTAGCGGCCAGCCAAGGCGCGCTGCGCAGCAGGCGCACGGGCGTGAAACGTCGGGAGGGAAATGGGTGCATGGTGGTCTCCTGGTGGTTGTCGTTGGAATGCGCGGGCAAGGCTGCGCCCAGCCCGCCACGTGCGGCGGGTGAACAGGGATGGAGCAGGAAAAAAAGCGGCCCTGGGGCCGCTGTCGTCAGAAGGCCTATTCGGCCTCGATGCCGGCTGCCTTGATGACCTTGCCCCACTTCTGGGTTTCGGCGGCCTGGAACCTGGCCAGCTCTTCCGACGTGGTGGACCAGGCCTCGGAGCCCGCCATTTCGTAGAAGGACTTGGCGGCCGCACTCTTGGTGGCCTGGGCCAGCAGCTCGTTCAGGCGCGCCACCACGGGTGCGGGCGTGCCGGCGGGCACGTAGGCGGCGAACCAGTAGCCCATGTCGTAGCCCTTCACACCAGCCTCGTCGAGCGTGGGCACGTCGGGCAGCTGGGCACTGCGCTTTTGCGTGGAGTAGCCCAGGGCGCGCAGCTTGCCGCTCTTGATCTGCGGCACGCCCGTGGAGGTGTCGGTGATCATGAGGTCGATCTGCCCGCCCAGCAGGTCGGTAATGGCCAGCGGGTTGCTCTTGTAGGGCACGTGCAGGATGTCCACGTGCGCGAGCTGCTTGAGCATTTCGCCCGCCACGCGGCTCGAAGAGCTGCCGCTGCCGAAGCTGAGTTTGCCGGGGTTCTTTTTCGCCGCTGCGAGCAGCTCGCCCACGTTCTTGTAGGGCGCATTGGCGTTCACCACCAGCACCTGGCCGCCCTTACCCAGGCCTGTGACGGGCACGAAGTCCTTTACCGGGTCGTACGGCAGTTTCTTGTACAGGTGTTCGTTAGCGGCGTGCGTGGTGTTGGTGGTGATGAGCACCGTGTAGCCGTCGGCCGGTGCCTTGGCCACGAACTGCGCGGCGATCATGCCGCTTGCGCCCGCCTTGTTGTCCACCACCACGGCCTGCCGGGTGTCGGTAGTGACCGACTGGCCCACGGCGCGCGCAAGCTGGTCGGTGGCGCTGCCCGCCGCGAACGGTACGACGAAAGTGATGGCCTTGGCCGGGTAGGCCGGCGCCTGGGCGAAGGCCGCGCCGGCCAGCGCCAGGCCGCAAGCAAGGGCCAGTGTCTGGCGTCGCCGGGTCAGGAAGGGGGTCATGCTTGTCTCCTAGGGTTTTGGTATGGAAAAGGAATGGGCCACCGCGTCAGCGCGGCCCTGCGAGGTACGGCACCAGCGCCTCGGGCACCAGCACGGGCAGATCGAGCAGCAGAAAGGACAGCGCCTTGCCATGGCTGTCGAGGTTGAGCGCATCGTTCACGCCACCATCGAGCACATCGTCGATGACGAGGTTCATGGCCTGCAGCTGCGGCAGCAGGTAGCGGGTAACGCGGCTCGGGCGGCGCGGCGCGAACTGGCGCGCCACGGCCTCCTCGGTCACCTGCGCCACGAGCAGATCCCACAACGCAGGGTGCCAGGCGATCACGCTGATGTTGGAGCGATTGCCCTTGTCGCCCGTGCGGCTGTGAGCCAGGCGATACAGCGGCACGGCGAGGGAATTCAAGTCGGTTTTCATGGCGTTCAATCCAGCATCACGAAGCCTTCGGTCACTGCCTCGCGCGGCACCAGGCAGGAAACGGTGCCCAGGCGCGGCCGCAGCGCGGTGCGTACGCCGCCACCACCGGCGGGGCCCGTGCAGTACAGGGCCGTCACCTCGTGCACCAGGCGCTGTGCGCAGGCCTGGGTCGCGTGCTGCAGCGCGGCGCGCAAGCGCACATCGCGCGCATCGCCCTCCGCTTGCGCGGCGAGCCAGCAGCCAGCGTCGTCGCCGAACACGCTGGCCACGCCGATCAGGTCCAGCCGCAGCGGCGCCACGCCCGCAAGCCGCTCGCGCAGTACCTCGCCCGCCAAGCGGGCACGGGCCTCGGCACGCGCGCCGGCATAGGAGATTTCGCCCTCGGCGAACCAGCCGGACTCGAAGCACACGTTCACCTTGAGCGACGGTGGCCGCGCATGGCCGCGCACGCCCGTCAGGCGTACACGGTCCGGCCCCAACTGCTCCGCCCGCGCTGCGGTGATGTCGGCCACCACGTCCGGCGTGAGGTAAGCGGCGGGGTCATGCAGTTCGTACAGCAGTTGCTCCTTCACCGTGCGCTCGTCAATGCGCCCACCCGTGCCCTCGGGCTTGGTGACGGTGCAATGGCCGTCGGCATCAATCTCGGCGATGGGGTAGCCCAGCCGCGCAAGGTCCGGCACATCCTTGTAGCCGGGGTCGGCAAAGTAGCCGCCCGTGACCTGGGCGCCGCATTCGAGCAGATGTCCCGCCATGGTGGCGCGCGCAAGACGGTCCCAGTCGTCCATCTTCCAGCCGTAGTGGGCGAGCGCCGGGCCCAGCACCAGGGACGGATCTGCCACGCGGCCGCAGACCACGATGTCGGCGCCCGCGCGCAGCGCATCGGCAATGGGTTGCGCGCCAATGTAGGCATTCGCGCTCACGACGGGTTCCTGCGGCATGGCGGCGCCCAAGGCCTGGGCGAGCACCGCGCGGTGCTGCGGCCCGCTGAGGTCGTCGCCATGCACTACGGCCACGCGCGGATGGCGTGCGCCCAGCTCATGGGCCAGTTGCTGGATGCGCCTTGCGGCGCCCAGAGGGTTGGCCGCGCCAAAGTTGCTCACGATGCGCACGCCATGCGCCAGGCAATCGGCCAGCACGGGCCGCAGCAGCTCGTCCAGCAGGGGCTCGTAGCCTGCGTCGGGGTGGGCGCGGCGCGCGAGCTGCGCCAGCGCCAGCGTGCGCTCGGCCAGCGTTTCAAAGATCAGCACCGCCGGCTGGCCGCTGTCGATCAAGGCCCGCACCACGGGTGCGGCGGCATCGGTGCGGTCGCCCGAGAAGCCCGCCGCGCAGCCGATCCGCAGGGTTTGCGTGTTCGCCATGTTTATCTCCTGCTGGCGAATGTAGGCGCGTGGCGTTATTCTGTGAAATAGATTATCAAGATCAATTCATTTGAAATGCAGATGAATATTTCGAGCCGCCAGATCGACGCCTTCCTCGCCCTGGCCACACAGCGCAGCTTCACGCGCGCAGCAGCGCAGTGCCACCTCTCGCAGCCCGCGTTCAGCGCGCTCATTCGCGCACTGGAGGACAGCCTGGGCCTGCGCCTGTTCGACCGCAGCACGCGCCACGTGGATCTCACGGCCGAAGGTGAAAACTTCCTCGCGGCCGCACGCCGCATCCGCTCCGAGGTGGACAACGCCCTGGCCACGATGCGCGACGCAGCCTCGCTGCGGCGCGGGCGCGTGGCCGTGGCGCTGCTGCCCTCGCTGGCGGCGGGCTGGCTGCCCGGCGTGCTGGCGGCCTACCGCGCGGCCCACCCGGGCATCGAGCTCGACATCGCGGACGTGCTGTCGGAGCCCTGCATTGAGCGCGTGGCCACGGGTAAGGCTGACTTCGCGCTGGCCGCCATTCGCGCTGACACGCCCGAACTGCAGGCCGAGCCGTTCTGCAGCGACGGTTTTCATCTGGTGTGCCGAGCGGACCACCCGCTCGCGCGGCGCCTGCGCAGCCGCAAGGCCGTGCCACTCAAGGCCCAGGACCTTGCCGAGTGGCCCTTTGTGCACCTTGCGCGCACGAGCAGCGTGCGCCAGTATCTGGAGGCGGCCCTGCACCCGCAGGCCATGAACACGCTCATGGAGGTGGAGCAGCTCGCCACCGTGATGGGCATGGTGCGCGCGGGGCTGGGCATCAGCGTGGTGCCCACGCTCACGCTCTTTCACTTTCACCAGCCAGGCCTCGTCACACGGGCGCTCACCCTGCCCGGCCTTACGCGCCAGATCTACCTCGTGCGCCGACGCGACCGCAGCCTGTCGGTAGCCGCGCAGGCTCTGTACGCGATGGTGATGGCACAAAGGCCCACCGACGAACTCCCTGCAACGTGAAGACGGCCAAGTTGAGCAGGTACGCTGGGTAGCACCCCACTCCGATGAACCCGGGCCGCAGACGGTTGCGCCCAGTGCGGGTACAACCTAGAACTGGCCTAGATCCTGTAGGGCATCAATCACCATGCCCGTGCCAATGGCGATGAGCAGGATGTCCGATGCCACACGCACATAGCGGTAGCCCGCGGGCGGGACGCCCAGTTGCACCACCACGCTTTGCGGCAGCGGGTAATACACCACGCCACTCGGCAGGGGACGCCCCACCGCCCATTGGCGTGCCTGGCCCGGTGGCATGCATCCGTTGTTCTTCTTGGCCAACCCAGGCGGGCATCGGCCCGCGCGGTACTGCTCGCCAAAATAGCCCTGCAGCACCGCGCGCTGCGGCGCTGTGAAATACGCGCCCATGCGCACGGAGCCGCTCTCACCGCTGCCACGGCGCGCTGCATCGGGCGGTGGCCCACCGTCCGCCCGCCCCTCGGGCCCACGGCTATGCTCGGCCTTGGGGCCCTGCGCACCACCGCCGCGCCCCTGCCCGTGCCCCTGGCCCGCCCAGTCGGGACGTTCCGCCCAGGACGGCGGAGCCGCAAAGGTCAGCAGGACAGATAGCGCCCATGCCAGGGGCAGAACCCGCCGCGCGCATGCGCGCGGCAGCAGGCGGGATACGGATGGGTACGAAGTCATGGTGGTCGGCCTGTGCTACAAAAAAACCTGCGCCGCGCCACAAGGGGCGCGGCGGCTCACATCAGGGGAAGGTGAAGGAGGTGGTCTGCACCGCCCCTGCCGTCAACGGCGGCAACACAGCCTGCTTGTCGGCAAAGCCTGCCAGCCGCGCCTGCAACGTGTAGCGGCCCGCTGCGGCGGCATCGGCCGTGAAGACCAGCGGCGCGGGCGCCACGGCATACGGGGCGACCAGCGGCGCGCTCGTCGGAAGCGTGAAGGCATAGGCACCCGTCACCCCGTCCACGCCCTGAGCGGCCACTTCCA
This sequence comes from Acidovorax sp., assembly GCA_041913505.1. Taxonomy (GTDB): domain Bacteria; phylum Pseudomonadota; class Gammaproteobacteria; order Burkholderiales; family Burkholderiaceae_C; genus JAYSFC01. The sequence goes on from JAYSFC010000097.1 coordinate 12,408, forward strand.
CGGCGCCCCCCGTGGTGAGGGGCTGCATCCCGCGCACCAGAGTGCCCACCGTTGCCGTACCCTGCACCGTGGCCACAGGGGATACGGGCAGCGGCACAGGCTGTGCCGCCGAGCCCAACGGGGTGACGGTATCGGTCGCCACCGGCACCTGCGTAACCACCGCCGTGGTGTGGCCGGGCGCCGACATCACGAGCGTGTACGTGCCAGGCGCCACGGGCTGCAGCAGGTAGCGGCCTGTCGCATCGGGCACCGTGGCGCGCACAACCTCGCCCTGCTGCTGCAGCGAAACGACCGCGCCCGCGCCGGGCTGTACATAGCCCAGCACACCCGAGATGAAGCGCGGCATCACCGTCACCACGGGCTTGAGCAGGTACTGGCCCGAGCCGCCCGCCGTGACGACGGATTTGCAGGCGTCAAAGTCGAGCACGAAATCGGCCATCTGGTTCGCGGCGATGTCGATGTCAATGTTGGCCTTCACGCCCGACTGCTGGCCGCTGGGCGTCTTGAGCGCTACTTCGGCGCCGCCCGTGGGAACGACCGAGTTGGCCAGCGGCTGCGCGCCGCCGTTGGCTGCAAGCACGAGGCGCATCTGCGTGTACTTGCCGGCCGGCAATGGCATCTGTCCCAGATCCATTAGCACGCCATTGGTAAGCGTGAGCAGGTTCACGCGGCGCGCGGGCGACAGTGCGATCTCGGACCAGCCGGGATCATTGTCCCCGGCGGTGCTGCTCTGGTGCACGCGCACTTTTTCCACGGTGACATTCACAGCGTCGTAGCCGCAGCCCGGAGCGTCCGTCAAAGCCAAGCGCAGCGTGCCCGTGGTGCTGGTATCACTGCCGCCCCCGCCGCCGCAAGCGGCTAGCACCGCCAGGCTGGTGGCCCCCAGCGCGTAGCGCAGGGAGCGAGGGAATACCGTCGTGAGGGTGTTGTTGAACGATGTCATAGGGTGGCCTCTGTGTTCGTGGATAAGCGGGAGGTGAGCCAGGAATCTCGCTTTTGCAAACCTGCACCGCGACAATCCTGGGGTGCATCCGATTCTGAATGTGAATATTTCACATCCATAAATCTAAGTGTGAAAGCTGTTGCCCTCTGTAGGACGCCACCGCCCCCCTTTGGCAGCCGCCTCGCACAACAACACCGTGCTGCGGGCCCCGAATGCAGGGCCCGCCCCTTCAAGCAAGCGCCACAGCGCCGGCTGCTGCCACGAGGCGCTGGGTATACGGGTGCCGGGGCGCATCGAGCACCTGCTGCACCGTCCCCGACTCGAGCACCTCGCCATCCTTCATGACAATGACTTCGTGCGCCATGGCGCGGATCACGTCCACATCGTGCGTTATGAGCAGATAGGAGAGGCCACGCTCCTTCTGCAGGCGCTGCAGCAGGCCCAGCACCTGCTGCTGGATGGTCACGTCGAGCGCGCTCGTGGGCTCATCGAGCACGAGCAACCTGGGCCCCACGATGAGCGCGCGCGCGATCGCCAGACGCTGGCGCTGGCCGCCTGAGAACTCGTGCGGGTAGCGCGCGAGCAGCCCCGGGAACTGCGCGTCGGTGAGCCCCACGTCAGCCAGCGCCTGCTGCACGCGCGCGCGGCGCTCGGCCTCGGGCAGAGCGGCAGCGTGTACGCGCAGCCCCTCGCCCACGATCTCCTCCACCGTGAGGCGCGGCGACAGCGACGAGAACGGGTCCTGGAACACCACCTGCACCTGCTGGCGCAGCGCCTGGTTGTCGGGCGTGTTGCGCAGGGCCGGCTGCTGCCAGGGTTGCCCTGCCACCTGCAGCGTGCCCGCCACCTGCGGCGCCGGCAACAGCCCCAGGATGGCCTGGGCCAGCGTGGACTTGCCCGAGCCCGACTCGCCCACCACGCCCAGCGTCTGCCCAGGCGGCAGCCGCAGATCGGCGCCGCGCACGGCCACGAATTCACCCTTTCGGAACCAACCACGCACACCCGGCACAGGCACGGGGTAGACCACGCGCAGGCCGTCGGCTTGCACCACGGGCGGCAGATCTGCCGCAGCGGCAGGCACCACGTCGCGCCGCGGCTGGCTGCCGATGAGACGCCGCGTGTATTCGTGCTGCGGCCGCGCGAACACCTGCTCTACGGGCCCCTGCTCGACGAGCACGCCCTGCTCCATTACGGCCACGCGGTCGGCGAAGCGGCGCACGAGGTTGAGGTCGTGCGTGATGAGCAACACGGCCATGCCGCTGGCGCGCTGCAGCTGCGATAACAGGTCAAGGATCTGGCCGCGCAGCGTCACATCAAGCGCCGTGGTGGGCTCGTCGGCCAGCAGCAGCGCGGGCTCGCTGGCCAGGGCCATGGCGATCA
>JAYSFC010000098.1:0-14649 GCA_041913505.1 Acidovorax sp.
AGTTCTATTACAACGACGCAGGCGTGCAGATCGACACCCTCACCAAGAGCACGCAGCTGCGCGCCAAGGGCTTCAAGCCCGGCGACGACTGCTGGCCCACCGATGCCGACAACCCGTTGGCCAAGAACTTCTACAACGGCGACTACATCGCCGACATCGCCCAGGCTTTCCTGAACAAGGAAACCGTCAAAGCCGACGACCGCGAATTCACCGCCAACGGCGACGTCGAGGACTACGACAACATCCGCCAGTTCGCCGTGGCCTACCTGCGCAACGAGCAGGACAAGGACTTGCAGGCGTTCAACCTGAAGTTCGATGAGTACTACCTGGAGTCGAGCCTGTACACCAGCGGCCGCGTCGAAGCCACGGTGGGCAAGCTCGTCGCCAACGGCAAGACCTACGAGCAGGACGGCGCGCTGTGGCTGCGGTCCACCGACTACGGTGACGACAAGGACCGCGTCATGCGCAAGCAGGACGGCACATACACCTACTTCGTGCCCGACGTGGCCTACCACATCGCCAAATGGGAGCGCGGCTTTACCAAGGTTGTGAACATCCAGGGCACGGACCACCATGGCACCATCGCCCGCGTGCGCGCCGGCCTGCAGGCGGCCGACGTGGGTATCCCGCAGGGGTACCCCGACTACGTGCTGCACACCATGGTGCGCGTGGTGCGCAACGGCGAGGAGGTCAAGATCAGCAAGCGCGCGGGCAGCTACGTGACGCTGCGCGATCTGATCGAGTGGACCAGCAAGGACGCGGTGCGCTTCTTCCTGCTCAGCCGCAAGCCCGACACCGAGTACACCTTCGACGTGGACCTGGCCGTGGCGCAGAACAACGACAACCCCGTGTACTACGTGCAGTACGCCCATGCGCGCATCTGTTCGGTGCTGCGGTCGTGGCTGGAGCAGGGCGGTGGCGATGTGGCGTCGCTCCAGGGCGTCGATCTCTCGGCCCTCGAAGGCCCGCAGGCCCAGGCGCTCATGCTGCAGTTGGCCAAGTACCCCGAGATGCTCACGGCCGCCACTGAAGGCGAGGCGCCGCACGACGTGACCTTCTACCTGCGTGACCTGGCAGCGAGCTACCACAGCTACTACGACGCCGAGCGCATCCTCGTGGACGACGAGGCCGTCAAGCGCGCGCGCCTGGCCCTGGTCGCAGCCACGGCCCAGGTGCTGCACAATGGCCTCGCAGTGCTGGGCGTATCGGCGCCCGAAAGAATGTAAGCAATTCCTACCATGAAGAAGCAACAACGCGGCGGCACCATCATCGGCTTCATCCTCGGTGTGATCGTCGGTTTGGGCGCGGCGCTGGCCGTTGCGGTCTACGTGACCAAGGTGCCTGTGCCCTTCCTGAACAAGGGAGGCTCCCGCAGCGCGGACCAGGACGCCGCCGAGGCCGAAAAGAACCGCAACTGGGACCCGAACCAGCCGCTGTACGGCAAGAACCCCGCGCGTCCGGCCGCGCCCGCGGCTGCAGATGCGGCCACGCCGTCCGCCTCTGCACCGGCCGCTGCCACGGCCGCCGCACCCGCACCGAAGGGGGGCGCGAGCAAGCCCGATACCAAGGAGGCATCGGCCAAGGATGCAAAACCCGCCTCCGCCGACCCGCTTGGCGACCTTGCCAAGGCCAAGGCGGCCGCAGCCGCTGCTGCGGCCGGCGGGGCCGATCCGTTCGACTATTTCGTGCAGGCCGGGGCCTTCCGCACCCAGTCCGACGCCGACGCGCAGCGCGCCAAGCTCGCCATGCTGGGCTGGGAGTCGCGCGTGAGCGAGCGCGAGCAGAACGGCCGCACGGTCTTCCGGGTGCGTGTGGGGCCTTTCACCAAGCGCGATGACGCCGAGCAGCTCAAGGAGAAGCTCGACGGCGCCGGGGTCGAGTCGGCCCTCGTGCGCGTGCAGCGCTGAACTTTTCCGGGCACCGCCGCTCACACCCCCGACAGAACAAGGAGTGTCTTTCTTATCATGAAACGCCGCGAGTTTTCCCTGACCGCCGCCACGGCCCTGGCCGCTGGCACCTTCTCCGTGTCCGCGCTGGCCCAGCCCCGTGAAGGCAAGGACTACCGCAAGCTCGGCAAACCCGTGGCGTCCGAGGCGCCAGCCGGAAAAATCGAGGTGATCGAGTTCTTCTGGTACAGCTGCCCGCACTGCAACGCCTTCGAGCCCACGTTCTCCGCCTGGATGAAGTCCGCGCCCAAGGACCTCGTCATCCGCCGCGTGCCCGTGGCGTTCAACGGCAGCTTCGTGCCCCAGCAGAAGATCTACTACGCGCTCGAAGGCATGGGCAAGCTTGAAGACATGCACGCCAAGGTCTTCCGCGCCATCCATGTGGACCGCATGAAGCTCGTCAAGGACGACGAAATCTTCGACTGGATGGGCAAGCAGGGTGTGGACGTCGCCAAGTTCAAGGAGCAGTACAACTCCTTCACGGTCTCCAACCAAGTGCGCAAGGCCACCCAGCTGCAGGACGCCTATGGCGTCGAGGGCGTGCCCTCGATGGGCATTGCCGGCCGCTACTACACCGACGGCACCATGGCCGGCACCATGCAGAACGTGCTGCAGGTGGTCGAGCAGCTCGCGGCGGTCGTGCGCAAGGGCGGCTGACCCCCCACCCTCGATCCGCCCTCGCATCCAGGCCCGCTCGCGCGGGCTTTTTTGTGCCCGCCTGGAGAGGGCGAATGCGTGGCTACAATGGTTGCAAGATTCGTGCCCCTCATGAGAAAACGCTTACTTCCGCTCCTCCTGCTCTCGGCCCTGGCCTGCTTGGTGGGCACGGCCCATGCCGAGAGGGCCGACCGCAACAAGCCCATGAACATCGAGGCCGATGCGCTGCGCCATGACGAGCTCAAGCAGACCAGCGTGTTCACCGGCCGCGTGGTCATGACCAAGGGCACCATCGTGCTGCGCGGCGCGCGGCTTGACGTGCGTCAGGACCCCGAGGGCTACCAGTACGGCACCGTGACGGCTGAGCCGGGCCAGCGCGCGTTCTTCCGCCAGAAGCGCGACAGCCAGCCGGGCCAGCCCGACGAGTTCGTCGAAGGCGAGGGCGAGGTCATCGAGTACGACGGCCGCGCCGACGTCGTGAAGTTCATCCGCCGCGGCGAGTTGCGCCGCTACCGGGGCAGCGTGCTCAGCGACGAAATCACGGGTGCCGTGATCGTCTACAACAACCTGACCGACGTGTTCACCGTGGACGGCCAGAAGACCCAGCCCGGTGCACCGGCGCAGGCCGACAAGGGCGGGCGCGTGCGCGCCGTGCTGGCACCGAAGGAAAGCGCCTCTGGCGCGCCGGCACCGGTCCCATCGGGCCCGGCGCCCGTATTGCGCCCCAGCACCACGCTCGGCGGGCCCAGCGAGTGAGCGTCGCCGTGAATGCCAGTGAAGGCAGCCGCCTGGAGGTGCTGCAGCTCGAGAAATCCTATGGCAGCCGCAAGGTCGTCAAGGACGTGTCGCTCACCGTGCGCAAGGGCGAGGTCGTGGGCCTGCTCGGCCCCAACGGCGCGGGCAAGACCACCTCGTTCTACATGATCGTGGGCCTGGTGCGCTGCGACGGTGGCGATATCCGCATCGACGGCCATTCGGTCGCGAACATGCCCATCCACCGCCGCTCGCGCCTGGGCCTGTCCTACCTGCCGCAGGAGGCCTCGATCTTCCGCAAGCTCAGCGTAGAGGACAACGTGCGCGCCGTGCTCGAGCTGCAGCGCGGCGAGGACGGCAAACCCTTGCCCAGAGCGGTGATCGAGGAGCGGCTCTCGGCGCTGCTCGAAGAGCTGCGCGTGCAGCACCTGCGCGCGTCACCGGCGCTTGCGCTGTCGGGCGGCGAGCGCCGCCGTGTCGAGATCGCGCGTGCCCTGGCCACGCAGCCGCGCTTCATCCTGCTCGACGAGCCCTTCGCGGGCATCGACCCCATCGCCGTGATCGAGATCCAGCGCATCATCGGCTTCCTGAAGGCGCGCGGCATCGGCGTGCTCATCACCGACCACAACGTGCGCGAAACGCTGGGTATCTGCGACCACGCCTTCATCATCAGCGACGGCCGCGTGCTGGCCCAGGGCACGCCCTCGGAGATCGTGGACAACGCCGAGGTGCGCCGGGTGTATCTGGGCGAGCACTTCAAGATGTGATGAACATGGCCTCCACGCTTGTCGCTGCGTGTACTGCGCTGTCCCCCAAGGGGGCGTCCGCGCCTTGGGGCGGCCCGGCGGCGCTTCAATGAAACCCGGGCTCTCGCTGCGCGTCTCGCAGCACCTCGCGCTCACGCCGCAGCTGCAACAATCGATCCGCCTGCTTCAGCTCTCCACCCTGGAGCTGGCGCAGGAAGTCGAGCAGATGCTCGACGACAACCCGTTCCTTGAGCGCAACCCCGACGAGGCGCCGCGCGAGGAGTTCGGCCTGCCGCAGTCCGATGCACCTGCGCACAGCGACGATGATGCTACATATTCGGTAGCGTCTGAGGTCGATGGGGCAAGCGCAGAAGGTCAAAACGATGCCGAATCCCCTCCTGATTGGGAAGGTGACGGCACCGTGGAGATGGCGCCGGACGACGGCGAGTGGGGCGGCGACGCGCCGCCGCGCACGCACAACCGCGACGAGGACGGCGAAACCGACGCCACCGAACTCGCGCGCAGCCACGAATCGCTCACCGCTTTCCTGCACCGGCAGGCGCTCGCGCTGCGCCTGTCGGACGTCGACCGCGCCGCGCTGCGCTTCCTCATCGAATCGCTGAACGACGACGGCTATCTCGAAGACCCGCTCGAGGAGCTCGCGGCGGGGCTGGCGGGCAGGGACGATCCCGAGCAGTTCGAGGAGCTCGTGCACCACTTCACCGTGGCGCTGCGCCTGCTGCAGAGCCTGGAGCCCGTGGGTGTGGGCGCGCGCGATCTGGCCGAGTGCCTCACGCTGCAGCTGCGCGCGCTGGCGCAGGAGGAGGCGGATCCCGACACCGTGCAGACCGCGCTGCGCATCTGCCGCCAGCCGCTCGATCTACTGGCGCGGCGCGACGTGCGCCGCCTGGCGCAGGCCTGCTCGGACAGCGAGGAGCACACGCGCGCCGCGATGGCGCTGATCGCGCGGCTCGAGCCGCGCCCGGGCCGGCGCTTTGCGGACCTGGACCGCAACGTGATCGTGCCCGACGTGATCGTGCGCAAGGCCTCGGGCCGCACACGCGAGGGCTCGCCCCAGTTCGTGGTGCAGCTCAATCCCGACGTGATGCCGCGCCTGCGCGTGCACGACATCTACGCGGGGGCCCTGCGCGGCCACAAGGGCGGGGAGGGCCACCAGGCGCTGCAGCAGCGCCTGCAGGAGGCGCGCTGGTTCATCAAGAACATCCAGCAGCGCTTCGACACCATCCTGCGCGTGTCGCAGGCCATCGTGCAGCGGCAGAAGAACTTCTTCGTGCACGGCGAGCTGGCCATGCGCCCGCTGGTGCTGCGCGACATCGCCGACGAGCTGGGCCTGCACGAGTCGACCATCAGCCGCGTGACCACGGCCAAGTACATGGCCACGCCGCAGGGCACCTACGAGCTCAAGTACTTCTTCGGCTCGGGCCTGGGCACCGAGACGGGCGGCAATGCCTCGAGCACGGCCGTGCGTGCGCTCATCAAGCAGTTCGTCGCGGCCGAGAACCCGGCCAAGCCGCTGTCGGACAGCCAGATCGCAGAGATGCTCAAGGAGCAAGGCATCGAATGCGCGCGCCGTACGGTGGCCAAGTACCGCGAGGCGCTGAAGATCGCGCCCGCGAACCTGCGCAAGGCGCTGTAGCGCGCCCGGGGCCAAACGCTTTACCGTGAGGGCAGGGCGTGCAGCGGCGCGTGGTGGCCGCCGGCCTGGAGCTTGAAGCCGGCCACCGCGTCCGCCAGTTGCGCCGCCTGCTGTTGCAGCGACTGCGCGGCGGCCGTGGCTTCTTCCACCAGGGCGGCGTTCTGCTGGGTGGACTGGTCCATCAGGCTGACGGCGGTGCCGATTTCGGCGATGCCCGTGCTCTGTTCCTGGCTGGCACTGCTGATCTCGGCCACGATGGCGGTGACGCGCCGCACGCTCTCCACCACCTGATTCATGGTGGCGCCGGCATCCTGCACCAGCCGGCTGCCGGCATCGACCTGGGCGACCGAGTCGTCGATCAGGGCCTTGATCTCCTTGGCGGCCGTGGCGCTGCGCTGCGCGAGGCTGCGCACCTCGGCCGCCACCACGGCGAAGCCGCGCCCCTGTTCGCCCGCGCGCGCCGCCTCGACGGCCGCGTTGAGCGCCAGGATGTTGGTCTGGAAGGCAATGCCGTCGATCACGCCGATGATGTCGACGATCTTGCGCGCCGACGCATCGATGCCGCCCATGGTCTGCACCACCTGGCCCACGACGGTGCCGCCATGCGTGGCGACCTCCGAGGCGCTGGCGGCGAGCTGGTTGGCCTGCCGCGCGTTTTCGGCGTTCTGCTGCACGGTGGCCGTGAGTTGCTCCATGGCAGCGGCGGTTTCCTCCAGCGAGCTGGCCTGCTGCTCGGTGCGCGAGGACAGGTCCCGGTTGCCGCTGGCGATCTCGCCCGTGGCCAGCCGCACGGATTCGGACGATTCACGGATGCGCACCAGCACGGCAGCGATCTTGTCCACGAAATGGTTGAAGGCCCGCGCGATCTGCGTCAGCTCATCGCTGCCGTGGGTGGACAGGCGCCGCGTCAGGTCGCCTTCGCCCGAGGCGATGTCCTCCAGGGCGTCGCGCACCAGGGCCAGCCGGCGCAGCTGGCGGCTGACGGCCACGGTGACCAGGCCCACGGCCACCAGCACGCACAGCACCGTGATGGCTGCTGCCATCTGCAGCAGCGTGCGCACGGCCTGCGTGGCCTCGGCGCGGTCGATGGCGACGGCCAGCGTCCAGGGCGTGCCCTCCACCTTGGCGGCGTAGAGCATCTGGTCGGCGCCGTCGATGGGCAGGTCGGCGCGGCCGCCCTGTTCGGCCAGGTTCTTGATCAGGCCGGCGTTCAGCTCGGCCGCGATGGAGGACACAGGCTTGAGCGCCAGCTCCGCCTTGGTGTGGGCCAGGATGTTGCCATCGCCATCGAGCAGGAAGGCAAAGCTCTTGGGAATGGGGTGGATGGCGTTGACCTTGCGGGTCACGGTGTCCAGGTGCATGTCGCTGCCCACCACGGCCGTGGGCTGGCCGGCAGGCCCCGCGGGCTCGACAAAGCTGATGGTGAGCTTGCCCGTGCTCGCGTCCACGTAGGCGGGGGTAAGCGCCGGCCCGCCCGTCTGTATGGCCTGCTTGTACCAGGGGCGCGCCGTGCCGTCGTAGCCTTCTGGCATGGGGTGCGCGAAGATGTTGCGTTTATCGGCGTAGACGAAATACACGTCGTCGAAGGCCCCCGCCTGCTTGGCGGCCAGCAGGAAGGGCACGGGCTCGGCCTGGCCCACGGCCGTTTTGACGGAGCTGGTGATGCGCTGTTTCTCGCGCACCCACTCGGCCAGTTCATCGGCATGCGTGCGCGTGAGCTGCCCGATGCGGTCGTCGATACTCGCGAGAGTGTCCTTGCGCACCGCCACGAAGGTGGACAACGCCAGCAAAAAGAGGGATGCCACCGTAATGGCCACGCAAATGCCGATGAGGCGCGCGCGCAGGGTCTGGAACATGGAAGCCTCTTAAATGAAAGCGGATGTAACGCAGTAGAAAGTATCGCACCGCCGCCGCTTGCCGTGGGGGCGCGGCGGGGCATGGATTTCCCCAACAGGCACAGCGCGCGCACGCGGCCCGGCGTAGCGCGTATCCTCGGGGGCTTCTTATGAACCAATTGCAACTTTTTCTGCCCTGCGCCGCTGGCGTCGAGGGCTTTCTGGCCGACGAGGTCCATGCCCTGACCGGACTCACGGGCCACGACCTGCTCACGGGCCGGGGCGGCGTGCTGGTGCGCGCTTCCTGGCGCGACGCGCTGCGGCTCAATCTGCACAGCCGCCTGGCCCAGCGCGTGCTCGTGCAGCTGGCCCAGCGGCCCTACCGCTCCGAGAACGATCTCTACGCCGTCGCGAGCGATGTGGCCTGGGAGATCTGGTTCACCGCGCGCCAGACCTTCAAGGTCGAGGTCACGGCCCAGCACAGCCCGCTCAAGAGCCTGAACTTTGCGGGCCTGCGCGTGAAAGACGCCGTGGCCGACCGCTTTCGCGCCAAGGCCGGCGCGCGGCCCGACGTGGAAACGCAGTGGCCCGACGTGCGCATCCACCTGCACCTGACCACCGACGAGGCCACGGTCTACATCGATACCTCGGGTGAGCCGCTGTTCAAGCGCGGCTGGCGCGAGGACAAAGGCGACGCGCCGCTCAAGGAAACCCTGGCCGCCGCCATGATCGCCGCCACGGGCTGGGACCCGCTGGGCGACGCGCCCCTGCCGCTGTACGACCCCTGCTGCGGCAGCGGCACCGTGGTCATCGAGGCCGCGCAGATGGCCTGCCGCATCCCGCCGGGGCTGCAAAGGCGCTTCGCGTTCGAGAAGCTGCTGCCCTTTCAGGGCCACGTCTGGCAAGCTATCAAAACAGAAGCTGAAAACGCAGTGCAGACAAGCACTGTCCCCATTTTTGGCAGCGATGTGTCGCACCGCATGGTCGATTTTGCGCAGCGCAACGCCGAGCGCGCGGGCGTGGCTGCCGCCGTGCAGCTGCGCGGCGGCGACGCGTTGCAGCGCATGCCGCCCTGCGAGCAGCCCGGCGTGATGCTGCTGAACCCGCCCTACGGCGAGCGCATTGCGGCGGCGGGCTCGGCGGGCCGCAACGCCGCCGAACGTATGGGCCAAGTACACCGCGTGGGCCGTGAAACCGCGCAGACCGAGGACGGCGGCGAGTTCTTCAGCCAGCTGGCCGCGCACTGGAAGAAGCACTACGCGGGCTGGCAGGCCTGGATGCTCACGCCCGACCTCAAGCTGCCGGGCAAGATGCGCCTCAAGGAATCGCGCCGCGTGCCGATGTGGAACGGCCCCATCGAATGCCGTCTGTTCCGTTTCGACATGGTCCAAGGCTCCGCCAAGGAGCGCAAGCCGCGCAGCGGCGACGGCGAGGCCGCCCCGGCAGCGCCCGCGCAGCCATGAAGATCGTGCTGCGCTGGCCGCAGTGCAACGACGGCTGGTGCGGCCCCGGGCCGCGCCCCGTGGTGCTCGACACCAACGTGGTGCTGGACCTGTTGATCTTCGACGACCCGCAGGTGCCCCCTATCCGCGAATTGCTCGCGCGGGGCCTGCTGCGCTGGATTGCCGACCCGGCCCAGCGCATCGAACTCGAGCGCGTGCTGCACTACAGCCAGATCGCGCCGCGCGTGGCCTATTACGGCCGCACGGCCGAGGGCGTGCTCGCCGCCTTCGATGCAGGCGTGCAGTATGTGGACGCGGCGCCGCGCATCCGCTACGTCTGCACCGATCCTGACGATCAGCATTTCCTCGACCTCGCCGTGGCGCACCAGGCCCTGCTGGTCAGCAAGGACAAGGCTGTGCTCAAGCTGCGCAAGCGCGTGGCGCTGCTGGGCGCCACCGTGGGCAACCAGGTGGCCCTGGCGCAGGCCGCCGATCCGGCGCTCACCCCGGCGCTGGAGCCGGTGCCGGTGCTCGCGGCCTAGGCGAGGGCCGAAGCGACCATGTCCACCTGCACCACGGCGTTCTTGGGCAACTGGTAAACGCCCACGGTCGTGCGCGCGTGCTCGCCGGCCTCGTCCAGCACATCGTGCAGCAGGTCCGATGCCGCGTCGGCCACATCGCCGTGCTGCGCGAAGTTGGGCGTGCATTGCATGTAGACGGTGAGGCGCGCCACACGGCGCAATTGGTCGAGCGAGCCCAACTCGCGCCGCAGCAGCAACAGCCCGCGCAGCGTCGAGATGCGCGCCGCCTGACGCGCCTGCGCGAGCGTGACCATGCCGTCGGCTCCCACGCGGCCCTGGATGGCGATTTGCGTGCCCAGGCGCGGCAGCTGTCCGCTGATGTACAGCAGCTGACCATCGCGCACCAGGGGGTGGTAGTGGCCGCCAGGCAGTATCTCGGCATCGGGCGGGCAGTGCAGATGGGCTGCGGCTTGCTGCAGGCGTTCGTCGCGGGTCATAGCGGTCCTCTCCGAAAAACGAGGGTTTCTCCAAAGTGGCTGTCGCGGGCAGAGTTCCAGTGTGCGCCAAACCGCGCCGCATGCACAGACGGGCCCGGCGCTAGGGGGCTACACTCTGCGCCCGGGCGCCAGGTTCCCTGGCCCCGCATCCCGAGATCTGCCCATGACCGAACCGACCGCCATCCCCGGCCTCAGCGCCGATGAACTCCAGGAACTCGACGATCTGCTGGACGACCTGCGCCAGCGCGCCGAGGAAATCCCGCAATGGGAGTTCTGCGACGGCTTTCTGACGGCGCTGGTCTGCACGCGCCGCCCCATTCCCGCTGCGGAGTACCTGCCCATGCTGCTGGGCGACGGGGCCGCGCTCGACGTGGCCGAGTGCGAACCGTTGCCGCTCTTGCCTGCCTTCCAGGACGCGGCCCAGCAGGCACGGTTCCTGGAGCTGTGGCAGCGCCGCTGGAATGAGGTCGAGCACCAGCTCGACCAGCCCGTGGAAACGCTGGAGGACGAGCGCACTTTCCAGCCCGAGGCCATGGACATGCGCGGCGCCATCCTGAGCCTGCCAGAAGAGGAGCGCGCCGAGATGGACGGGCAGGAAGTGCCCTCGTTCGGCCAGGTCTGGGCGCTGGGCTTCATGTTCGCCGTGGAAAACTGGCCCGAGGAATGGGCTGCGCCGCGCGACAAGGAGGCCGCGCAATGGCTCGACGACGCCCTCGACAGCATCGTCGCGCTGACCGAAGATGACACGGGCCAGCCCGAGGTCTGCATGTATGCCGAGGACGGCCCGCCGAGCACCAGCCAGGCGCGTGTGGAAACCTTCGGCGAGGCGATCTGGGCCGTCTACGACCTGCGCCAGATCTGGAAGAGCCTGGGCCCGCGCGTGGAATCCATCCGCAAGCCGCCCGAGCCCGGCCGCAACGATCCGTGCTGGTGCGGCAGCGGCAAGAAGTTCAAGAAGTGCCACGGGGCCTGAGCAGAGGGCGGCCCCGGGCTTTCAAGGCGCGGTGTCCGGCGCCTGTAGCAGCGCAAGCAGGCGCGTGAGCGCATGGCGCACGGTGGCCGCGCGCACGGCGGCGCGGTCGCCCGCGAAGTGGCGTGATTCGCTGTGCGTGCGCCCCGCCACGCTCCAGCCGAACCAGACCAGGCCCACGGGCTTGTCCGCCGTGCCGCCCGTGGGGCCAGCCACGCCGGTCACGGCCACGCTGGCTTGTGCGTGGGAGTGGGCGATGGCCCCCTCGGCCATGGCGCGGGCCACGGGCTCGCTCACGGCGCCGTGGGCGTCAATGAGCGCAGCGGGCACGCCCAGCATCTCGGTCTTGGCGGCGTTGGAGTAGGTGACGAAGCCGCGCTCGAACCACAGGCTCGACCCCGACAAATCCGTGCAGGCCCCCGCGATCAGGCCGCCCGTGCAGCTCTCGGCCGTGGCCAGCATCCAGCCGCGCTGCGGCAGCGCATTGGCAATTTGCAGCAAAACCGGCTGTAGTGCTTGTGCTTCGGTGAAAGAATGCTCTGAAAAAGAGAGTGAATCGTGGCTCATTGGAAGAACCTCCAGACCGCGATCACGAGCAGCGTGCAGAACGCGGCCACGAAGTCGTCGAACAGGATGCCCCAACCGCCGCGCCAGCCGAAGCCCTTGAACAACTGGTCGGCCCAGCCCACGGGGCCGGGCTTGGCGGCGTCGAAGAAGCGGAACAGCGCGAAGGCCGCCACCTGCCCCCACAGCCCCATGGGCATGGCCAGCCACAGCACGAGCCAGAAGGCCACGACCTCGTCCCAGACGATGCAGCCGGGGTCTGCCACGCCCAGATGGCGCGCGGTGACAGTGCAAGCCCACCAGCCCAGCGGGATCGACGCCGCGATCACGAGCCCGATGCCCAGCGGCAGCAGCCACAGCTGCAGCATGAGGAACGTGATCCACGCCCAGAGCGTGCCCACCGTGCCCGGCGCCGCGGGCGAGAGCCCGCTGCCAAAACCCAGCGCGACGAGGTGGGCCGGGTGGGCGAGCAAGAAGGCGCGCGTGGCGCGGCGTGGCGCGGAGGGGGGGGAGTGTTCGGGCATAAACCCAGCGAGCGTACCTGATCCTGTGGCGGGGGCGGAGCGGCTCAGGCCATCTGGCTGAGCGCCCTGCGAAAGCGCGCGAGCGACAGGAAGAAGAGCACGGAGCCGATGGCCAGGAGCGCGAGGAACTGCGGCCACACCACGTCGAGGCCGGCGCCCCGATACAGGATGGCCTGGCCCAGCTCGACGAAGTGCGTGGTGGGCGCGGCGAGCATGAGGTCCTGCACGAGCTGCGGCATGCTCTCGCGCGGTGTGGAGCCGCCCGAGAGCAGTTCCAGCGGGATCAGCGTGAGGACCATGAGCAGGCCGAACTGCGGCATGCTGCGCGCGATCGTCGCCATGAAGATGCCCATGGACGTGGTGGCGAACAAGTGCAGCGCCGCCCCGCAGAGGAACAGCCCGAGCGAGCCGCCGATAGGCACGCGCAGCAGCCCCTGCACGACGAAGACCAGCGACGCGGCGGCGGCCAGCAGCACCACCAGCGCCATGGACCAGACCTTGGCGAGCATGATCTCGGTGGGCGTTACGGGCATGACGAGCAGGTGCTCGATGGTGCCGTGCTCGCGCTCGCGGATCAGCGCGGCGCCCGTGAGGATGATGGAGAGCATCGTCACGTTGTTGATGATCTCCATGAGGCTGCCGAACCAGGCTTTCTCCTGTGCGGGGTTGAAGCGCATGCGTGCCGCCAGGTCCACGGGCAGTGCCTGGCTGCCGCGGTAGCGCTGCACGAATTCGGTGACCTCGGCCATCACGATCTGCTGCACGTAGGCGTTGCCGCTAAAGGCCTGGCTCATGCGCGTGGCGTCCACATTGAGCTGGACCTCGGCGTGGCGGCGCGCAAGCACGTCGCGCTGAAAGTGGGGCGGAATGTCGAGTACGAAGGTGTAGCGGCCTGCGTCCATGCCCCGGTCCATCTCGCTCGCGGAAATCAGCACGGGCGTGTTGAACTGCGGCGGGTAGAAAGCCGAGATGATGCGCTGCGACAGCGGTGAATCGTCCTCGTCGACGATGGCGATGGGCGCGTTGTGCAGCGTGTCGGGCATGGCCGTCGCGGCCGTGTAGACCCCGGCCGTGAACACGTAGACGATGAGCACGAGCATCATCGGGTCGCGCAGCAGGCTCCAGAGCTCTTTGACGCCCAGGCGGAAGATGTTGAGCAGATGGCGGCGCATGTCAGCGGTCCTGCTTCTTGAGCAGCGCGATGGCGCCGCCCATCACCACGGGCACCGACAGCAGCAGCGGCACGAGCGCCTCCTGCAGGTCGGGCAGGCCCAGGCCCTTGCTGAACACGCCCCGGCTGATGGCGAACATGAACGTGGCCGGGTAGACGCTGCCGATCCAGCGCCCCGCGCCCTCGAGCGATGAGACGGGGTCGATGAGGCCCGAAAACTGGATCGCCGGGATCAGCGTGCCGATCATCGCGAAAAACATGGCGGCGATCTGGCTGCGCGTGACGGCGCTGGCGAGCAACCCCATGCCCGTGGCCGTCACGCTGAAGACGAAGGCAGCGAGCAGCAGTGCAGGGTAGCTGCCCGTGACGGGCACACCGAACACCGTCACGGCCAGCAGGCTCATGAGCAGGAAGTTGAGCACGGCCAGCGCCACGTAGGGCAGTTGCTTGCCCAGCAGGAACTCGGTGCGGGTCACGGGCGTGACGTAGAGGTTGAGGATGGAGCCCATCTCCTTCTCGCGCACCACGGCCAGCGCCGTGAGCATGGCGGGCAGCATGAGCAGCAGCAGCGGAATGACGGCGGGCACCATGGCCGGCAGGCTGCGCACGTCGGGGTTGTAGCGGTAGCGGGTCTGGATGGAGGCGCTGCTACCGAGGGTAAGCCCCGTGCGCTCGCGGATCTGGGCCATCAGCCACTGCTGGTGCATGCCCTGCACATAGCCGTTCACGGTTTCGGCCCGCACGGGCATCGCGCCGTCGATCCAGGCGCCCACCTGCACGGGCTGGCCGCGCAGCACGTCGCGCCCGAAGCCGGGCGGGATCTCGATGGCGAGCGAAAGCTCGCCGCTGCGCATGCGGCGGTCGAGGTCCGCGTAGTCGGTGATCGGCCGGTGCTCGATGAAGTAGCGCGAGCCGGCGAGGTCGCGCGTGTAGCTCTGGCTCAGCGTGCTCTGGTCGCGGTCCAGCACTGCGAAGCGCAGGTTCTCCACGTCGAGGTTGATGCCGTAGCCGATCACGAACATCAGGATCAGCGAGCCGGCGAGCGCGAGCGTGGCGCGCACCGGGTCGCGCCGCAGCTCCAGCGACTCTCGCCACATGTAGCTGAACATGCGCTGCAGGCTGAAGCGGCGGCGCTGCGGCGCTGCTGGCGGGGCCGCAGGGGCGGCTTCGGTGGCGGCCGTGGCATCGCCCGCGGCCACGGGTGTGCCGCCGCCCGCCTCCACGAGGTAGCCGATGAATGCCTCCTCGAGCGTGTGCGCGGCGCGCTTGGCTACGAGGGCCGCCGGGGTGTCGCTGTCCAGCACCTTGCCCGCATGCATGAGCGAGATGCGGTCGCAGCGCTCGGCCTCGTTCATGAAGTGGGTCG
>JAYSFC010000099.1:0-14513 GCA_041913505.1 Acidovorax sp.
CGGTGCTGCTGGAGGTGTTCAACAACCTGTTCATGAACATCGCCGAGCAGATGGGGCTGCAGCTGCAGAACACGGCCTATTCGGTCAACATCAAGGAGCGCCTGGACTTCAGCTGTGCGCTGTTCGATGCCGAGGGGCATCTCATCGCCAATGCGCCGCACATGCCCGTGCACCTGGGCTCGATGGGCGAGAGCATCCAGACCGTGATCCGGCGCAATGCGGGCCGCATGCGGCCTGGCAACGTGTACGTGCTCAACGACCCCTACCATGGCGGCACCCACCTGCCCGACATCACGGTGATCACGCCCGTGTACCTTGGCGACGAGGCAGCGCCCACGTTCTATGTGGGCAGCCGGGGCCACCATGCCGACGTGGGCGGTGCCACGCCGGGCTCGATGCCGCCGTTCTCCACGCGCATCGAGGAGGAGGGGGTGCAGATCGACAACTTCAAGCTCGTTGAGGGCGGCGTGCTGCGCGAGCGCGAGATTCTGGCGTTGCTCGCCAGCGGCGAATACCCGAGCCGCAACCCGCAGCAGAACCTGGCCGACCTCAAGGCGCAGATCGCGGCCAACGAGAAGGGCGTGCAGGAGCTGCACAAGATGGTGCAGCAGTTTGGCCTGGACGTGGTGCAGGCCTACATGCGCCATGTGCAGGACAACGCCGAGGAGTCGGTGCGCCGCGCCATCACGCGCCTGGCCGCGCGCCTGAAGGATGGGCGCTTCACGCTGCCGCTGGACAACGGCGCGCAGATCCAGGTGGCGGTGCGCATCGACGCCGCCAGCCGCAGCGCCGAGATCGACTTCACGGGCACCTCGCCGCAGCAGGCCAACAACTTCAACGCGCCCACGGCCGTGTGCATGGCGGCCGTGCTCTATGTGTTCCGCACGCTGGTGGATGACGACATTCCGCTCAACGCGGGTTGCCTCAAGCCCATCCGCGTCCACATCCCCGAAGGCTGCATGCTCAACCCGCTGCCGCCCGCCTCGGTGGTGGCGGGCAACGTGGAGACTTCCACCTGCATCACCAACGCGCTCTATGGCGCCCTGGGCATCATGGCGGCGGGGCAGTGCACGATGAACAACTTCACCTTCGGCAACGCGCGCCACCAGTACTACGAGACCATCTCGGGCGGCAGCGGCGCGGGTGGCGTCTTTGACGAGCACGGTGCGCTCGTGGGCGGCTTCGCGGGCACGAGCGTGGTGCAGACGCACATGACCAACTCGCGCCTCACCGACCCCGAGGTGCTGGAGTTCCGCTTTCCCGTGCGGCTGGAAAGCTACGCCATCCGCCAGGGCTCGGGCGGCGCGGGCCGCTGGCGCGGCGGCGACGGCGGCGTGCGGCGCGTGCGCTTCCTGGAGCCCATGACAGCCAGCATCCTGTCGAACGGCCGCCACCGGGGCGCCTTCGGCATGGCAGGGGGCGCGGACGGCATGCCAGGCCTCAACCGCGTAGTGCGCGCCAATGGGCGCTTGGAGCCGCTGGACCACATCGGCCAGGCGCAAATGGAGCCTGGTGACGTGTTCGAGGTCCACACACCTGGCGGTGGGGGCTTTGGCGCTCCCTGAGCGGGGTGCGTCAGCCCATGCGCCGCCGCATGCGGGCGCTGGCGCCATCCACCGCGATGGACAGCGCCAGCATGGCGAGGATGACGGTGCTGGCCTGGGCGTGGTGGAACAGCGACAACTCCACGTACAGCTGCTGCCCCAGGCCGCCCGCGCCCACGAAGCCCAGGATGGCCGCCATGCGGATGTTCATTTCCCAGCGGTATAGCGTGTAGGCCACCAGCTGGGGTGCTGCGGTGGGCAGCGTGCCATAGAGGAAGGCCAGCGCCCGGCTGCTGCCCGCGTGGCGCAGCGCGCGGGCGGAGGCGGGCGGCGTGTTCTGCAGTGCCTCGGCATACAGGCGGCCCAGCACGCCGGCGGTATGCAGCGCCAGTGCCAGGGTGCCCGCGAGCGGCCCCAGCCCCACGGCCAGCGCGGTCAGCGTGGCCCAGACCAGTTCGGGCACGGAGCGCAGGGCGTTGAGCAGCAGGTTGGATGGTCCGCGCCACCGGGGCAGCGCCAGCAGCAGGCCCAGGCCCGCTGCCAGCAGTGTGCCGATGACGGAGAGGGCCAGCGTCTCCCACACGCCGCGCGCCACCTGGGCCAGCCAGCCGCCGCCCAGGTCGGGTGGAAAGAAGTCGCGTGCGAATTCACCCATGCTGTGCGCCGACTCGGCGGTGAAGAGCGCGCTCCAGTCCATGTCGAGCAGCTGCAGGCTGGCCACCAGGCCCGCGGCCAGCGCGACCGCCCCGGCAATGCTGCGCCAGCCCAGCGGCGAGCGGGTGGGGGCGGGGGGCGCATCGAGCGCGCCCCGCAGCCAGCCCGACAGCGCATCGGTGGCCATGACCAGCAGCATGAAGGTGATGAGAATGCTGCTGGCCTCGCCGCCATTGAGCATCTTCATGGACTGGTCCATCAGCTGTCCCAGGCCGCCCGCGCCGACGAAGCCCATCACCACCGACGCGCGGATCGCGCACTCCCAGCGGTACAGCGTGTACGACACCAACTCCTTCGATGCCTGCGGCAGCAGGCCATAGAGCAGGGCCATGGGCCAGCGCGCGCCTGCCAGGGCCAGCGCGCGGGCAGGCGCGGCGGGCGTGGATTCGAGGATCTCGGCGTATACCTTGGCCAGCATGCCGCCGTAGGTCAGCCCCAGCGCCAGCACGCCGGCGGCCGGCCCCAGGCCGAAGACGCGCACGAACACCAGCGCCCACACCAGTTCGGGAATGCCGCGCAGCAGCGTGAGCACGCCACGTGCCAAGCCACCCACGGGGTGGGCGTGTGGCTGCTCGCGTGCGGCGCCGGTGGCCACGTAGGCCAATGGCACTGCCAGCAGGAAGGCCAGCGCCAGCCCGGCGGTGGCGATGGCCAGGGTCTGCAGCGTGGCGCGGCCCAGGTAGCCCAGGAATGCGGGGCTGGTTTCCGGGGGAAGGAAGGCGGCCAGGAATCCGCCCACCACATGCAGGCTGCCGGGTGCCGGCCAGACGCCCGGGCCGAGGCCGGCTGCTTGGAGCAGCGGCCACAGCACGAGCAGGCCCAGCACCAGGCCCGTCAGGCGGCGCGGCGCATCAGGGTCGCGGCGGCGGTCCGGCGTCAGCGGCATGTGGGTGCGAATGCTGGCAGGGCCGGTTCCGTGGGCAGCGGTGCGGGGGCGCCCGTGGCCGCCGCATCGCCTGCATACAGCGCGTGCAGCAGGGGCTCGGTGACGGCGCTGGCGGGCAGGTCGAAGGCAATGCGCCCGGCGCGGATGCCGACAATGCGCGGGAAATGCGCCAGCGCCAGCTCCACGGCGTGCAGGCTGGCCACCAGCGTGGCACCGCGTGCGGCCGCTTCGCGCACCAGCAGCTGCACGGTGGATTGGGCCAGCCGCGGGTCGAGCGCCGAAACGGGCTCGTCCGCCAGGATCAGCTCCGCCTGCTGGTAGAGCACGCGGGCAATGCCCACGCGCTGCAGCTGCCCGCCCGAGAGCTGGTCGCAGCGGGCGAAGAGCTTGTCCGCCAACTGCACGCGCGCCAGCGCCTCGTGGGCACCGGCCACATCCAGCGGGTACAGCAGCGAGGCCAGCGCCTTCCATGTGGGCCATTGGCCCAGCCGGCCGGCCAACACGGCCGTGACGACACGCTGGCGCGGCGCAATGGGCGGGGCCTGGTGCACGGTGCCGATGCGCGAGCGCAGTGCGCGCAGCTGCCGGGCCGGCATGCGGGCGGACACGGTGGTGCCGAGCACCGACAGCTGCCCGCTGGTGGCGGCCCGTGCCGTGCCGATGAGGGACAGCAGCGAGGTCTTGCCTGCGCCCGAAGGGCCGATGAGCGCGATGTGCTCGCCTTGGCGTGCCGCCAGCGACACGCCGGCCAGGGCGGGCGCATCGCCGGGGCCGTGGGTCAGCCCCGCGTCCCGCAGCTCGAAGCTCACTTCAGCAGTCCGGCGGTCTTGGCGGCGGCCTCGATGCCGTCGTAGTTGCTTGCCTGGGTGGGGATGAAGCGCGAGGCGCGCTGCAGCTCCAGGATGGCCTTGTGCCCGGGCTTGGCGGCATCGAGCGCGAGGAAGGCGTCGGTCAGCTTCTGGATGAGCGCGGGGCTCAGGTCGCCGCGCACCGTCCAGTTGTAGTCGAAGTAGGGCGGCGTGGTGTCGAACACCCGCACCTTGGTGGTGTCCACCTTCTTCGATTCGACCAGCTTGTCCCAGACCGAGGCGTTGAGCACGCCGGCCTCGGCCCGGCCTGCGGCCACGAAGGCCACGGTGGCGTCGTGCGCGCCCGAATAGGCCACGGTCTTGAAGTCTTTCTCGGGTTGGAGGCCGGCCTTTTGCAGGAAAAAGCGCGGCATCAGGCTGCCCGAGGTGGACGAGGGGGCGCCGAACACGAAAGTCTTGCCCTTCAGGTCGGCCAGCGTGTGGATGGCCGGGTCGGCCGTGATGAACTTGGAGGTGAACTGCGCGTCTTCGGCACGCTGCACGATCGGGATGGCCGTGCCCTGCGTGCGGATGCGCGCCTGCACGAAGGTGAAGCCGCCGAGCCACGCCATGTCGAGCTTGCGCGTGGCCAACGATTCGACCACGGCCGCGTAGTCGGACACGGGGGTGAACACCACCTTCATGCCGATAGCCTGCGACAGGTACTGGCCCAGTGGCTCGAACTTGCGCTGCAGCTCGGTAGGGGCTTCGTCAGGAATCGCCGAAACGCGCAGCACCGGCGGATCGGCCGCCAGCGTGGGCAGGGCCAGGAAGGAAGACATGCCCAGCGCGCAGGCCAGGACATGCCGCAGCGCCCGTCGGCGCGCAGGAAAAAAGTGTTGCATCAAAAAGCTCCGTTGCTAGCAGCCACCGCCGTCCGGATACACGGCGGTTTAATCAGGCGCCCCGACGGGGCGCCGTAGTTCAAGGGGCGGCACATCTGGCCGCTGGGGTGGGATTGTCGTGCAAATAGCGCACGCACCGGGAGCCGTGAGCAGGTGCCTGAGCCGGTGGTTTCTGCAAATTTTGTAGAAACTGGCCGGAAGTGCTTGTCTGCCGGATGCAGACTGCTATGAATTCAGGAGTTTTCGGTGGCGGAGGGAGCGGTGCGGCTCACGCTCGCTGGCGCGTCGAGGCCCGTGCGGCGCGCACGGAACAGCGCGGCACGCATGAGGAAGATGTTGGTGACGGGCACCGTGATGGCGATGAACAGCGCGATCAGCAGCGGGTGCAGGGCCAGCTGGTAGCCCAGCAGCGAGAAGTACAGGATGCTCGCGTGCATGATGCACCAGCAGCCCATGGTGGCGATGATCGACGGCGCGTGCACGCGCTCGAAGTAGGTGGGCAGGCGCAGCAGCCCGAGCGAGCCCACCATCGCGATGGCCGCGCCCAGCAGCACCAGCGCTGAGATCACGGCCTCGGCCCACAGCGGCAGTGTGAAGCCCGTCATTCCACGACCTCCCCGCGCAGCAGGAACTTGGCCATGGCCGTGGAGCCCACGAAGCCGAACAGCGCCACGAGCAGCGCGGCCTCGAAGTAGTGGCCGCTGCCGTAGTAGATGCCCAGCACGAGCATCAGCAGCATGCCATTGAGGTACATGCAGTCGAGCGCCAGCACGCGGTCCTGCGCCGTGGGGCCGCGCAGCAGCCGCACGAGCGTGAAGACCATCGCCAGCGTGAGCATGCCCATCGCCAGGGGCAGGGCCCAGGAGAGCACGGAGGACGTCATTCAAAAATCTCCATGAGGGGGCGTTCGTAGCGGGCCTTCACATGGTCGACGATGGCCTGCGGATCGTCCACCTCGAGCACGTGCAGCAGCAGTATCGAACGGTCGCGCGACAGTTCGGCCCAGGCCGTGCCGGGTGTGATGCACACGATCATCGCCAGCACGGCGAGCGCATTGGGGTCGCGCAGCTGAAGCGGGATGGGCACGAAGGCCGGAGGGTGGCGGCGCAGGCGTGGCAGCAGCAGAAAGCGCAGCACGGCAAAGTTGGACTCCACCGTGTCGGCCATCACCGTGAGGGCCAGGCGCAGCACCGTGCCCGGGCGGCGGATGCGCACGGGCAGGGGCCGCAGGCCGCGCGTGAGCACGGGAATGGCGAGCGCCAGCAGGGTGGCCAGGACCAGTTGGCCCGCGCTCGCCGAGCGGTTGAGCAGCAGCCACAGCAGGAACAGCGCCACCGACAGCAGCGGCGCGGGCAGCAGGCGTTGCATCCAGCGCTGCACAAGGCGCTTCATGGGGCCTCCTTCACGGCGGGGGCGTCCGCGCGGGACACCGGACCAGGGATGGGCATGGCCGACATGACGGCACGCACATAGGTATCCGGCGCGTGCAGCGCATTGGCCGCGGCCTGGGTGAAGCCCATCACGGGGCCTGCCTGCACGGTGAGGGCCACGCAGGCCGCGAGCAGTGCGGCGATGGGCAACCCTTCCAGCACGCGCAGCCTGGGTGTGGCGCGGTCGTGCGCGGCCCAGAAATGGCGGATGCCCACGCGCGTGAGCGCAATCAGCGCGAGCAGGCCCGTACCGATCGTGAGGGCCAGCAGGCCCCAGCCCGCAGGCCCCGGGCGCAGGCCCGCCGAGGCGCCGAGGCCCAACGGGTTGAGCAGCGCCGTGAGCATGGCGAACTTGCCCACGAAGCCCGACAGCGGCGGCAGGCCCGTGATGACCAGCGTGCACACCAGGAAAGCCAGGCCCAGGAAGGCGGTGGCGGCGGGGATCACGCGGCCAATGAGCACCTCTTCGTCGTCGTCGAGGTTCAGGCCCTGCGTGGGCACCAGTTCGGGGCTGAGGAAGGGGGCATCCTCATCGTCCGAGTCGGGCTGGGTGCCGTCGTTGCGCCAGCGTTCGATCAGGTCGGCCAACAGGAACAGCGCGCTCACGGCCAGCGTGGAGCTGGACAGGTAGTACAGCAGGGCCGCGGTGAGCCCGGTTTGCCCGAACCCCACGGCTGCGAGCAGCGTGCCGGACGAGAGCACCGCCGCGAAGCCTGCCAGGTGCGTGGTGCGCTGCGAGCCGAGCATGCCGATAGCGCCGAACGCCATGGTGAGCATGCCGCCGCCGATGAGCCACGGCCCACCGAAGAGGGCCGATGCCCCGGCCTCGCTGCCGAACATCAGCGTCCACAGGCGCAGCAGGGTGTACACGCCCACCTTGGTCATGAGCGCGAACAGCGCACCCACGGGTGCCGTGGCGGCGCTGTAGGCCGGCACGAGCCAGAAGTTGAGCGGCCACACGGCCGCCTTGATGAGGAAGGCCGTGGCGAGGATGCCCGCGGCCGCGTGCAGCAGGCCACGGTCGCCCGCCGCCACCTGAGGAATGGCGCGCGAGAGGTCGGCCATGTTGAGCGTGCCTGTGATGCCGTAGAGCATGGATACGCCGACGAGGAACAGCGATGAGGCCGCGAGGTTGATCGCGATGTAGTGCAGCCCGGCCTGCACGCGCGCGCGGCCTGAGCCGTGCAGCAGCAGGCCGTAGGAGGCAGCGAGCATGATCTCGAAGAACACGAACAGGTTGAACAGGTCGGCCGTGAGGAAGGCGCCCGCCAGGCCCATGAGCTGGAACTGGAACAGTGGGTGGTAATGCACGCCGGCGCGGTGCCAGCGCGAGGACGCGAAGACGATCGACGCGAGCGCCACGCTGCTCGTGAGCACGAGCATGAGGGCGGAAAGCCGGTCGAGCGCGAGCACGATGCCGAACGGCGCGGGCCAGTTGCCGGGCAGGTAGACGCCCAGCGTGGCGGTGGAGCCGGCGCGTGCGCTCCAGGCCAGCAGGGCCGTGGCGATGGCGAGGCCCAGCAGCGTGGACGCCAGGTTCAGCGCGAGCTTGAGGCGCTGGTGCTCCTCGCGCAGCAGCAGCATGAGCGCGGCAGTGAGCAGCGGCAGCGCGATGGGCGCGAGCATCAGGTGCGGCATGAGCCGCTCCACTAGGTGCGAGAGGGCGTCAAGCATGTCCGCGCCGTTCATGGCATCTCCTGCTGGTCGCGCGAGTGGCTGCCATCCACATGGTCGGTGCCCGACATGCCGCGCGAGGCGAGCAGCACGACGAGGAACAGTGCCGTCATGGCGAAGCCGATCACGATGGCCGTGAGCACCAGGGCCTGGGGCATGGGGTCGGCATAGTGCTGCAAGTCGTGCGGCACGCTGCTCGCCAGGACCGGGGTCTTGCCCACGGCCAGGCCCAGGCGGCCCATGCTGAAGATGAACAGGTTGACGGCGTAGGACAGCAGCGACAGCCCCATGATCACCTGGAACGTGCGCGGGCGCAGCAGCAGCCACACGCCCGAGCCGGTGAGCACGCCGATGGCGATGGCCAGAACGATTTCCATCAGCGGTCTCCTGTGTAGGGGGAATGTTTGGCGGCCTCGGCCTCTTCGAGCAGGCGCGCGTGGTAGCGGTGGCCGCGGATCGACTGGTGGGCGATGGCCGTGAGGATCAGCAGTGTGGAGCCCACCACCAGCGTGAATACGCCGATGTCGAAAAACAGCGCGCTTGCCACATGGATATCGCCGACCCAGGGCAGGTGCAGGTGCGCGGTGTGCGTGGTGAGGAACGGGTAGCCCAGCGCGATGGCCCCTGTGCCTGTGGCCAGCGCGCACAGCAGGCCCGTGGCGATCCAGCGGCGCGGCAGCAGCGGCAGATGGGCTTCAACCCACTGCGTGCCCGAGATGATGTACTGCAGGATCAGCGCCACCGACAGCACCAGCCCCGCCACGAAGCCGCCGCCGGGTTCGTTGTGGCCGCGCATGAAGAGATAGGCCGACACCATGGCTGCGAGGGGCAGCAGCAGGCGCACGAGCACGGCCGGCACCATGAGGTAGCCCACGGCCGTGTCCTGGGCGTTGCGTGGGTTCAGCAGGTCGGTCTGCAGGTCGGCGGACAGGTGGCGCTGCTGTTCGGGCAGGTCCATGGTCTCGCGCGCAGGACGAAAGCGCCGCAGCAGCGCATACACCGTGAGTGCGACGATGCCCAGCACCACGATCTCGCCGAAGGTGTCGAAGCCGCGGAAGTCCACGAGCATCACGTTGACCACGTTGGTGCCGCCGCCCCCCGTGAGCGCGCGCTCCAGGAAGAAGGTGGAGGTGCTCTCGGGGAAGTCGCGGCTCATCATCGCGTAGGCCAGCCAGGCCATGCCGCCTCCGGCCAGCACCGACAGCAGCATGTCGCGCAGGCGGCGCCGGCGGGTGCCGCGCGGGCGCACGCGCGCCGAGGGGCGCAGGCGCTCGTCGCGCTTGGGCAGCCAGCGCAGGCCCAGCAGAATGAGCACCGTGGTCACCAGCTCCACCGAGATCTGGGTGAGCGCAAGGTCGGGGGCAGAGAACCACAGAAAGGTGATGCAGGTGGCCAATCCCGCGCCGCCCAGCAGCGTGAGCGCGGCCATCCGGTGGTACTTGGCCTGCCAGGCCGCGGCCACGGCGCAGACGGCACCCAGGCCCCACAGCACCACGAAGGCCACGGGCAGCGGCAGCGTGCCCCGGTGGCCCAGCTGCAGCCCATGCAGCCACATGGGCAGCGCGCCCGCCGCCAGGGCCGCACCCACGAGCCAAAGCATCTGCCACTGCAAGCGGCGCGTGGACAGCAGCCTGCGGCCCGCGCGGCCCGCGGCCGAGAGCAGCGCTAACAGACCCTCGAACAGGCGGCGCCCATCGATGCGCGCCATGACGGGCGGCGCGTCGATGCGGCCTGCCTCCCGCTGCACACGCAGCATGCGGTACAGCAACACGCCGCCTGCGAGCGCGAGCACGCTCATCACGAATGGCGTGTTGAGGCCGTGCCACACGGCAAGGCTGAATGCGGGCAGCGTGCCGCCGACCACGGGCCGCGCGGCCGCATCGAGGTACGGTCCCACCGACCAGGCCGGCAGCACGCCCACGATCAGGCAGGCAAGCACGAGCAGTTCCACGGGTACGCGCATCCAGTGCGGCGGCTCGTGCGGTGCGTGAGGCAGATCCGTCGCGGGCGGGCCGAAAAACACGTCGACGGTAAAGCGCAGCGAATAGGCCACGCTGAACATGCCGGCCACGGTGGCGGCGATGGGCAGGCCCCAGCGCACCAGGGGCTCGGCGTCGAGGAACACCGTTTCGGCGAAGAACATCTCCTTGGACAGGAAGCCGTTGAGCAGCGGCACGCCGGCCATGGCTGCGCTGGCCACCATGGCCAGCGTGGCGGTGATGGGCATCATGTGCCGCAGGCCCGAGAGGCGCCGGATGTCGCGCGTGCCGCTTTCATGGTCCACGATGCCGGCGGCCATGAACAGCGAAGCCTTGAAGGTGGCGTGGTTCATGATGTGGAACACGGCGGCCACGGCGGCCAGCGGGCTGTTCAGGCCCAGCAGCAGCGTGATGAGGCCCAGGTGCGAGATGGTGGAGTAGGCCAGCAGCCCCTTGAGGTCGTGCTGGAACATGGCCGCGTAGCCGCCCACGAGCAGCGTGGCCAGGCCCGCGCCGCCCACGATCCAGAACCAGGGCTCGGTGCCGCTGAGCACGGGCCACAGGCGCGCGAGCAGGAACACGCCGGCCTTCACCATCGTGGCCGAGTGCAGGTAAGCCGACACGGGCGTAGGTGCTGCCATGGCGTGCGGCAGCCAGAACTGGAAGGGGAATTGCGCGCTCTTGGTGAGCGCACCCAGCAGCACGAGTACCAGGGCCGTGAGGTACAGCGGGTGGGCACGGACCTGTTCGGTGGCATCCAGCACGTGGTCGAGGTCGTAGCTGCCCACGATGTGGCCGATCACCAGCATGCCGGCCAGCATGGCGAGGCCGCCCGTGCCTGTCACCGTGAGCGCCATGCGCGCACCGCGCCGCGCATCCTTGCGGTGGTGCCAGTAGCCGATGAGCAGGAAGGAAAAGAGGCTGGTCAGCTCCCAGAAGAACGCCAGCTGGATGAGGTTGCCCGACAGTACCACCCCCGCCATGGCCCCCATGAAGGCCAGGAAGAACGCAAAAAAGCGCGGCACTGGATCGGCTGGCGACAGGTAGTAGCGCGCGTACAGCACGACGAGCGTACCGATGCCCAGCACCAGCATGCAGAACATCCACGCGAAGCCGTCCAGGCGGAAGACGAGGTTCAGCCCCAGCGCGGGTATCCACGCGATCTCCTGGCGCAGCACGCCGCCGTCGGCGATCTCGGGGAAGTACAACGCGGCCTGCACCGTGCAGAACAGCGCGATCACGCCTGCCAGCGTCGACTCGGCGTTGCGCGCGTTCGCAGGCAGCACGGCCGCCAGCAGGCTGCCGAGGAAGGGCAGGAGGATGAGGGAAACCAGGGGCATGTGCGGCCCATTCTACGGGCAAGCCCCTCGCTATGTGCTATGAAAACCTGAGCACAGCTACGGCATTGGCTATGCGCTAGCGCATGAAAGCAGGGTTATGGCTTCTGGTGTGAAGCCGCCGGCGCGGCAGGGGCTGGCACGCCATAGGGCAGCCCGTCCACGGTGAGGCCCTCGGCCGATAGCCTGGCGGCGCGCGAGCGGCCCACGCCCGGCACGCGGCTGATGAAGTCGGCCCAATCGCGGAAGGGAGCCTGCTGGCGCGCCGCGAGGATGCGCGAGGACAGGCCGGGGCCGATGCCGCGCACACCGTCGAGTTCGGCCTCGCTCGCGCGGTTGGCCTCCACGGCCGCCACCGCGGTGCCCATGCAGAGCCAGCTGAGGGCGGCGATGAGGAGGCGAAGCGTGCGCATGGGGTTACAGCTCTTCGACGCGGCGGGCCGGGTAGCTGTCCCAGCTCTGGCAGCCGGGGCATTGCCAGAAGTGCTGGCGCGCCTCGAAGCCGCAGGCCGCGCAGCGGTAGCGCATGAGCGGCTTGGCAGCCTGGTCGAGCGCGCGCTGGATCTGGGGGTGGAACTGCTCGTGCTCCAGGCGCTCGCCCGCAAGCCATTGCGTGGCGGCCACGAGCGAGGGTTCTTTGGCAAGGTGCCCCACATAGCGCGCGCGTCCGGGTCGCGTGGCGTCGCCGCTGTCACGGTCCAGGGCCACGAGTCCTTCGAGCAGGTCGAGCGAGGGGGCCTGGCCATAGTGGCGCGTGAGCAAGTCCAGGGCGTCGGCGCTGCGCCCCGACGCGGCGGCGGCCTCCAGCAGCAGGGGCGTGGCCAGGGGCAGCGCCCCTGGCGCCTGCTCGGCCAGGGCCGTGATCGTGTCGACCGCGGCGCTGGACTGGCCCAGCCGGTGCTGCTGGCGTGCGCGCTCGATGCGCGGGCGTGCAGACTGCGGGGCGGCCGCCATGGCTTCTTCAAGGCGCGACTGCACGAGGGCCTCGTCGCCCTGGACGGCGGCGGCCTGGGCCTGCTCGCACAGGTAGTGGGCCTGGCGTGTGCTGAAGTCGCCCTGGCCCGAGGCCTGGATGCGGGCCGCGATGGCGGCGGCCTGCGGCCATTCGCGCGAGCGCTCGTAGATGGCCAGCAGCGCCAGGCGGGCCTCGCTCTCGAAGGCGGTGCCCTCGAGCGGCTTGAGGGCTTCCTCGGCGCGGTCGAGCAGGCCGGCCTTGAGGAAATCGAGCGCCAGGGCATGCTGGGCGCGGTCGCGGTCGGCGCCACTCAGGTCGCCACGCGAGAGCAGGTGCTCATGCACGCGCACGGCGCGGTTGTATTCGCCCCGGCGGCGGAACAGGTTGCCCAGGGCGAAGTGCAGCTCGGAGGTGTCGGGGTCGTTCTGCACGGCCTCGATGAAGGCGTCGATGGCCTGGTCCTGCTGCTCGTTGAGCAGGAAGTTCAGGCCTTTGAAATAGGCCTTGGGGGCCTGGCGGTTCTCGGCGCGCAGCTGGCGCAGGTCGAAGCGCGATGCCAGCCAGCCCAGCACGAAGGCCAGGGGCAGGGCCAGCAGTATCCAGCTCAGGTCAAATTCCATGGAGGGGCGGCTCAGCAGGTTCGGTGGGGGCTACGGGGGCCGGGGTAGCCGGTGCCGGCGGCTGAGCTACCGCCGCCTGGGCTCGGCGCGCGGCGCTGCGATGGCGCCACCAGCGCGGCACCATACCCAGCACTCCCACCACCACGCCGAGCGCGAAGGCCGAGAGCACCACGAGCACCAGCGGCGCGCGCCACTGCGTGCTGAAGAAGAAGTGCACGGTAGCGTCCTGCTGGTTGTTCAGCGCGAAGGCGAAAAGCGTAAAAAAAATGGCTGCCTTGAGCAGCCACAGGAGGTATTTCATGCGTCTCCCCGGTGGTGGGGGAATTCTAGAGCGAGTATTCCGGCGAATGCATCAGGGCGTGGGCTGTTGCTCGCCCATCTGGGCGGTGCGCTGGTCCACGGCCTCGCGCAGAGCCTTGCCCGGCTTGAAATGGGGCACGCGTTTCTCGGGGATCGCCACGGCTTCGCCGCTGCGTGGGTTGCGGCCCATGCGCGGGGGGCGGTGTGTGACCGAGAAGCTGCCGAATCCGCGGATTTCGATGCGGTGCCCGCGCACGAGCGCGTCGCCCACGGCGTCCAGAATGGTCTTGACGGCGTATTCGGCATCGCGGTGCGTGAGCTGACCAAAGCGGGCGGCCAGTTCTTCAACAAGGTCGGATCGGGTCATGGCAGATCACAAAACGCGGGGATCAAAGAGAGACGGGCGCTCAGGATGGTCCTGGGCGCCCGCCGTCGGTGACGGATGGCGACCCATTTCCATGGGCCGCCAGGGAGCGATTTACTTCTCCGAACCGTCCAGCTTGGCGCGCAGCAGAGCGCCCAGGCTGGTGGTGCCGGCGCTTTCGCGGGCCGACTGGGCCGACAGGCTGGCCATGGCGCCTTGCTCGTCGGCCATGTCCTTCTGCTTGATCGACAGCTGGATGTTGCGCGACTTGCGGTCCACGTTGACCACCACGGCCGTCACTTCGTCGCCTTCCTTGAGCACGTTGCGGGCATCTTCCACGCGGTCGCGGGAGATTTCCGAAGCACGCAGGTAACCGACGACGTCTTCACCCAGATCGATCTCGGCGCCACGGGCGTCCACGGTCTTGACCTTGCCGGTCACCGTCTGGCCCTTGTCGTTCACGGCGACGAAGGTGCTGAACGGGTCGCCGTCGAGCTGCTTGATGCCCAGGGAGATGCGCTCGCGGTCCACGTCCACGGCCAGCACGATGGCTTCGACTTCCTGGCCCTTCTTGTAGTTGCGCACGGCGGCTTCGCCGGGCTCGTTCCAGGACAGGTCGGACAGGTGCACCAGGCCGTCGATGCCGGCAGCCAGGCCCACGAACACGCCGAAGTCGGTGATCGACTTGATCGGGCCCTTGACGCGGTCGCCGCGCTTGGTGTTCTGCGCGAATTCCTGCCAGGGGTTGGCCTTGCACTGCTTCATGCCCAGGCTGATGCGGCGCTTGTCTTCGTCGATCTCGAGGACCATGACTTCGACTTCGTCGCCCAGCGACACGAGCTTGGACGGGGCCACGTTCTTGTTGGTCCAGTCCATTTCGGAAACGTGCACCAGACCTTCGATGCCGGGCTCGAGTTCCACGAATGCGCCGTAGTCGGCGATGTTCGTGACCTTGCCGAACAGGCGGGTGCCCGAGGGGTAGCGGCGCGAGACGCCCATCCAGGGGTCGTCGCCCAT
>JAYSFC010000100.1:0-14370 GCA_041913505.1 Acidovorax sp.
CAGCGCCATCCGCAACCTGATCCGCGAGGCCAAGGTGGCGCAGATGTACTCCACGATCCAGACCAGCAACAGCGTGGGCATGCAGACGCTGGACCAGAACCTGACGGACCTCGTGCGGCGCAACGTCATCAGCCCCGCCGAGGCCCGCAGCAAGGCCAAGATCCCCGAGAATTTCCCCGGCTGACACCCGGGCCGACCGCCGACCCCAGAACAACACCCGGCCCTTTTGCGGCCACCGAAGGAGCACTCCCTATGAAAGGCATTTTGAGCCTTTTGCGCCGGAAGACCCAAGGCACCAAACCCGCCGAAGACAGCGGGGACTCGGTTCTCTTCACCACCGCATTCGCCGGCCAGGGCGTGGACGAGTCCCTGCTCGTGCCCTGGGAGGCGCGCGCAGTGGAGATCGGCGCCAAGCGCCTGCCCACGAGCCGCGGCGGCAAGCTGCTGCAGGCGCTATGGTCCAAGGACAAGTACATGGCGCACCTCGACAAGGATGCCGTGGAGCGCATGGAGCGCTTCTTCGAGTTCGCCGCCGTCCCCGCAGGCCGCGACGTGATCCGCCAGGACGAGTACGGCAACTTCATGGTGGTGCTGCTCACGGGCACCATCGCCGTGGACCGCATTCAGCCCTGGGGCGAGCAGATGCGCCTGGCCGAGACACGCCCGGGAGACATCCTGGGCGAGATGTCGCTGCTCGACAGCGGCATCCGCTTCTCGGCCTGCACCACGCTCACCGACTGCGAGATCGCGGTGCTGAGCGCCGAGGCCATGGACGAGATGATGACCGAAGACCCCCAGCTGGCCGCCAGTCTGGTGGCCCTGCTGGCCCGCAAGCTGTCGCTGCGCCTGCGCGTCGTGAGCGCCCGCCTGAGCGAAAATCAGAAGTAAATGAATGACACGGCACCCGATGCCACCACCCGGGAGAAACTCTGATGGAACGCGATCAGGCCAGTAAATTCATCAACGACCTGCTCAAGCTCATGGTCAGCCGCAACGGCAGCGACCTGTTCCTTACGGCAGAATTTCCGCCCGCCATCAAGGTGGACGGCAAGGTCACCAAGGTTTCGCCCCAACCGCTGACGCCCAACCACACGCTGACGCTGGCCCGCTCCATCATGAGCGACAAGCAGGTCGCGGATTTCGAGCGCACCAAGGAGTGCAACTTTGCGATCTCACCGGCTGGCATCGGGCGTTTTCGCGTCAACGCCTTCATGCAGCAGGGCCGCGTGGGGATGGTGCTGCGGACCATTCCGCTCACGCTGCCCACCATCGACGGCCTGGGCGTGCCGCAGGTGCTCAAGGAAGTGACGATGACCAAGCGCGGCCTGTGCATCCTCGTGGGTGCCACAGGCTCGGGCAAGTCGACCACGCTCGCGGCCATGGTGGACTGGCGCAACGAGAACTCCTTCGGCCACATCATCACCGTGGAAGACCCGATCGAATTCGTGCACCCGCACAAGAACTGCGTGGTCACGCAACGCGAGGTGGGCCTGGACACCGAAAGTTGGGAGGCGGCACTCAAGAACACGCTGCGCCAGGCCCCCGACGTGATCCTGATGGGCGAAATCCGCGACCGGGAGACCATGGAGCACGCCGTGGCCTTCGCCGAGACCGGCCACCTGTGCCTGGCCACGCTGCACGCCAACAGCGCCAACCAGGCGCTCGACCGGGTCATCAACTTCTTCCCCGAGGAGCGCCGTGCGCAGCTGCTCATGGACCTGTCGCTGAACCTGCGCGCGCTGATCTCGCAGCGCCTGATTCCCAAGCAGGACGGCAAGGGCCGCGCCGCCGCCGTCGAGGTGATGCTCAACACGCCGCTGATCGCAGACCTGATCTTCAAGGGCGAGGTCGCCGAGATCAAGGAAATCATGAAGAAGAGCCGCAACCTGGGCATGCAGACCTTCGACCAGTCGCTGTTCGACCTGTTCGAGGCCAACGTCATCGGCTACGAGGACGCCCTGCGCAACGCCGACTCGCTCAACGATCTGCGCCTGCAGATCAAGCTCAGCAGCCAGCGCGCCAAAACCACCGACCTGTCCTCGGGCACCGAGCATTTCGCCATCGTCTGACAGCGCACGCACCCGCCCGCCCGCCCCAGCGGCGGGCGTTTTCTTTGAAGCACGAAAGTCCCGCACATGCCAAGCACCCACCCTCGCACCTACGAACCCACCACCGCGCGCAAAGTCGCCTTCCTGGGCCTGGGCGTCATGGGCTACCCCATGGCGGGCCACCTGGCACTCGCGGGCCATGAGGTCACGGTCTACAACCGGACAGCTACCAAATCACAAGCATGGTGCGCAGAGTACGCCAGCACCAAGGCCCCCAAACATGCTGCCACCCCGCGCGAAGCGGCCCAGGGGGCCGACATCGTGTTCTGCTGCGTGGGCAATGACGATGACCTGCGCTCGGTCACGCTGGGCGCCGATGGCGCCTTCGCGGGCATGCGGCAGGGCGCCGTCTTCGTGGACCACACCACGGCCTCGGCCGAGGTCGCGCGCGAGCTTTTCGCCGCCGCGCGCACGCTGGGCCTGCAGTTCATCGACGCCCCCGTATCGGGCGGCCAGGCTGGCGCACAGAACGGCCAGCTCACGGTGATGTGCGGCGGCGACGCGGCCGCCTTTGATGCCGTGCGCCCCACGGCGATGGCGTTCTCGCGCGCGTTCACGCGCATTGGTGACAGCGGTGCGGGCCAGCTCGCCAAGATGGTCAACCAGATCTGCATCGCGGGCCTCGTGCAGGGCCTGTCGGAGGCTGTCGCATTCGGCATGCAGGCCGGCCTGGACATGCCCCTGGTGCTCGAAGTGATCGGCAAGGGCGCGGCGCAGAGCTGGCAGATGGACAACCGCGGCAAGACCATGATCGAGGGCCGCTTCGACTTCGGCTTCGCTGTGGACTGGATGCGCAAGGACCTGGGCCTGGTGCTCGACGAAGCCAAGCGCAACGGCGCGCGCCTGCCCGTGACGGCGCTTGTGGACCAGTTCTACGCCGACGTGCAGCAGATGGGCGGCAACCGCTGGGACACGTCCAGCCTGATTGCACGCCTGGCGCCGCCCAAGAAGGGCTGACCGGCGCTGCACCGGCCAGCCGCCGCCGCTGGCCGGGTGCCCCCTTAGGGCGCCGTGTGGGCCGGGTCCCGCACCACGGGCGCAGGCTGCTGGGCCGCGAAGCCGCGGCGCATCTCTTCCTCGGAGATGATTTCGAAGATGCGCACCACCTTCACCACGCCGCTCACGCCGCGCGCGATCTCGGTGGCGCGCGTGGCTTCGCGCTGCGTCACGCGGCCCATGAGGTAGACCACGCCACGTTCGGTGACCACCTTGAAGGCGCTGCTCATGATGTCCTTGGCATCCACGAAGCTCGCCTTCACCTTGCCGCTGATCAGCACGTCGTTCGAGCGCTGCGACACCGACGAGATGGGCGCCACCACGAGTTCGTTGACGACCGAGCGCACATTCTCCACGCCCAGCACGCTCTGCTCGACCTTCTGGCGGTCCTCGGCGGTCGGGACCTCGCCCGTCAGCAGCACCTGGCGGTTCCAGCTTGTCACGTTGACATGGGCGCGCTCGCCCAGCAGCTCATTGATGCGGTTGACCGAACGCACTTCGATGCCCTCGTCCTCGAGCTGCGTGCCCGACGTGCGCCGGTCCACGGCCACCATGGTGCCCACGGCCGCGCCTCCCACGACCAGTGGCACACAGGCCGACAGTCCGCCCGCCAGCGCGGCGGCAGCCAGCAGCATGCAGGCGGTACGGGTTCCTCGAAACTTCATAGTGGTATCTCCTGTTCACCAAGTAACTGAGCGTCCACGCCGTCGCACAGGCAGTGCAGCGCCAGGGCATGGACTTCGCGCACGCGCGCGGCGCGGTCGTGCGGCACGCAGATGAGCACATCGGTCTCGCGCAACACGGCCGCGAGATCGCCCCCTGTGCGGCCGCTGAGCGCCACCACGGTCATGTCGCGCTCGTGCGCGGCCACCACGGCCGCGAGCACAGCCGCATCGCAGCCGCTCACGCACAGCGCCAGCAGCACATCGCCCGCCTGGCCCAGGGCCCGCACCTGGCGCGCAAGCCCCTGCTCGCCATCCACGGCGCCCGAAGGTGCCACGTACAGAGCCGTGTCCTCGCTGAGCGCGAGCGCTGCCAGTTCGGGCCGCTCTCGCTCGAAGCCCGCCACGCACAGCGCGGCGAACTGCCGCGCCTCGGCGGCCGAGGGGCCGCTGCCGCAGGCCAGCACCTTGCCGCCGCTGGTCACGCAAGCCAGCACGGCCTGCACGGCGGCGGCGATGGGGAGGCTCAATGCTTGGGCGGCCTGGTATTTCAGGTCCGCGCTGTCGATGAAATGCTGTTGAATGCGTTGCTCAAGCATGGGGTTCGATGATAGCGGCGGTTGTTACACCTTTTGTAGCAAACCGTACCCCGTGCGCGCGCACCCGGGGCCTGCGGCCGCTATTGTGTGGGATCGGCGCGGCCCGCACGGGTTCCCCGCGCCGGCCATCGCGCGGACGGCGCACCTACTGCGCATCGAACGCGGCGCGCAGCCATTGCACCTCGCCGCCATCGACGAGCACGGCGTCGAAACGGCATGGCGGCGGCGCTGGCCAGCGCAACAGGTAGTGCTGCGCAGCAAACACGATGCGCCGCTGCTTCGCGGCGCCAATGCTCGCGCCCGCGCCGCCATAGGCGCGGCTCGCGCGGCTGCGCACCTCCACAAAGACCAGCGTGCCATCGCGTTCGCGCAGCACGAGGTCGATCTCGCCGCCGCCGCGCCCCGGCGTCCGATAATTGCGCGCCAGCAGTTGCAGCCCCGCAGCCTGCAGGTGCGCAAGGGCCCGGTCCTCCGCCGCATTGCCCTGCGCCCGCGTGGTGACCGCCCGCATTTTTCCAAGGAAGTCCATTGAGCGCCTCTTTCGCCTCCGCCCTCACCGCCGCCCGTGACGCGGCGGCTGCGCAGCATTATCCGCAGGGCGCGCTGTACGTCATCGCCACGCCCATCGGCAACCTGGCCGACATCACGCTGCGCGCGCTGTACGTGCTGCAGCTGGTCGACGCGGTGGCCTGCGAGGACACGCGCCACACACAGGCGCTGCTGCGCTCCTACGGGCTCGAGCGCCCCGGCGCCCAGCTGCTGGCCGTGCACCAGCACAACGAGGCCGAGGCCGCGCAGGCCGTGGTGGAGCGCCTGCGCGCGGGCCAGCGCGTGGCCTATGTGAGCGACGCCGGTACGCCCGGCGTGAGCGACCCGGGCGCGCGCCTGGTGGCGGCCGTGCACGCGGCGGGCCTGCGCGCCCTGCCCCTGCCCGGCGCCAGCAGCGTGACGGCCGCGCTCAGCGTGGCGGGTGCCGTGGCACCAGCCCAGGGCGAGGGCGGGTTTGTCTTTGCGGGCTTCCTGCCCACCAAATCCGCCGAGCGCGCGGGCGCCGTGGCGGAACTCGCCCAGGAGCCGCGCTGCGTGGCGCTGCTCGAGGCGCCGCACCGCATCGCCGAACTGGCCGAAGCCCTGGCCGTGCTGGGCCCGCGCCCCGTCACGCTCGCGCGCGAGCTCACCAAGCAATTCGAGGAGATCGCCACCGTGCCGGCCCAGGAGCTGCCCGCGTGGCTCGCGGGCACGCCACAGCGCACGCGCGGCGAGTTCGTTGTGCTGCTGCACCCCGTGGCCACGGCCAGCGACGACGGCGAGGGTCTGCGCGTGCTGCGCCTGCTGCTCGGCGAGCTGCCCGTGAAAACCGCCGTGCGGCTGGCCGCCGAGATCACGGGCGCGCCGCGCAACGCGCTGTACGACGCGGCGCTCGCGCTCAAGCGATCCGCAGACCCAGAATGACCGCCAGTGCTTGTGCAGCGGTCACAAGCAGCTACACATTCAATAGCATTCGTTCAGCGCGCATACACCAGTCCCGTGGCCACGCTGCCGAACAGATCGCCTTCGACCTGCGGCGTGTCGGGAAAGGCCTCGCGCAGCGCGGCGCGCAATGGGCGCAGCGCCGATGAGCCGCCCGTGAGGTAGACGGCATCGAGCCGCTGCGGCTCCAGCCCCGCGAGGCGCACGCCTTCGCGCGCGCAGTCCACCACACGCGCAAGCTGGGCCTGCAGATGCTGCGACAGCCCCTGCGGCGTGATGGCCGCCTCCAGCCCCGGCTCCAGCCAGTCGAGGCCGAGCCGCACTTCCGCACCCTGCTGCGACGCGGCGATCTTGCCTTGCTCCACCGCGTCGGCCAGCCGGTGCCCCCAGCGCTCGCCCAGCACACGCACCAGCCGCGCATGCAGCGCGGGGTCGGAGTAGTCCTGGCGCAGGGCCTGGGCCTCGCGCAAACGCTGCGGCGCATAGAGCCACTGGATCAGGTGCCAGGTCGAGAGGTCGAAGAACACACGGCTCGGCACCTCGCGGCCACTAGGGCCGCGGTGGCGAAAGCCCAGCAGCGGCATCACCAGTTCCAGGTTGAGGCGATGGTCGAAGTCCGTGCCGCCAATGTGCACGCCGGTGGTGGCCAGCACGTCGGCCGTACGGTCCGGGCGCGCCGCCCGCTCGGGCCCGAGCCGCACGACGGTGAAGTCGGACGTGCCCCCGCCAATGTCGACCACGAGCACGCAGGCCTCGCGCGCAAGCCGCTGCTCATAGTCCAGCGCCGCCGCGATAGGCTCGAGCTGAAAGCTCACCTGCGCAAAGCCTGCGCTGTGCGCGGCCTGGCGCAGCGCCTCCTCGGCCTGGCGGTCGCGCGCCGCATCGTCGTCCACGAAGTGCACGGGCCGCCCCAGCACCACACGGCCCGGCAGGCCCCCGAGCGCCTGCTGCGCGGCACCCGCGAGGCGGCGCAGGAATATCGCGATGATTTCCTGGTAGCTCACCAAGCCGCCGTGCACCGCGGTTTTGTCCTGCAGCAACGCGCTGCCCAGCAGGCTCTTGAGCGAGCGCATGAGCCGCCCCTCCACACCACCAAGGTAATGCGCCACGGCATCGCGGCCATAGTGGGTGCGTTGCTCCTCGGCATTGAAGAACAAGGCCGTAGGCATGGCCATGCTCTCGCCCTCGAGCGGCACCAGCCACGCAGCCCCCATCCCCTGGCGCAGCGCAATCGCCGAGTTGGAAGTGCCGAAGTCGATGCCGAGGGTGGTGTCTGCCAGAGAAGCCATGGAATGCCGGGGGCCGCCGCGCGGCCGATGCAGCCTGCGCCGAGGGAAAGCGAAAAGCCCTTGAGTTCTTGCGAAATCAAGGGCTTTGGATTGGTGGCCTGGGGCGGAATCGAACCACCGACACGCGGATTTTCAATCCGCTGCTCTACCAACTGAGCTACCGGGCCAAGACTTAAATTATAACCAGAAAAATCAGCACCGTAAAGAAAACGCGAAAATTTATCCGCGCTTGCTGCGCCCCAGGTCCACGCCGAGTTGGCGCAGCTTGCGGTAGAGGTGGGTGCGCTCCAGACCGGTTTTCTCGGCCACGCGGGTCATGGAGCCGCCTTCGCGCGCGAGGTGGAACTCGAAATAAGCCTTCTCGAAGCCGTCGCGCGCCTCGCGCAACGGGCGGTCCAGGTCGAACCCCTGGTGCGAGTGCGGGCCCATGTCTCCCGACAAGGCCCCGTTGAGCACGGGGATCGGCGCCGCCGCATTGTCGAACGCGGGCGCCAGGGGCTTGTGCACGGAGGCGGTGGCCGGAGCGGAGCTGGCCGTGCTGCGCGCCAGCCCCTGCTCCACGGCCTTGAGCAGCTTTTGCAGCGTAATGGGCTTCTCGAGGAACGAGAACGCGCCGATGCGCGTGGCCTCCACGGCGGTATCGATGGTGGCGTGGCCGCTCATCATGATGACGGGCATGGTCAGCAGGCCCGTGGCCGCCCACTCCTTCAACAGGGTCACGCCATCGGTGTCGGGCATCCAGATGTCGAGCAGGACCAGGTCGTACACATTGCTTGCGCGCGAGTTGCGGGCCTGGGTCGCGTTCTCCGCGAGATCTACGCTGTGACCTTCGTCGTTGAGGATTTCGGACAACAGGTCCCGAATCCCGAGTTCGTCGTCGACCACCAGAATGTTTGCCATAAGAGTGAAGCGCCTTATCCTGCAGTGCGGTGTTGTTAAAGCGCCACCGCGCGTTCCGGGGCGAATGATAGCGATACTTGGGCCCCCCGCACCATGCCGTTTTCCATACGGTTAGCAAGATCGATGCGCGCGCCGTGCTCATCCGCGATTTTTTTCACGACGGCAAGCCCGAGACCCGTGCCCCGGGGCTTGGTGGTGACGTAGGGTTCGAACGCGCGCTGCAGGATATGCGGCGGGAAGCCGCAACCACTGTCGCGCACGGTGAGCCGCACGCGGCGCGATGACTCGCTCCAGCGGGTGCTGATGCACACGGGCTCTGGCGTGGCCCCCGACTGCTGCACGGCCTGTTCGGTGGCGTCCTGGGCGTTTTGCAACAGATTGTGAACCACCTGCCGCAGCTGCTGCGCATCGCCCGCGATCGGAGGGCAATGCGGGTCGAGCTCCACATTGACCGGCACCGTGGCGTTCTCTGCGCCGTAAAGGTGCAGCACATCCGTGACCAGGGCGTTGAGGTCCAGCGGGTGCAGTTCGGCAGCCGGCAGCCGCGCATACTCGCGGAATTCGTTGACGAGGCGCTTCATTGCGTCGACCTGCTCGACGATGGTGCGCACCGACTTGGCAAGCACGGCCTGTTCCGCCTCGGGCAATTTGCCGGAGAGCTTCATCTGCAGCCGCTCGGCCGAGAGCTGGATGGGCGTGAGCGGGTTCTTGATCTCGTGCGCCACGCGCCGCGCAACCTCGCCCCAGGCCTGGGCACGCTGGGCAGAAACGATCTCGGTGATGTCGTCGATGACGAGCAGGCGCGAGGCGTCGGGCAGCTCGGCCCCGCGCACCACAAGGCTGGTGCCGTCGTGCGCATTGCCGTTCGGGGGGGCGTGCAGCACGAACGACTGCTGCCAGTGGTCCAGCCCGTGCAGCACGCCGCGGTCGCCCGCGAAGGCATCGAACTGCTCCTGCACGGCCGCGCCGAATGCGGCAAGGCCCGGCACCTCGGACAAAGGCCGCCCCTCGTAGGCCGCCATGGGCGCGCGCAGGATGCGCGTGGCGCCGGGGTTGGCGGAGTGGATCACGCCCTGGGTGTCAAGCACGATCACGCCGGCCGTGAGGTTGTCCAGGATAGTCTGCAGGTTGGCGCGTGCCGCGTCCACGTCGCCGATGCTGCGCTCGACGGCGGCGCGCGCGTCGGCCAGTTGCTGGGTCATGACGGCGAAGGAGCGCGTGAGGCCGCCGAGCTCGTCCTTGCCTTGCAGCACGGCCTTCGGCGAAAGATTGCCCGAGGCGACCTCGCGCACGCCCTCGGCCAGCACGAGCAGCGGGCGCGCGAGCTGGTTGCCCAGCAGCACGGCCAGCAACACGGCACCGAACACGGCCAGGAACAGGCTAAGCGTGAGCGTGCCGATGTACATGCGCCGCAGTCCCCCGCGCGCCAAGGCACGCTCCTGGTATTCGCGGTTGGCCTCCTGCACGGCCACGGCGTTGGCCACAAGCGTGGAGGGCAGCGGCAGCGTGGCCTGCAGAAAGCGGGGCTCCAGCAGCAGCCCCACCGTGGGGCTGGTCACCTGAACCAGGGTTTTGACGCGCGCATTCTGCACGGCGGCAGGATCGGTGATGTCGTCCAGCCCCTCGATCTGGAAGGCGGCGCGCTGCTGGCGTGCGGTCCGCAGTTGCCGCAGGCTGGGCCGCTCGGGGTTGAGCTCGAAGCGCGACTGGCCGACGCTCGCCACGGCCTGGCCCGAGGCGTTCCAGAGCA
This sequence comes from Acidovorax sp., assembly GCA_041913505.1. Taxonomy (GTDB): domain Bacteria; phylum Pseudomonadota; class Gammaproteobacteria; order Burkholderiales; family Burkholderiaceae_C; genus JAYSFC01. The sequence goes on from JAYSFC010000100.1 coordinate 9,775, forward strand.
CGAGATCGGTGGCGCCGAGCTGGTCACGGATGCGCTCGAGCACCAAGCCCGCAGCCGCGTCGGGCACCTGCGCCAGCTGGACGCTGGCCGTGCGCGTGCGGTTGGCCATGTCGGTGGCGATGGTGTCGAGCGTAGACCGCGCAAGGCTCACGCCGGCCGAGAGCGCGCCCTCGACCTTGACGTCGAACCAGCTCTCGATCGAGCGCGACACGAACTGGTAGGACACCACGTAGATCAACAACCCCGGCACCAGGCCCACCACGGCAAAGATGCCTGCGAGCTTGACGAGCAGCTTGCTGCCGAAGCGCCCCCGCTTGAGCCGCAAGCCCAGGCGCACCGCCACCCAGAGCAACACGACCGCCAGCAGGCCCGCCACGAGCATGTTGACGCCGAACAGCCAAGCGTAGTTACGCTCGTAGAGGGCGCGGTTGTTCGTGGCCAGCGTGAGCAAGAACATCAGCACCATGCCGATCGCGCACATGATGGCCACGCCCACGCCCAGCACCCAGCGCACGGCGCGGGAGGAGCGGAACGCGCTCAGCGAAGCCCGGTTGGTGCCGCCGCTCATGGCTGGGCCGCCTCCGGCGGCAGGCGCTGGGTGCGCGACACCAGCAGGTTCCAGCCCGAGCGGGGGCCCGCGGCGCTGATCTGGAAGGGGCGCGGCAGCTGCGACAGGTCCACGCGGAAACGCAGTTGCACCACGTAGCGCGCGTCATCGTCCACATCCGCCGCCTCGGCGATCTTCCAGCGCGCCAGGCGCTGCATGGCCGCAAGCGCCTCCTCGTAGTCCTCGAAGTTCTGCCCCAGCGCCATGCCCAGGCCCGCGTTGGTGAAAGGCGTGGATGAGGTGTTGAGGCGCCAGCGGCGCGTGAGGGGCTGGTAGGACAGGCGCAGGTAGCGCCAGGCATGGGCCACGGACTTGTCGGACCAGTACCAGCGCTCGCGCAGCACCTCGGCCTCGGTGATGAAGTACATGGGAATGCCCTTGCGCAGCGCATCCTCCACAACGTCGGGTAACTCGAAACGCAGGCCCGCGCTCAACAGCAGCCCCTCGTCGGTGCGCTCGAGCTGCATCTGCACAACCTCGCCGGGCACCTGGGCGTGCGCGGGCGTGGCTGCGCCCGGCAGCAGCGCCAGCAGCCAAAGCCCCAGGCCCCACAGCAGGATCGGCAGCTGGCCCCAAGGCACACCGCGGCGGCGCTCAGGCGTCCGCTTTCTGCAAGAGGGCGTAGAAGAAACCGTCATGGTCACCCGCTGGATTGTCCGGGAGTGCGTCGGCCTCCGCCGATCTTCCGGGCATTAAATGCCCTGGCGAGGGCAGTAAACGGGCACCGGTGTTGCGCGCAAGAAACGCTTGTACCTGCTCGTCCCCCTCGGCGCGGAACACGGAACAAGTGCAGTAGAGCAGCCGCCCACCGGGCCGCAGCAGCGGCCACAGGGTGTCGAGCAGGCGCGCCTGGATCGCGGCAAGCTGCGCGATGTCGCTCTCGCGCCGCAGCCAGCGCACGTCCGGGTGGCGGCGCACGATGCCCGAGGCCGTGCAGGGCGCGTCGAGCAGGATGGCGTCGAACGGCTCGCCACCGCACTGCGGCCCCCACCAGTCTGCGGGGCGCGCCGCGTCGGCCGCCAGCACCCGCGCCTGCAGTCCCAGGCGCTGCAGCGTGTCGTGGATGCGCGCGCAGCGCTCGGGGTCCACGTCCAGCGCGGTCACGTCCAGCGCCGCACCGGGGCGTGCGCACTCGAGCAGATGGGCTGTCTTGCCGCCCGGCGCCGCACAGGCGTCAAGCACGCGCAGCGGCCGCCCGTGCGCGGGCCAGGCCAGGCCCTGTAGCAGCAGCGGTGCCGCGCGCTGCGCGGCCAGGTCCTGCACCGACACCCAGCCCTCGCTCCAGCCCGGCAGGGCCTGCACGGGCTGCGGCGCACGCAGTAGCAGCCCCGGGCCACCCGCGGGAGTTGCATCCAAATTCATAGCATTCAATGCCCGCAGGTATTCGACTGGCGTGCACTTTTGCTCATTAACCCGCAACGCCATGGGTGCATGGGTGTTGTTGGCCTGGAGAATCTCGCGCCACTGCTGCGGATAGTCCCGCCGCAGGCGTTCGATCCACCATGTGGGGTGGTTCCAGCGTGCCTGCGGGTCGTCGTCGGTGGCGGCCACGAGGGCCTCGCGCTCCCGCAGGAACCGGCGCAGGCAGGCATTGATGAAAGGCGCCTGGCGCTGCGCCACGCCGCGCTTGGCGGCCTCCACGGCCTGGTTCACGAGCGTGAAGGGCTCGTAGGCGGCGGTCTGCGGGTCCCAGGCCAGGGCCAGGGCCGTGCACAGCAGCGCATCGACGCGCGGCGGCGGGTTGCGGGGCGCAAGCTGGCGGCGCAACGCCTGCGCACGGCCCAGATTGCGCAGCACCTGGAACAGCAGCGCCTGGACACCAGGGCGCAGCCCCGCTGGAACGGCCGCCAGCGCGGCCGTGCCCGACTGCCCCGCGCGCACGGCCTGCAGGGCCTCGGCCGTGGCCCCGAGCTGCTGCCACAGCGCAATCGATGGGCCCGCTGCACGGGCTGGAGTGGATGCCTTCATAGTCATAGCGGCCGCGCGGGCTTGAAGCCGAAAAGCCAGGCCAGCAGGCGCGGCGGAAACTGGTGGATGGCGTCGTTGTACTGCACGACGGCATCGTTGAGCTGGTGCACCGCGAGGCGGCTTTGCGCCTGGTGCTCCTCCCATTGCTGGCGCCAGGCAGCCACGGCGGCAGGGCCGTCCTCGTCCTCGCGCACGCGCAGCAGGGCCTGCCACGCGGCATCGAGTACGTCGCGGCCGGCCGCCAGTGCCGCCGCCGTATCGGGCTGCAGTGGCCGCGCGCGTGCCACGGCCAGCGAGGCACCGAACTGCGTGGCGGCCGCCTGCAGCGCTACCCGCGCCTCGGCCACGACGCCCTGCGCGCTCGCATGCGCTGCATCGCACTCGGCCAGCATGGCCATCAGGCGGACAAGGTGGGCATCCAGGCCGCCGAAGGCCTGGATCACGGCGGAGCGCAGCCGCACGAGGCGGTTGTAGGCCCCGACGGTCCAGAACAGCAGCAGGGCGCATACGGCCCAGAAAATCGGCGAAGACGGCATGCCAATACGCCGGCGCGGCTGACGACCCGCGAACCGGCCCAGAGAAAACGCAACGGACAGAATCGAAACAAAAACGCTCCCGGCCTGCCGAAGCGACAGGGCGGGAGCGATTCAGAGGATCACCTCGGGCTTAATCGGCCAAGGGATCGCCCGCGCTGCCTTCCACGGCGGAGGCCGCACCTTCGGTCGCAGCGGCCATCTCGGCGGCCTCGGCCTCGGCAATGGCGCGGCGCTCGGCCTCGTCCATCGCGTCCTTGGCCTTGCGCGCCTGGTGGTAGGCCAAGCCCGTGCCTGCCGGGATCAGGCGACCCACGATGACGTTTTCCTTCAGGCCACGCAGCTCGTCGCGCTTGCCCATGATGGCAGCCTCGGTGAGCACGCGGGTGGTTTCCTGGAAGGAAGCGGCCGAGATGAACGAGTCGGTGGACAGCGACGCCTTGGTGATACCCAGCAACAGGTTGCTGTAGGTCGCGGGGATCTTGCCCTCGGCCTGCAGTGCCTCGTTGGTGTTGAGGATCTCGGAGCGCTCGACCTGCTCGCCCGCGATGTAGCTCGAATCGCCCGAGTTCTCGACCACGACGCGGCGCAGCATCTGGCGAACGATCACCTCGATGTGCTTGTCGTTGATCTTCACACCCTGCAAGCGGTACACATCCTGCACTTCATCGACGATGTAACGCGAGAGCTCTTCGATCCCCAGCAGGCGCAGGATATCCTGCGGATCAGCCGGGCCGTCCACGATCGATTCGCCCTTGTTCACCACCTGGCCTTCGTGCACGAGGATGTTCTTTTCCTTGGGCACGAGTTCCTCCCAGACCTTGCCGTCCGGATCGGTGATCTGCAGGCGCACCTTGCCCTTGGTTTCCTTACCGAAGGAGATGGTGCCGGTGATCTCGGCCAGCGTGCCCTTGTCCTTGGGCGTGCGGGCTTCGAACAGTTCAGCCACACGGGGCAGACCGCCGGTAATGTCGCGGGTCTTCTGGCCTTCGACCGGAATACGCGCCAGCACCTCGCCGGGGCCCACGTCCTGACCGTCGCGCACCTGGATCAGCGCGCCGACCTGGAAGCCGATCGTCACCGAGTGGTCGGTGCCGGGGATCTTGACTTCCTTGCCGTTGGCGTCGATCAGCTTGACCTGCGGACGCACCACCTTGGCAGAGCCACGGCGCTTGGGGTCGATCACCACCAGGGTGGACAGACCGGTCACTTCGTCGACCTGCTTGGCCACCGTCAGACCTTCTTCCACGTTCTCGAATTTCACCTGACCGGCGAATTCGGTGATGATGGGTCGGGTCAGCGGGTCCCAGTTGGCCAGGATGGTGCCGGCCTTGATGGTCTGGTCGGCCTTGACCGACAGGATGGCGCCGTAAGGCACCTTGTGGCGCTCGCGCTCGCGGCCGTGTTCGTCGTGGATGACGATTTCGCCGGAACGGGCAATCACCACCAGCTCGCCCTTGGAGTTGGTCACGTAGCGCATCGTGGCGT
>JAYSFC010000101.1:0-14148 GCA_041913505.1 Acidovorax sp.
CCGTCATGTAGTGGCAGCCGATGCCGGCCACGGCGCGCGAGCCCTCGGGCACGCGCGTGCTCGTGTTGTGCGGGCAGCCGCTGCAGAACCAGGGGGCGCGCTCGCCGGTGTCGGTCTTCACCTCGAGCAGGCCGCGCTCGCGCGCGTCGATGATTGACAGGCGCGCGTCCATGCGCGCCACGATGTCCGAGGGCACGCCCAGCTTCTTGAGCCGCTTGGCGATGGCCTTGGCGATGATGGCGGGCGTGAGGTCGGCCTTGGGGCGCAGCAGCCAGTTCTGGCTGGGGTTGGGCATGCTCCATTCGCCGCCCGAGTTGTCGCCCTCCTGCTCGTCGAACTTGCCCAGCACGTTGGGGCGCACGTCGGCGCGCCAGTTGTAGAGCTCTTCCTTGAGCTGGTATTCAATGACCTGGCGCTTTTCCTCGACGACGAGGATTTCCTGCAGGCCCTGCGCGAAATCGCGCGTGATCGTGGCCTCCAGCGGCCAGACCACGTTGACCTTGTGCACGCGGATGCCGAGCTGGTGGCAGGTGTCGTCATCCAGGCCCAGGTCTACCAGCGCCTGGCGCATGTCGTTGTAGGCCTTGCCGCTGGCGATGATGCCGAAGCGATCCTGCGGGCCCTGGATCACGTTGTAGTTGAGCTTGTTGGCGCGCACGTAGGCCAGGGCGGCGTACCACTTGTAGTCCATCAGGCGCGCTTCCTGCTCGAGCGGCGCGTCGGGCCAGCGGATGTGCAGGCCGCCCGGGGGCATCTGGAAATCCTCGGGGATGATGATCTTCACGCGGTCGGGGTCTACCGAGATGCTGCTGGAGGACTCCACCACCTCCTGGATGGTCTTGAGGCCCGACCACAGGCCCGAGAAGCGGCTCATCGCGAAGGCGTGCAGGCCCATGTCGAGGATGTCCTGCACGCTCGAGGGGAAGAACACCGGCAGGCCGCAGGCCTTGAAGATGTGGTCGCTTTGGTGCGCGGCCGTGCTGCTCTTGCTGATGTGGTCGTCGCCCGCCACGGCGATCACGCCGCCGTGCCGGGCGGTGCCGGCCATGTTGGCGTGCTTGAACACGTCGGAGCAGCGGTCCACGCCGGGGCCCTTGCCGTACCAGATGCCGAACACGCCGTCGAACTTCTTGGACTGCGGGTACAGGTCGAGCTGCTGCGTGCCCCACACGGCCGTGGCGCCCAGCTCCTCGTTCACGCCGGGCTGAAACACGATGTTGTGAGCGGCCAGGTGCTTCTTGGCAGACCACAGGGCCTGGTCGTAGCCGCCCAGCGGCGAGCCGCGGTAGCCGCTGATGAAGCCCGCGGTGTTCAGGCCCGCGATCGCGTCGCGCTGGCGCTGCAGCATGGGCAGGCGCACCAGGGCCTGCACGCCGCTCATGAAGGCGCGGCCTTCGCCCAGGGTGTATTTGTCTTCCAGCGTGACGGTTTCGAGGGCCTTGCGGATGGATTCGGGCAAGGGTGCGTTCATCGTGTTGTCTCCTTCGCGGGTTCGTGGGGCCGCGTCTTGTGGGGCGGAACGTGGGCGCCTGCCAGTTAGGGTGGCGGCTCCAGTGTGCAGAGGAGTGTATGCCCTTGTCGCCGATAGGTGTTTGCTTTTGATGCCGTATTTGCGCTATCTTGCGAAAGATTCTTTCTCATTTGGTGGATATTTTGAACAACCTGGACAAATTCGACCTGGCCATCCTGCAGGAACTGCAATCCGACGCGCGCCTGACCAACGCCGAACTGGCCCAGCGCGTGGGCCTCTCGGCCGCGCCCTGCTGGCGCCGCGTGCGTGCGCTGGAGGAGGCGGGCTTCATCAAGGGCTACCGCGCCGAAATCGACCGGCGCAAGATCGGCCTGGGCGTGCTGGCCTTTGTGCGCCTGGATGCCGACCGCAACACCGGCGGCCTCACGCAGGCCATGGAGGAGGCCATCCGGAAGATCCCCGAGGTGGTCTCGTGCCACTACATCAGCGGCACCGGCACCTTCGAGCTGCAGGTCGTGGCGCGCGACCTCGACAGCTTTTCGCAGTTCGCGCGCAACGTGCTGCTCAATCTGCCCAACGTGAAAGACATGCACACCAGCTTCTCGCTGGGCGAGGTGAAGGCCAGCGGTGCACTGCCGCTGGCACACCTGCAGCAGTAATGCTCACCTTTTAATAGCTGATTGTGACCGCTGGGTAAGCACTAGAGGCCGATTCATTGCCTATCCGCCATGGGAGTCATGCCACCCCCTGCCCCCGGCGCTCTTGCTGTGCCCCCGCGGCCTAGCGTGGCCACAGCGCCCACAGGCGCAGGCCCTGCTTGAGCCGCCCGGCCACGTCGCCGGCTTCGGGGCCCCAGCCCGTGAAATAGTCGGCGCGGACCGCGCCCACGATGGCGCTGCCCGTGTCCTGCGCCATCACGAGGCGGCCGAGCTGGGCCGTGGGGCCGCTCGAGGCCAGCCACACGGGTGTGCCGTAGGGGATGCTCTGGCGGTCCACCGCGATCGAGCGCCCCGGCGTGAGCGCCACGCCCTGCGCGCCGCGCGGGCCGAAGGCAGCGTCCAGGCCGTCCAGCGGCTCCTCGCGAAAGAAAACGTAACGCGGATTGCTCCACAGCAGCTCATTCACGCGCTGCGGGTTGGCCGCGATCCAGGCCTTGATGCCGGGCCAGGTTGCGTCGCGCGTGGCGCCCTGGTCGAGCAGCCAGCGGCCTACGCTCTGGTAAGGCTGGTCGTTGGTGGCCGCGTAGGCCACGCGCACGAGGCGCTGGCTGCCGTCGGGCTCGGTGACGCGCAGCCGTCCGGAGCCCTGGATGTGCAGCACCAGGGCGTCCACGGGGTCGCGCAGCCAGGCGATGACGCGGCCCTGCAACGCGGCCTGGGCCTCGGGCAGGGTGTCGATCTGCTGGCGCGTGTACCAGGGCTTGCGGTCGAACGACGCGGGCGGGCGGTACAACGGCACCGTGAAGCCATTGCCGGGCAGGCGCGACGCATCCATGAAGGGCTCGTAGTAGCCCGTGAGCAGGCCCTCGGCGTTGCCGTCCAGCGCCTCGACGCGGTAGGGCTGCATGCGTGCGACCATCCAGGCGCGCTGCTCCTCGGGGCTGGCGATCGACAGGCGCCGCACTTCGCTGCACAGCGGTGCAAAGGCCGGCGCGGGGCGTTCGCAGCCCTTGATCCAGGCGTTCCAGGCCTCGTGCAGCGCGTCGGTGGAAAAGCCCGGCAGCTCCGCCCAGCGCACGGGCACCCAGCGGCTCCTGGCCTGGGTCAGCGGAGCGGGCAGCGGCGCGCTGTCGCCGGGGATGGTGCCTGCGGGCGGCAACGGCTGCGCGCCACCTGCGGGTGGGGTGGGCGGCGGCAGGGGCGTGGTTGAGCACGCGGCCAGCGTTCCTACAATCAGCGTCATCAAGAGAACGCGCAGGAGTCTCGGGTTCATGGGGTTGATTTTGCTTGAAGCCTTGCTGGCACTGGTGGTGCTGGTGGTGATTGTGTGGTGGACCATGTTCGCGGGCCGCCGCCGCGGCGAGCCGCCGCGGCCCGCGTCCGAGCACCAGGATCCGCCGTCGCAGGTGTAGGAAGACACCGGCTTTGCATGGGCGTGGCGCGCGTTACACCGTGTCACATATTCTGTAACAACGCTGTTCACAATGGAACGACCGGTGCGGCCATCGGGCAACGGCGGGCGCCGGCCACCTTCTCCCACAAAGGAAAACGATATGCGCACATCACACCATTCTCTCCTGGGCATTGCGGCCGCGCTCCTGCTGCTGAGCGGCTGCGCAGACATGACCGATACCCAGCGCCGCACGGCCACGGGCGCGGGCGTGGGCGCGCTGGCCGGCGCCGTGCTCGGCTCGGCCACGGGCGGCAACGCTGGCACCGGCGCGGTGATCGGCGCGGGCGTGGGGGCCCTGGGCACCTACATCTGGTCGCAGAACATGGAGAAGCAAAAGCGCGAGATGGAGCAGGCCACGCACGGCACGGGCGTGGGCGTGAGCCAGACGGCCGACAACCAGCTCAAGCTCGATATCCCGAGCGACATCTCGTTCGACACGGGCCGTGCCGACATCAAGTCCAATTTCGCGCCCATCCTCGACCGCTTCGCCGACGGGCTGCGCAACAACCCGAATGCCGAAGTGCGCATCGTGGGCCACACCGACAGCACGGGCAGCGATGCCATCAACAACCCGCTGTCGCTCAACCGGGCCGAGAGCACGCGCAATTACCTCACGGCGCGCGGCGTGAGCGGTGCGCGCGTGCAGGTCGAGGGTCGCGGATCGCACCAGCCCATCGCTTCGAACGAGACGGTAGAGGGCCGCGCGCGCAATCGCCGCGTGGAAATCTTCGTGGGCGAGCGCCCGCGCGGCTGAAGGCTCGGGGGCGTAGCCCCCGTTCAGCCCTGCACGCGCAGCAGGTTGGCCAGTTCCACGGCCGACTTGACCTGCATCTTGTCGAACACGCGCGCGCGGTGCACCTCCACCGTGCGCACGCTGATGTCGAGTTGGTCCGCGATGAGCTTGTTGGGGATGCCTTCCACCACGAGGCGCATCACGTCGCGCTCGCGCTCCGTGAGTTCGCCCAGGCGCTGGCGCACCTGCTCGCGCTGGCGCCGCTCCTCGAGGCGGGCGGCCGACTGCGCGAGGGCCTGCTCGATGCGGTCCACGAGCGCGTTGTCGGAGAAGGGTTTCTCGTAGAAGTCGAACGCGCCGCGCTTGACCGCGTCCACGGCCGTCGGCACGTCCGCGTGGCCCGTGAGGAAGATCACGGGCAGCGTGGCGATCTCGCCGCGCGCCACGAGCAGATCGAACAATGCCAGGCCGCTCATGCCGGGCATGCGCACGTCCAGCAGCAGGCAGCAGGGGTGCTGGCGGTGCGGCAGGTGGTGGGGCGCGCGCTCGCGCAGCGCGGCCTCGAAGGCCTCGGCGCTATCGAAGACCTCGCTGGGCAGGCGGCGCGAACGCAGCAGCCAGGCCAGGGCTTCGCGTACATCGGCGTCGTCGTCGACGATGTAGACGGTGGCGTTGGAAACGGGCTCCATCAGAGGGTCATCCAGAATGCTTGGCGGGCTGCCCCGCGGGCAGCGTGAAAGTGAATACCGTACCACGCGGCTCGTTGGGGGCAAACCCGAGAAAGCCGCCATGCTGCTCGACCACCGTGCGGCACAGGGGCAGTCCCAGGCCCATGCCCTCCGCGCGCGTGGTGAAGAACGGCGCGAAGAGCTTGGACGCCACCTCGGGGGCGATGCCGCCGCCGCAGTCGGACACGGCGAACTCCAGCCAGGTGCTGTGCGCGTTGGAGGCCGCGCGGCGCACGCGCAGCTCCAGCACGCGGCGCTGGACGCCGGGCTCGTCCATGGCCTGCATGGCATTGCGCGCGAGGTTGAGCAGCACCTGCTCGACCATCGTGCGGTCGCACAGTGCGGGGGGCAGATCGGGGTCCACGTGGGTGATCACGCGCACGCCGATCTTGCGGGCCTGCAGGCGGATCAGCGGCAGCACGGCCTCGAGCAGTGCCTCGGCGGCCACGGTTTCGCGCGATTGCTCGCGCCGGCGCACGAAGTCGTGCACGCTCTTGATCACGCGGCCCGCGCGTTCGGCCTGGAACGCGATGCGCTGCATGGCGGTGCGCAGGTCGTGCAGCTGCGCGCGCACCATAGACTCATCGGGCACGGGCGTGCCGGGGGTGTGCTCCAGCAAATTGATCGATCCCGTGGCGTAGCTGGAGATCGCCGCCAGCGGCTGGTTGAGCTCATGGCTCAGCAGCGAGGCCATCTCTCCCACGGTGGCCAGGCGCGCCGTGGCCTGCAGCCGTTCCTGCGAGGCGCGCGAGAGCTCTTCCACGCGGCGCTGCTCGCTCACGTCGAGGAACGATCCCATCCAGCCGGTGTGCAGGCCGTGCGCGTTGATCAGCGGCGCCTCGTAGATCATGACCGGAAAGCGCGTGCCGTCCTTGCGCATGAAGATCGACTCGTAGCCTTCGCGCGGCGGATCGAGGCGGCCCGCCATGCGCACGACCTGCCGCTCGGCGTATTCGTGCGCATGCTCGGGCGGCCAATAGGGCAAGGGCGATATCTGGCCGACGATCTCGGAGGCCGAGAAGCCCACCATGTTGCAAAAGGCCGGGTTCACATAGGTGATGCAGCCCTTGAGGTCGCGCGCGCGCAGGCCTGTGACCAGGGAGTCTTCCATGGCCTTGCGAAACGCGAGCGCGTCGCCCAGGTCGCGTTCGGCGCGCAGGCGCCGCCGGTTGTCGCGCACGAGCACGGACACCACCGTGACGAGCGCGATCGACATGGCCGTGACCAGTGCCGTCAGCACGTTGGGGAACACGCTGGGCGCGCTGTGCCAGCTGTCCATGCGCAGCACCAGCGTGCTGCCCGGCAGGTCCAGCAACTGCTGCGCCGTGAACATGCGCGAGCCGCGCCGCGCGGCGCCCACGAGGGCCAGGCGCGTGCCGTCGGGCTCGGTGAACGACACCTCCTGGCTGCGCGTGAGGTTGTGGCTCACGAGGTCCACGAGGATGTTCTGCAACGCGTAAGTGGCGACGATGAAGCCTTCGGTGCGGCCACCTACCGTGAGCGGCAGGCACAGTTCCATCATCTCGGAGCCCAGGCCATCGCGGTGGGGCTGGAAGTAGCTGCCCGAGTAGGCCGGTCCGACCAGCCGGCGCGCGTTGGCGCAGGCCAGGGCTGCGTCGGTGTGCGGGCCTTCGCGCGTCTCGGCATCCCAGTCGATGGGGCGGTAGGGCGACTGCGCGTGGGCACGCGGACGCAGCGCGTTGTCACGCCATTCGATGCGCACCATTTCGCGGTGCGCGCGCAGGAGTTCGGTGGCCTCGCTCGCCCAGTCCGGGGAGCGTGCCCCTCCCGCGTTCAGCGCCTGCAGGCTTTGCAGGTTGCGGGCCAGCGCAGAGCGGATGTCGGCCACGGCCTCGGCCGTGTCGCGCTCGAGGCGGTTCTGCACCTGGCTGGCCTCGTAGCGGCCTGCCAGCCACACGAGCGTGATCAGCATGCTGACCACGAGCAGTACGAGCGCGGTCCACAGCGACCAGCGCCGCCAGGCGCTGCGCCAGCGCCGCCAAGGCCAGACCTGGGGATCAGCGGAGGTCACAGGACGCGGTGCTCCCGTGCGGGCAGTTGCGTGCGCACCTGGCCCAGGCGCTTGCGCGTGAGCTCGCCCACCACGACGCCATCGCCCTCCTTTTGCTGGGCCAGCACCTGGCCCCAGGGATCGACGAGCATGCTGTGGCCCCAGGTGCGGCGGCCGTTCTCGTGCACACCGCCCTGGGCGGGGGCGAGCACGTAGGCCAGGTTCTCGATCGCGCGAGCACGCAGCAGCAGTTCCCAGTGCGCCTGGCCCGTGGTATGCGTGAAGGCGCTGGGCACGAGCAGCAGGTCGGCGCCGGCTTGCGCGTGCGCGCGGTACAGCTCGGGAAAGCGCAGGTCGTAGCACACGGACAGGCCCACGCGCCAGCGCTCGCCGTCGCGCGCGGTCACGTCCACGGTAACGGGCATGTGGCCGGCCTCGACCACGCGCGCCTCCTCGTAGCGCTCGCGGCCGTTGTCGAAGTGGAACAGGTGGATCTTGTCGTAGCGCGCCACGCATTCGCCCGAGGGCGCGAAGGCCAGCGAACTGTTGTGCACGTGCGCGGCGTCGCTGCTCTGCAGCGGCAACGTGCCCCCCACGATCCACAGGCCCAGCGCGCGCGCCGACTCCGCGAGGAAGGCCTGCATGGGCCCGTCGCCGAACGGTTCGGCCAGGGCGAGCTTGTCGGTGTCCTGGCGGCCCATGGCGCCGAAGTATTCGGGCAGCACGGCGAGTTCGGCGCCCGCGTCGCGGGCATGCTCGAGCAGCGTCCGGGCGGCTGCCAGATTGGGTTCACGGGCGATGCCCGAGACCATTTGCAAGGCGGCGACTTTCATCCTGGGGCTCCTGGGGTGGCGGGAGGGGGCGTGGCGCTGGCTGGCTTGCGGCGCTCCAGGCGCACGATGCGTGGGTCGGCCCAGGTGCCTTCGATGCGGAACTCCTGGGTGGTGGCCGCGGCAAGCGGGCCGCGCAGGAAGACCTGGGCCAGGAAGCTGCCCAGGCCCACCACGGGGTTGATGGCCGTGGCCACGAGCGAGGCCGTCATGGCGTTGATCTCGGGCACCACCACCACGTGCAGGTCCTGGGTCTCGTGCGCGATGTCGGCCTGGCCTTCCATGAGCACGGCGGCGTTCACGCCCTTCATCTGCAGGTTGTTGGTGAGGGCCACGCCACGCTCGATGCGCAGGTCGCCGCGCACGAAATCGAAGGCGAAGCCCTCGCTGAAAACGTCGCGGAAATCGAGCGTGAGCCGCCGTGGCAGCGACTGCAGGCTCAGCACGCCCAGCAGCTTGGCCAGGCCCGGGTCGGCCTTGAGGAACTGGCCCGACTCCATGTTCACATTGAGCTGGCCCGTCATCGTGCGGTAGTCGGGGTTGATGGGCGCGCCCACCCAGGCTACCTGCCCCTCCATGCGTCCCTTGCCGCGCCGCACCACGTCGGGCATGCCAAAGCGCGCGAGCAACTCGCCCGAGTCGCGGATGTCGAGGCGGAAGTTCATGACCGTACGGCGCTCAGGCGCGCGGCCCGTGCCAGCGCTGGCCAGCAGCGCCCAGTTGCCGTTGCCGGTGAGCGTGGCCTCGGGGGTGATGAGGTTGAACTTGCCCAGGCGCCATTCGCGCTGCGCGCTGTCGCCGCCGCCGCGGTTCTGGGCCTCGATCTCGAGGCGGCCGAGCTTGCGGCTGCGCAGCTCGAAGTCCTCCACCACGATGTCGAGCGCGGGCAGGGTGCGGGGCTGCTCGTCGAGCAGCGCATCAACGGCCGAAGCCGTGCTCTGCGGCACGGACAGGCGCGCAAGGCGCGCATAGATGCGGCCTGCGGGATCGCCGGCCGAGGCCTGGCGGTATTCCACATAGCCGTCGAACTCGCGCGCGTCGAGGTTGGCGCGCCAGGTGCTGCCCTCGCGCGAGCCGCCGACCACCACGTCGTGCAGCGTGCGGCCCTGCGTCGCCAGGGTGGCGGCGCGCAGGGCCAGGCTCGTGGGCAGATAGTCCTGCGCGGGCCCGGCAGGCGCGGCGCCCTGCTGGGGCGTGGCCTGCAGCGCCGACTCCCAGGCGTCCATGTCCACGTGGGCCAGCCGGATGTTGGCCGTTACGCCCGAGGGTGGCAGCGGCGCGGCCTCGCCGGCGCCAAGCCCCAGGCCGATGGCGCCGCGCAGCACGCGCGGCTGCGCGCCGCTGATGTCGCGCACGTAGCTGGCCGAGCCGAGCGCGCCGAGGTCCAGCGTGACCTGGTCCTGCAGGGGCGGGTTCGCGCCCTGCGCGGCGGCCGATTCGCGCGTGAGCTGGTTCTCGAAGCGCAGCGGCAGGCTGGCTTCGGCGGGCTTGCCCAGCGGCGCGGGCAGGGACAGGGCCATGCCCTGCAGCGTGGTGCCCACCTGCAGCTCGGGCACACCCCGGCGCACGCCGAGCGTGAGGCTGTAGGGCGCGCTGCCCGTGGCCTGCTGTGCCAGGTGCGACAGCAGGCCGAGCTGGCGCTCGCGGCGCAACCCTTCGGCCGTGGCCGTGCCCTGCGCGCGCACCTGCACGGACGCATCCGCGCTGCTGCCATTCGGGCCACGCATGCCGCCCTCGAGCCGCACCTCGCCGCCCAGCGCCTGTGCCTGCACGCCCGCGAGCGTGAAGCCCGTGTCGCTGAACTGCACGGCGCCGCGCACGCGCGAGAGCACGGGCACGTCGGGCGTGATCTGCACCTCGTTGCCTGCGAAGGCCACGCTGCCCTGCACGCGGGACTGGTTGATGTCGTTGATGGGCAGCGACAGCTTGAGCTGCAGGTCCGCCAACCCGCTGGCGCTGGCCTTGTCCAGCGTGTGGCTGGTGAGGCCGGCCAGGGGCGAGCCGGCGACCACCGAAAGCATGTCGGCGAGCGGCCCGCGCCCCTGGGCGTTCACGCCCACCACGGTGTGCGAGAGGTCAGGGATCAGGGCCTCTATCTGCGCCATGCGCAGCCGTGGGCTACCCACGAAGCTGCCGCTGGCCTTGCGCACGGCCATGGAAGAGCGCTCGAACACGAGCTCGCCCGACAACTGCGTCAGCGCGGGCCAGGGCCGCGCGCCAGCGGGCTGCAGCCGGGTGGGGACATAGGCGTAGGTCACGTCCTTGACCCTGGCTGCGATGTGGAAGTCGCCCTGGTCCGGGCGTTCGAACGGCAGGTCATTCACATCGCCGCGCACCTTGAACTGCACCTGGCTGGCGGTTCCCGCCGTCACGGTGTCGCGCACGTAGTGGCGCACGTCGGCCTCGATCACGAGCGGCAGGTAGCGGTGCACGCGTGTGCCGTCGGCGCGCTGCAGCGTGCCCGTCAGGTCGAGGATGCCGGGAAAGCGCGAGCGGCTGCTCGAGCGCGCTGGGTCGGCGGTGCGCCAGCTGAACTGGGCGTCCCCCTGCAGGTCCGCATTCGCGAAGCGCAGGTCAGCGGCCTGCACGGCAATCTGTTCGCCCTGGGTTTGCCAGCGCACCGTGGTGGACAGGCGCTGCAGCGGCAGCACGGGGTCCTCGAACACGCCGGGCAGCACCAGCGCGCCTTGCGCGATGGCCAGCTGGGCCTTGCCGCCGCCCTGGTTGAGCTCGAAGTCCACGCTCGCGCCGCGCACACCGAAGGCCGTGGGCATCCACGCGGCAGGGGGCGCGGTAGGTGGTGCGGCCAGGGCCAGGTCCGCCACGCGGCCCTTGACCTGGTATTGCTGGGGATGCCCCCAGGGGCCACGCCAACTGGCCCGGATGTCCTGCACCAGACCCTTCGGAGCATAGGTGCGCAGGGCCGCGTGGGCGGACTCCTCCAGCGGCAGCCGGCTCGCGATCTGCGCGAGCGCCTCCAGGTCCAGGCGATCGGCGCGCAGCTCGCCCTGGGCCGGGTGGCTGCCCTCGGCGCCCGTGTGGCGCACGAACAGGTTGCCGCCGGGCCAGTCCAGCCCATCCTCGGTGGTGAACTGCAGGGCCTGTGTGGAGAACTCGAACCCGTCCGGCAGCCGGCTCGCGCTCACGCGGCCCGTGATGGAGCGCAGCGCGAGAGGTTCCAGGCCTGCGCCCAGCGTGGTGTTCACGTCGGCCAGCACCATGTCGGCGGTGCCACCCGTGGCTTGGCCGCGCTGCACATCCACCCAGGCGCGCAGCGCGCCGCGGCCTCGGGCGACCTCGATGCCCACATCGGCGTGGTGGCGCAGCTGCGAGACGTCGACGCGCGCGAACTGCGCGTACACCTGGCCACTCCAGCGCTGCCACGCACCCGAATGCGCGGACAGCAGCGGTTCCCGGAACTGGCCCGAGAGCGTGAAGCGGTCGCCCCAGTCGGCCGGCGGCGTGGCGTCCATGCGCAGCGCGTGGCGCCAGCCGCGGTTGCGGATCACGAGGTCTACCTGTTGCAGCGCCAGCGGCGGTGCGGCGCGCAGTGCATCGGACCAGCGCAGCGTACCGCCCTGGATGACCACCTCGCCCTGCGAGAAGAGCCAGTCGGCGGCCGCGCCATCCTGGGAGGCTCCGGGGTTGAAGGGCAGTCCCGCGATGAACAGCCGCCCATCGGCCGTGCGGCGGATGTCGAGCTCGGGCCGTTCGATGTAGAGCTGCTCGAAGCCCCGGCGCATGAGCGAGCGCGGCGACAGCGCCACGATCACGCGCGGCAGCCGCAGCGCCTCGTGGCCTTCGGCATCGAGCAGGGCCACGTCGCCGAGCTCAATGGAAGGCACGAGGCCTTCGGTGCGGGCGCTCAGGGTGCCCACGCGCACGGGTACCCCCAAAACCCGTGCGGCCTGGGCCTCCAGCTGCGGACGGAAATCCCCGATTCGCGGCACAATCCAGCCATGCAGCACCCCCCATGCCACCGTGAGCAGCAGCCACATGGCCAGCAGCAACCCCAGTGACCACCGCGCGAAACCCGCCACCCATCGGAGCAGGCGGGAAGGGTTCGGTGTCGGTTCGGTCATGGCGGGTTTGAAGGTGGCAGGAATTATGACCCGCGCACACCCCCGGGGTTCAGGTGCGGGCCACTCCCGCGGTGCTGCCGAATTGTTAGAACCTGTACAAGGAACGGCCCTTGGCGGGTGCGTCGTCTTTCTTCGTTACCCGCATGCAGATCGCTGATTCTTCCGCTCCCGCCCCGGGCCATGCCGCAGAGCGCCTGGCTGCCCAGTCGCGTTTTTTCCAGCGCCTGCACCGCCGCTACACCGAAGAGCTTGCGCTGCTGCCGCCCGGGCCGCCCACGCGCGCGTCCATGGAGCAGGCGCTGGCGCTGCTGCGCCAGCGCGGCCACGATACAGGCGCCGCGCTGCGCATCCTGCGCCAGATCGTGATGGAACGGCTCATCGTGCTCGATTGCGAGGGCGGTGCACCGCTCGACCAGGTCACGTGCGCCGTGACCGAGCTCGCCGAGCTGGCTTTGGACAGCGCGTGCCAGCAGGCGCGGGCCGACCTCGATGAGCGCCACGGCGCGCCGCAGGGGCCCGGCGGGCGCAGCGTGCCGCTGTGGATCGTGGGCATGGGCAAGCTCGGTGCGCGCGAGCTCAATGTGTCGAGCGACATCGACCTCATCTACGTCTACGAGCACGACGGCGAGACCGCGGGCCTGCCGGACGGACGCGGCAAGATCTCGCACCACGAATACTTCGCGCGTGCCGTCAAGGCCATCTACAGCCTGGTGGGCGACACGACCGAGCACGGCTTCGTGTTCCGCGTGGACCTGGCGCTGCGCCCCAACGGCAACTCGGGGCCGCCGGCCGTTTCGCTCTCGGCCCTCGAGGAGTACCTGCAGGTGCAGGGCCGCGAGTGGGAGCGCTTTGCCTGGCTCAAGAGCCGCGTGGTTGCACCGCTGGCCTGCGTGAAGGGTGCCGAGGTGCAGGGGCTGCGCAGCGTGGTGCTGCCCTTCGTGTTCCGCCGCTACCTTGACTACAGCGTGTTCGACGCGTTGCGCGCGCTGCACCGCCAGATCCGCGACCACGCCGCCAAGCGCAGCGCTGGCCACCCCGAGCGCGCCAACGACGTGAAACTCTCGCGCGGGGGCATCCGCGAGATCGAGTTCACCGTGCAGCTGCTGCAGGTGGTGCGCGGCGGGCAGTTCCCCGAGCTGCGCTGCCGGCCCACGCTGGAGGCGCTGCAGCGCCTGGCGCGCGCGGGCCTGATGCCGCAGGAGACGGCCCACGGCCTGGCCGAGGCCTACACCTTCTTGCGCCGCGTGGAGCACCGCATCCAGTACCTCGACGACCAGCAGACCCATGTGCTGCCCACGCGCGACGACGACCTGGCCTGGATCGCCCGCACCCTGGGGCTCGACTGCTGCGCCTTCCTGCACCAGCTCGACGCGCACCGCGAGCTCGTGGCGCAGGAGTTCGATACGCTGCTCGGCGGCGCGGGCAAGAAGCAGTGCAATGGCGGCGGCTGCGGTGGTCCGCGGGCCCAGGCCGTGGCGCCGCCCGAACTCGATGGTCTGCTCGAGCAGCTCTCGGGCGCCTTCAAGGAGCGCGTGGCCGAGTGGCGCAGCCATCCGCGCGTTTCGGCCCTGCGCGACGAGGCGCGCGCGCGCCTGTTCCGCCTCGTGCTGCGTACGGCCCAGTGGCTCGCCGAAGGGCGGGTGAGCGAAGAGGCCGCGATGCGCTTCGTCAACTGGCTTGAGCCCCTGCTGCGCCGCGAGAGCTACCTGGCCCTGCTGCTCGAGCGCCCCTCGGTGCACGAACAGATGCTGCACCTCTTGGGCGCGGCACGCTGGCCCGCGCGCTACTTGCTGCAGCACCCGGGCGTGATCGACGAGCTCGCGGGCGATGCGCTGCTGTCCGAGCGCTTCGTCGTGGAAGACTTCGAGCGCGAACTCACACTGCGCCGCGCCGCGCTGCAGTCGACGGGCGAGGACGATGACGAGACCTTGCTGAACCTGCTGCGCCGCGCCCACCATGCCGAGGTGTTCCGCACCCTCGCGCGCGACGTGGAAGGCCGCATCAGTGTCGAGCAGGTGGCCGACGATCTTTCGTTGCTTGCCGACAGCGTGCTGCGCGTGACGGCGCAGTGGTGCTGGGGCCGGCTGCGCAACCGCCACCGCGAGGCGCCGCAGTTCGCCATCATTGGCTACGGCAAGCTCGGCGGCAAGGAGCTGGGCTACGGCAGCGATCTGGACATCG
>JAYSFC010000102.1:0-14071 GCA_041913505.1 Acidovorax sp.
GTGAACGACCGCGAGGTCAAGAAGGTGCCGCTCTTGCGCGGCAAGAGCGTGTTCAACCTGTTCTTCGAGAACAGCACGCGCACGCGCACCACCTTCGAGATCGCGGCCAAGCGACTCTCGGCCGACGTGATCAACCTCGACATCGCGCGCTCCTCGGCGAGCAAGGGCGAGTCGCTGCTTGACACCATCGCCAACCTGTCGGCCATGGCGGCCGACCTGTTCGTGGTGCGGCACAGCGAGAGCGGCGCCCCCTACCTGATCGCGCAGCACGTGGCGCCCCACGTGCACGTGATCAACGCGGGCGATGGGCGGCATGCGCACCCCACGCAGGGGCTGCTCGACATGTACACCATCCGCCACTACAAGAAGGATTTCAGCAACCTCACGGTGGCCATCGTGGGCGATGTGCTGCACTCGCGCGTGGCGCGCTCCGACATTCACGCCCTCACCACGCTCGGCGCGGCCGAGGTGCGCGTGGTGGGGCCGCGTACGCTGGTGCCGGGCGACATGGCGCAGATGGGCGTGCGCGTGTTCCACACGCTCGAGGACGGCATCAAGGACGCCGACGTGGTCATCATGCTGCGCCTGCAGAACGAGCGCATGAGTGGCGCGCTGCTGCCCTCGAGCCAGGAGTACTTCAAGAGCTTCGGTCTCACGCCCGAGAAGCTGCAGCTGGCCCGGCCCGATGCCATCGTGATGCACCCTGGCCCCATCAACCGCGGGGTGGAGATCGACTCCGCCGTGGTGGACGGCAAGCAAAGCGTGATCCTGCCGCAGGTCACGTTCGGCATCGCGGTGCGCATGGCGGTGATGTCCATCGTCGCGGGGAACGAAGCATGAAGATCCTGATCCAGAACGGCCGCGTGATCGACCCGGCCCGTGGTTTTGACCATCAATGCGACATAGCGCTTGCCGCTGGGCGCATTATTGCTATCAATGATGTAGCAAAAGACTTTGCCCCCAACCGCGTGATCGACGCGAGCGGCTGCATCGTGCTGCCCGGCCTCGTGGACCTCGCGGCGCGCCTGCGCGAACCCGGCCACGAGCACGAGGGCATGCTCGAGTCCGAGATGGCCGCCGCCGTGGCCGGTGGCGTGACCAGCCTGGTCTGCCCGCCCGATACCGACCCTGTGCTCGACGAGCCCGGCCTCGTGGAGATGCTCAAGTTCCGCGCCGAGAAGCTGCACCAGGCACGCCTGTTCCCGCTGGGTGCCCTCACGCGCAACCTTGCGGGCGAGGTGCTCACCGAGATGGCCGAGCTCACCGAGTCGGGCTGCGTGGGCTTCAGCCAGGCCGACGTGGCGCTCGCGAGCACCCAGGTGCTGCAGCGCGCGCTGCAGTACGCGGCCACCTTCGGCTATACCGTGTGGCTGCGCCCGCAGGAGCTCTACCTGGGCAAGGGCGTCGCGGCCAGCGGGCCGCTGGCCACGCGCCTGGGCCTGTCGGGTGTGCCCGTGGCGGCCGAGACCATCGCGCTGCACACCATCTTCGAGCTGCTCAAGACGACCCATGCGCGCGTGCACCTGTGCCGCCTGTCGAGCGCCGCCGGCGTGCAGCTGGTGCGCCAGGCCAAGGCCGAGGGGCTCAAGGTGAGCTGCGACGTGAGCATCAACTCGCTGCACCTCACCGACGTCGATATCGGCTTCTTCGACAGCCGCGCGCGCCTCTCGCCGCCGTTGCGCCAACAGCGCGACCGCGAGGCGCTATCGGCCGCGCTGGCCGACGGCACCATCGACGCGCTGGTGTCCGACCACACCCCCGTGGACGAGGATGCCAAGACCCTGCCGTTCGCCGAGGCCGAGCCTGGCGCCACGGGCCTGGAGTTGCTCCTGAGCCTGGCCATCAAGTGGTCGCGGGACCAGGGCGTGCCGCTGGCGCGTGCGCTGGCTGCGGTGACGAGCGAACCCGCGCGCGTGCTCGGCACGGCCCTGGGCACGTTGCAGGCCAGCGTGGGCCAGCTCGTGGAGGGCGGTGTGGGCGATCTGTGCATCGTCGATCCGCAGGCGGCGTGGACCGTGCAGGCCGATGCGCTCGCGAGCCAGGGCAAGCACACGCCGTTCTCGGGCTACGAGCTGCCGGCCCGCGTGCGCGCTACGCTGGTGGGCGGCCAGGTGGCCTTCGAGCGCGGCCTGTAGGGGCTGGGCCGCGCATGCCGCGCCTTGTTCGAGCCAGTTGGCGCGTCGCTGCCATCCTGGGCCACATCGTTCACGGCCTGTGGGTCGTGGCCTGGCGCTTCCCGCGCCTGTCGCCCGACCAGCAACAGGCCCGCGTGCAGGCCTGGGCCGTGGGCCTGCTCGCGCGCGCGGGCATCACGCTCGAGATCCGCGGAACGCCGCCGGTCCACGGGCCCATGCTGCTCGTGTCCAACCACCTGTCCTGGCTCGACATTCCCGTCATGCATGCGGCGCGCTATTGCCGCTTCATCTCCAAGTCCGACGTGCAGGCGTGGCCCCTCGTAGGCACTCTGGCCACGGCGGCCGGCACGCTCTACATCGAACGCAACTCGCGCCGCGACGCGCTGCGCATGGTCCAGTGCATGCAGGAGGCGCTGCAGGCGGGCCAGGTGCTGGCCGTGTTCCCCGAGGGCACCACGGGCGACGGCCGCACGCTGCTGCCCTTCCATGCCAACCTGCTGCAGGCCGCTGTGGCGGCCGACGCCCCCGTGCAGCCCGTGGGGCTGCGCTTTGTGGACCGTCGCACGGGGGCCACGAGC
Source organism: Acidovorax sp. (assembly GCA_041913505.1). Lineage (GTDB taxonomy): Bacteria > Pseudomonadota > Gammaproteobacteria > Burkholderiales > Burkholderiaceae_C > JAYSFC01. The sequence continues at coordinate 2,714 of JAYSFC010000102.1, forward strand.
CATGCGCCGAGCTACATCGGCGACGAAACCCTGGTGGGATCGATCTGGCGCACGCTGGCGGCGCCCGCCATCACCGCCGTGGTGCACTACGGCGAACCCGAGCAAGCCCAGGGGCGCGACCGCCGGGCCTGGAGCGAGCACTTGCACGCTGCGGTGGACGCGCTGCGCCAGCGTTGAGCCTTCCGCTCCTCGCTTCATGGCTGCCGTTTGTCGGCAAAAGTGGGTATGTCCAACGGATTGGTATGTAACTCGCCGTAATTTGGTCGAGAAAATTCCTGGTTTGCAGTAAGGTGCTAGATTGGCGCGCGGGCCCATGCGTGCCGCCAAACACCACAAGAGAGGGAAACCATGGATCTGATCGAACGCGCCAAGAGCATCCTGCTCCAGCCCCGGGAAACCTGGGGCCGGATCGAGGCCGAATCCGCCACCACCGCCAGCCTGTTCACGGGCTATCTGATGATCCTTGCGGCCATCCCGGCCGTGTGCGGCTTCATCGGCATGTCGCTGATCGGCTTCGGCGGCTTTGGCTTCACGGTGCGCGTGCCGCTGCTCGCAGGGTTGGCCAACATGGTCGTGTCGTATGGGCTGAGCCTGGCGGGCGTGTTCGTGCTGGCGCTCATCGTCGATGCGCTCGCGCCCACTTTCGGCGGCGTGAAAAACTCCATCCAGGCGCTCAAGCTCGTGGTCTACGCGAGCACGGCGGCCCTGCTGGGCGGCGTGTTCAGCCTGCTACCCTCGCTGTCCATGCTGGGCCTGCTGGCGGCGCTGTATTCCATTTACCTCATCTACACGGGCCTGCCCGTGCTCATGAAGAGCCCGGCCGAGAAATCGGTGGCCTATACGGCAGTGGTCCTCGTGGCCGGCATCGTGATGGCGGTCATCATCGGTGCCGTGGGCTCGCTGTTCATGCCCCATGGCGCAATGATGGGCGGCCTGGGCGGGGCGGGCGGCAATGTATCGGTCACCACGCCCCATGGCAAGGTTTCCATCGACACGGCCGGCCTGGAGGCGGCAAGCAAGAAGATGGAAGAGGCCGCGCGCCAGATGGAACAGGCGCAAAAGAGCCAGGACCCGAATGCCATGGCCGCCGCCACGGGCAACGCGATGGCGGCTGCGGCCAGCGCGATGGGCGGCGCCCAGGGTGCCGTGGCCGTGCAGTCGCTCAAGGCCGCGCTGCCCGAGCAACTGGCGGGCCTGGCGCGCACGAGCGTGGAGGTGCAGGATGGCGCTGCCATGGGCCTGCCCACAAGCCAGGCGCGCGCCGAGTACGGTAGCGGCGACAGGCAGGTGCGCGTGGAGATCGTCGATCTGGGCGGCCTGAGCGGCCTTGCGCAGATGGCCGGCATGGTGCAGGGCGAGAAGGAAACCGACGGCCATGTCGAGAAAACCTGGCAGGCGAATGGCCGCACGATGCAGGAGGAGTACCACAAGGACGGCAGCCACGCCGAGGCCAAGGCGATCCTCAAGAACGGCCTCGTGGTGAGTGTGGAGGCCGACCAGACCGCGATCAAGGACGTGCGTGGCTTCCTGGAGAAGATCGACCTGGGCGCCCTCGAGAATCTGCCGCGCAAGGGCAAGTCCTAAGGGTGGATTTAGCTATTTTTTTAATAGCTACAAACGACCCGTGCGTAAGGACCTGGTGCCGAAAATAGCGTAATTGCCTCAGCCGCGCGGGAAGGTCACCACGTGGTCAACCTGCGGGCGGATGCCGATCCACTCGCCCACGGCATGGTCGTGGTGGCTGGGCACGTGGGCCATCACGGTGAGGCCGCTCGCCAGGCGCAGCGTGTAGAGGAATTCCGAGCCGCGGAACGCCTTGCGCAGGATTTCGGCCTGCACGGGGGCGGCGTCGTCGTGCACGATGTCGTCGGCGCGCAGCAGCACGTCGCACTCGCCGCCGGGGTAGCTCGAGGGCAGGGGGCATTCGTCCAGGTCGGTCAGTTCTCCGAGCGGCGTTTGGGCCACCACGTTGCCCTCGCGCTGCACCAGCGTGGCGGGAGCGAACACGCCGTGGCCGATGAAGTCGGCCACGAAGCGCGTGGCGGGGCGGTGGTAGAGCGCATAGGCGTCGTCCCACTGGTGCAGGCGGCCGCTTTCCATCACGCCGATGCGGTCGCCGATGGCGAAGGCCTCGAGCTGGTCGTGCGTGACGAACAGCGCCGTGGCGCCTGCCGCCTTGAGGATGCCGCGCACCTCGTGCGCGAGGCGCTCGCGCAGGTCCACGTCGAGGTTGGAGAAGGGTTCGTCCAGCAGCATGAGCTGGGGGCGCGGCGCCAGCGCCCGCGCCAGGGCCACGCGCTGCTGCTGCCCACCCGAGAGTTCGTGCGGAAAGCGCGCTTCACTGCCTGCGAGGCCCACGAGGCCCAGCACTTCGGCCACGCGCGCGGTCTGCTCGGCCCGTGGCAGCTGGTGGATGCCGAACGCCACATTGCGCCCCACGGTGAGGTGGGGGAACAGCGCGTAGTCCTGGAACACCATGCCGATGCGCCGCTCTTCGGGCGGCACGCTGCGCCCGGCGGCGCTTACCACGGCACCCGAGAGGCGGATCTCGCCGCCGCCCACGGGCTCCAGCCCGGCCACCGCGCGCAGCAGCGTGGTCTTGCCGCAGCCCGACGGGCCGATCAGCACGCCGATCTCGCCCGCGGCCAGGTTCAGCGTCACGCCGCGCACAGCGGCCTGGGGCTGGCCGGCGTAGCGCACCTCGAGTTGGGAGACCTGCAGGAACATGCCTGGATTGTAGGGCGGTCAAATGCTTAGAATTCGCATTTGCATTTCTGGCGCCTGTGTCGAGTCGATGGCGGGGCCTGTGCTGCCTTCTTTACCCGTCGATTGCCCGCCTTGCGCCGCTTCCGTACCGTTCTCCGCGCCGTTCCCCTGCTGCTGCTTGCCGCAACGCTCTCGCTGCCGGTGCTGGCCCTGCTCGCCTCGTGGCTGCCCTGGGGCCAGGGGGGTGGGGAGTCGGGTGCCATCCTGCGCGAGATGGCGTCCACCGTGCTGCCCGGCTACTTCTGGACCACGCTGTGGCTGGCCGGGTTCGTCGCGCTTGGCGCCGCTGTGGTGGGCATGGCCACCGCGGCGGCCGTGACGCTGTTCGACTTTCCTGGCCGGCGCATGCTGGAGTGGCTGCTGCTGCTGCCCCTGGCCATGCCGGCCTACGTGACGGCCTACGCGTACACCGATTTCCTGCAGTTCAGCGGGCCGCTGCAGGTGGGGCTGCGCGAGACCTTCGGCCTGGAAGGGCGGCTGCTGCCCGAGGTGCGCAGTCTGGGCGGCGCCGTGTGGGTGTTCATCTTCGCGCTCTACCCCTATGTCTACCTGCTCGCGCGCACGGCGCTGGGCGAGCGCGCGGCGCACCTCATGGAGGCCGCGCGCCTCATGGGCGCGCCGCTTGCGCGCCGCGTGCGCATGGTGGCGCTGCCGCTCGCGCGCCCGGCCGTGGCGGCGGGCGTGGCGCTGGTGCTCATGGAAACGCTGGCCGACTTCGGCGTGGTGAGCTACTTCGGTATCCAGACCTTCACCACGGGCATCTACAAGGCCTGGCTGTCGATGGATAACCGCCTTGCCGCAGCCCAGCTCGCCACCATCTTGCTCGCCCTGGTGCTGCTGCTGCTGTGGCTGGAGCAGCGCGCGCAGCGGCGCATGCGCTTCGCCTCGAACGGCGCGGGCCGCGCAGGTTCAGCCGAGGCCCAGCCCCAGCGGCTTGCGGGCTGGCGCTGCGCTGCCGCATGGGCCGTGTGCCTGCTGCCGGTGCTGATGGGCTTCGCGGCCCCTGTGGCCTTCATGCTGCGGCCGCTGGCGGCCGACTGGTCGGTGCTGCCCTGGGAGCGCTTTCTTGAATGGGCGGGCCACAGCGTGCGGCTGGGCGCCATCACGGCGCTGCTGGCCGTGGGGGTGGCGCTCGCCCTGGCCTTCGCGGTGCGCCGCCGCGCCGATCGCGTCACGCGCGGCGTGGTGCAACTCGCGAGCGTGGGCTATGCCGTGCCGGGCGCGGTGATCGTGGTGGGCCTGCTGCTGCCCGTGGGGTGGCTGCAGGCAGCGGCACCCACGCTGAACGTGGGCGCGTTGGTTACGGCCACGGCCGTGGGCATCGTGTGGGCCTACCTTGTGCGTTTCTGTGCCGTGGCGCTGCAATCGGTGCAAAGCGGCTACGCGCGCATTCCCACCAGCCTGGACGATTCGGCGCGCATGCTGGGCACGGGCGGCGTGGGCCTGATGGCGCGCGTGCACTGGCCGCTGCTGCGGCGCTCCACGGCCGCGGCGGCGCTGCTGGTCTTCGTGGACGTGATGAAGGAGCTGCCCGCCACCATGGTGCTGCGCCCCTTCAACAGCGACACGCTGGCCGTGGTGGCCTACCAGCTCGCACGCGACGAGCGGCTGGGCGAGGCGGCCCTGCCGTCGCTCGCCCTTGTGGCTGTGGGCCTGGTGCCCGTGGTGCTGCTGAGCCGCACGCTGCGCGCGCGCTGACCGGCCCCCCGGGTGTGCCACCGCTGCGTACACTGCGCGCATGAGCAACGTCACCATTTACCACAACGCGCGCTGCAGCAACTCGCGCGGCGCCCTGGCCCTGCTGCGTGAGCGCGGCATCGAGCCCACCATCGTGGACTACATCGCGCAGCCGCTGGACCGTGCCCAACTCCAGGCCCTGGTGGCAGCCGTGGGCGTGCCCGTGCGCGACCTGCTGCGCACCAAGGAGGCCGCGTACCAGGAACTGGGCCTGGCCGATGCGAAATGGAGCGATGCCGAGCTCATCGACGCCGTGGCCCGCCATCCCGTGCTGCTGAACCGGCCCATCGTCGTCACGCCGCGCGGCGCGCGGCTGTGCCGGCCGCCGGAGCTGGTGCTCGGGCTGCTGCCTGAAGCCTAGACCCGGTGTGCGGCGGGGCGCCTAAGCCCCGTCTAAGTGTCGGTGCCGACACTGCCTTTCCATCAGAGCAACTCTCTTTGGAAAGGCACACCATGAACACGCTTGTCTCCACCCCCCGTCGACTGGTCCTGGCCCTGGTGGCCGCGGGCGCCATGGGCGCCACCGGGGCGGGTCTCATCTCGGCCCACACGGCCCGCGCGGCCATGGCACCGGCCGTGGCCGCGGCGGCCCCTGCACCCGCTGGCGTAGCGCTGCCCGATTTCTCTCAGATCACGGCGCACTATGGCCCGGCCGTGGTCAACATCAGCGTCAGTGGCATGCGCAAGGCCTCGGACGATGACGGCGACAACAGCCCCACTGCACGCCAGCGCGGCGTGCCGGGCATGGACCCCAACGATCCGTTCTACGAGTTTTTCCGCCGCTTCGGCATGCCCGACATGGGCGGGCAGGGCCAGCGCGCCGTGCCCACGCGCGGGCAGGGTTCGGGCTTCATCATCGATCCCGACGGCTTGGTGCTGACGAATGCGCACGTGGTCAAGGGCGCTACCGAAGTCACCGTGAAGCTCACCGACCGGCGCGAGTTCAAGGCCAAGGTGCTGGGCGCGGACCCCAAGACCGATGTGGCCGTGCTCAAGATCGACGCCAAGGGCCTGCCCACAGTGAAGCTGGGCAACTCGCGCGACCTGCAGGTGGGTGAATGGGTGCTGGCCATCGGCTCGCCGTTCGGCTTCGAGAACAGCGTCACGGCGGGCGTGGTGAGCGCCAAGGGCCGCGCGCTGCCCGACGACAGCTATGTGCCCTTCATCCAGACCGATGCGGCCGTGAATCCCGGCAATTCGGGGGGCCCGCTGTTCAACGCGCGCGGCGAGGTGGTGGGTATCAACTCGCAGATCTACAGCCGCTCGGGGGGCTTCCAGGGCCTGTCGTTTGCGATCCCGATCGAGGTGGCTGCCAAGGTCGAGCAGCAGATCGTGGCCACGGGCCATGCCAGCCATGCGCGCCTGGGCGTGGCCGTGCAGGAGGTCAACCAAACCTTTGCCGACTCGTTCAAGCTCGACAAGCCCGAGGGCGCGCTGGTGGCCAGCGTCGAGGCCGGCGGCCCCGCCGACAAGGCCGGCCTGAAGGTGGGCGACGTGATCCGCAAGATCGACGGGCAGCCCATCGTGGCCTCGGGTGATCTGCCGGCCTACGTGGGCCAGTCGGCTCCGGGCCAGAAGGTGCGCATCGAGGTCTGGCGCCACGGTCGTGCCGAGGAGGTTGCTGCCACGCTGGGCAATGCCAACGACAAGGCCGCCAAGGTGGCGAAGTCCGACGGTCCTGTGGACAAGGGTCAGTTGGGCCTGGTGCTGCGGCCATTGCAACCGGACGAGGCCCGCGCCGCCGGCGTGAAGGCGGGCGAGGGAGGCCTGCTGATCGAGGACGCGCGGGGCCCGGCGGCCCTGGCGGGCATCCAGGGCGGCGACGTGCTGCTGGCCATCAACGGCACACCGGTCAAGGGTATCGAGCAGGTGCGCGCCGTCATGGCCAAGGCCGGCCATTCGGTGGCGCTGCTGATCGAGCGCGACGGCGACAAGATCTTCGTGCCCGTGCGCCTGGGTTGAGTGCCGTGGTGGCGCTATGCTGGCGTCCATGCGCCTGCTGCTTGTAGAAGACGATGCCATGATCGGCGAGGCCGTGCGCGATCTGCTGCACGGCGAGCGCTACGCCGTCGACTGGGCCACCGACGGCGATATGGCCGACGCCGCGTTGCGCACGCAGGCCTACGACCTCGTGCTGCTCGACCTGGGCCTACCGCGCCGCGACGGTCTGGCCGTGCTGCGGGATCTGCGTGCGCGCAAGGACCGCACGCCCGTTCTCGTGGCCACTGCGCGCGACAGCGTGGCACAGCGCATCGAGGGGCTCGACGCCGGCGCCGACGACTATGTGCTCAAGCCCTACGACCTCGACGAGCTGCTGGCCCGCATCCGCGCCCTGCTGCGCCGTGCGGCGGGGCGGGCAGAGCCGGTGTACGAGCACAAGGGTGTGAGCATCAACCCCGCCACGCGCGAAGTGCTGGTGGCTGGTAAACCCGTGGTGCTGTCGGCACGCGAATGGGCGGTGCTCGAGCCGCTGCTCGCGCGCCCCGGCATGGTGCTGTCGCGCCAGCAACTGGAGGACAAGCTCTACGGCTGGGGCGAGGAGGTAAGCAGCAACGCGGTGGAGGTCTACATCCACGGCTTGCGCAAAAAGCTTGGCGCTGAGCTGCTGCTCAACGTGCGCGGCGTCGGCTACATGGTGCCGAAGTCATGAACACCCCCCTGAGGTCCTGCGGGCCTTCCCGCCGCTCTCGCATTGCTGCGCAATGCGGGCAGGGGGACGCAGCCCTCGCTGCGGGGCGGCCCTTGCTCGGCTGCCCTGGCTTGGCGCGCGCCAGTTTCATCGGCTGCGTGCGGCGCTATGGATGGCAGAGATGAAACAGCCCACTTCGCTGCGCGTGCGGCTACTCGTTTTCCTGCTCGCGGCCATCGCGCTGGCCGCTGGCGTGCAGGGCGTGATGGCCTACCGCAGTGCGCTGGCCGAAGCCGATGCCCTGTTCGACTACCACATGCAGCAGACCGCGTTCGCGCTGCGTGCGGGCCTGCCGCCCGGCGCGCAGGGGCTGGGCAGCGCCACAGCGCCCGAGGATGAGAACCACGAATTCATCGTGCAGGTCTGGACCAACGAGGGCCTGCGCATCTTCGAATCGGCGGTGGGCGCGGCCCTGCCGCAACTGGCCGTGCTGGGCTTCACCAACGTGCAGGCGCGTGGCGCCACCTACCGGGTGTTCTCGCTGCAGACGCATTCGCAGGTCATCCAGGTGGCGCAGGACATGGCCGTACGCCGGGGCATGGCGCGCGCGCTGGCGCTGCGCTCGCTGGTGCCCTTGGCCGTGATGGCGCCGCTGCTCGCGCTGGCCGTGTGGTGGGCCGTGAGCCGCCTGCTCGCGCCCGTGGAGCGCGTGCGCGGTCAGCTCGCGCGGCGCCAGGCCGACGACCTCTCGCCCGTGAGCGATGCCGAACTGCCTGACGAGGTCCAGCCCCTGGTGCGCGAATTGAACCTGCTGTTCGCGCGTGTGCAGAACGCCTTCGAGGCGCAGCAGCACTTCGTGGCCGATGCCGCGCACGAACTGCGCTCGCCCCTGGCGGCGCTCAAGCTGCAGGTGCAAGGCCTGCGGCGCGCGCCTGATGAGGAGGCGCGCACCCGCGCCGTGGCCCGGCTCGAGGCCGGCATCGACCGGGCCACGCGCCTGGTCGAGCAGTTGCTGGTGCTTGCGCGGCAGGAGGCCAGTGCAGCCGCGGGCGCGCCCACCGCTGCGGTGGACTTGTCCGAGGTGGTGCGCCTGGCGCTGGCCGACGCGGCACCGGCTGCGCAGGCGCGCGGCATCGACCTCGGCCTGGTGGCGGAGGGCGGCTCCCCCGTGCCTGCCGTCGCGGGCCAGGCGGAGGCGCTGCGCATCCTGGTGCGCAACCTGCTCGACAACGCCGTCAAGTACACGCCCGAGGGCGGCACCGTGGATGTGGCCCTGAGGGCGCATGCGGCGGGGGTGGAATTCAGCGTGGAAGATAGCGGCCCCGGCATTCCCGAGGCCGAGCGCGCGCGCGTGCTCGACCGCTTCTACCGCGCCGCGCAGGCCGCCCAGGGCGCGGCCGGCAGCGGCCTGGGGCTCGCGATCGTACAGTCCATCGCACGCCTGCATGGCGCGGCCCTCGTGCTGGAGCCTTCGCTGCGCCTGCGGGGCCTGCGCGTGGCGCTTACCTTTCCCCTGGCACCCGGCAAGGGCGCGGCGGCATGACGCGGCTGGCCTTGCTTTCAGGCCTGGGGCACACGCTGCTCGTAGTGCTGGGCCTGCTCATCTACGTGATGGCCACGCGCATCGGCCACCAGCGGCGCCACCCCTCGGCCGCATGGTCGTGGGTGCTGGGCATCGTGGCGTTTCCCTACGTGGCCGTACCGCTGTTTTTGCTCATGGGCACGCGCAAGTTTGTGCGCCCGCTGCGCCAGCCGCGCATACCGGGCACTGTGGCGGTGCCGTTTCCCTGCGCCCCGGGGCCACGCTGGGCGGGGCCGGTGCTGGCGAGCATGGGGCTGGCGCCCGCCGTGCGCAACGCGCGCATTGCGTTTCACGCCGAAGGGCCCGAGGCACTGCAGGCGCTGCTGGACGTGATCGCCTCGGCGCGTCACCACCTGGACGTGTGCACTTTTGTGTTCGGCCACGACGAGGTGGGCGTGCGCGTTGCGCAGGCGCTTGCGCAAGCCGCCCAGCGCGGCGTCGCCACGCGCCTGCTGATCGACGCCGTGGGCTGCCTGCAGACGCCGCGCGGCATGTTGCGCGAACTCGTGGCCAGCGGCGTGAAAGTACGCCGCTTCATGCCCCTGCTGCACAACCCCATGCGGGGGCGCACCAATCTGCGCAACCACCGCAAGATGGTGGTGGCCGATGGCGCGCTACTGTGGAGCGGCGGGCGCAACCTGGCGGCCGAATACTTCGTGGGGCAGGGCCATGCCCCGGCCTGGGGCGACCTGAGCTACAGCGTGCACGGCCCGCTGGCTGCGCTAGCGCAGGCCCAGTTCAAGCACGACTGGCGTGCTGCCACGGGGCGTGTGCGCTTCACACGCGTGCCGCAGCCGCCCGAGGCTCTCACGGGGCCCGCCGATGGTGCGCTCGCCCAATGGGTGCCGAGCGGCCCTGACCATGCCGACGACACCGTGCATGCGCTGCTGCTGGCCGGGGCCTACCACGCGCAGCGGCGCATCATCGCCGTCACGCCGTACTTCGTGCCCGATGATGCGCTGCTCGACGCTTGGTGCATGGCCTGCCGCCGTGGCGTGCAGGTGAGCCTGCTCATGCCCGCGCGCTCCAACCACCGGCTCGCCGACTGGGCGCGTGAGCGCGCGCTGCGCCAGCTGGTCTACGCTGGCGGGCAAGTGTGGCTGAGCGCCCACATGCAGCATGCCAAGGCCGTGCTGATTGACGACGATTTCGCGCTCACCGGGTCGCTGAACCTGGATGCGCGCAGCCTGTTCCTCAATTACGAGGCCATGACCGCCTTTTACGGCGAAGCCGAGCTGCGCTGGCTCGCCCACTGGTGTGAGCGCGAGATCGCCCAGGCTCGCCCCTACCACGCGCACAGCCCTTCGTGGGTGCGCGAGATCGCAGAAGGCGTGGTGCGGTCCGTGGGTTTTCAGCTGTGAGGGCCTGTGCGCCTGTGGGCAGATGGCGGTGGCAGGGGTTTCTGCCACACTGCGCCGGAGGCCTTTCTGCATGACGCACACCAGATCCATCCCGGAGCAGGGCGATTTGTTCGGCGCACCCGAGCCCGTGGCCGCGCGCGAGGCGCTGGGGGTGCAAGCCTGTGTGCTGCGGGGCTTTGCGCTCCCATGGCTGGGGGCGTTGCTGCCCGCGCTGGATGCCGTTGTGGCGGCGGCGCCGTTGCGGTACATGGTCACACCGGGTGGGTTCACCATGTCCGTGGCGCTGACGAACTGCGGCGCGCTGGGCTGGACCTCTGATCTGCACGGGTATCGCTATGCGTCTCAGGATCCCCTGACGGGGCAGCCCTGGCCGCCGATGCCTGCACCCTTCCTGGCCTTGGCGCGAGATGCTGCCCGGGTGGCGGGCTTCGAGGCTTTCGAGCCCGATGCCTGCCTTGTGAACCGTTATGTGCCGGGCGCGCGCCTGAGCCTGCACCAGGACCGGGACGAGCGCAGCTTTGCCGATCCGATCGTCTCGGTTTCGCTCGGCATTCCGGCCATCTTCCTGTTCGGCGGCCTTGCCCGGGCCGATCGTGCCGCGCGCGTGCCTTTGCACCACGGCGATGTGGTGGTCTGGGGGGGCGTGGACCGCTTGCGCTACCACGGCGTGGCGCCGCTGAGGCCCGCCACGCACCCGCTGCTGGGCGGGCAGCGCATCAACTTCACGTTCCGCAAGGCGGGCTGAAACGGGCGCTGCAATGACAAAGGGCCGCGCGAGCGGCCCTTTGTCATGGGGAGCAAAGGCCGGAAAGGCCTTTGTCCGCAACGGGCATTACATGCCCATGCCACCCATGCCGCCCATGTCGGGCATGGCAGGTGCAGCGGCTTCGTCCTTCGGAGCCTCGGCCACCATGGCTTCGGTCGTCAGCAGCAGGGACGCCACGGAAGCGGCGTTCTGCAGAGCCGTGCGGGTAACCTTGGTCGGGTCCAGGATACCCATTTCGATCATGTCGCCGTAGGTGTCGTTGGCGGCGTTGAAGCCGTAGTTGCCCTTGCCGTTCAGCACTTCGTTCACCACCACCGAGGGCTCGCCGCCGGCGTTGTAAACGATCTCGCGCAGGGGCGCTTCGATGGCCTTCAGGATCAGCTTCACGCCGGCGTCCTGGTCAGCGTTGTCACCCTTGATGGTGCCAGCCGCCTGGCGGGCGCGCAGCAGGGCCACGCCACCACCGGCCACGATGCCTTCTTCCACGGCAGCGCGGGTGGCGTGCAGGGCGTCTTCC
>JAYSFC010000103.1:0-13993 GCA_041913505.1 Acidovorax sp.
CCAGAAAGATCTGGTGGCTGTCCTTGTCGGCAAAGCGGTTGATCTTGTCTTCCACGCTGGGGCAATAGCGCGGCCCCACGCCCTCGATCTTGCCGGTGAACATGGGGCTGCGGTCAAAGCCGCTGCGGATGATCTCGTGCGTGCGGGCGTTGGTATGCGTGATCCAGCACGGCATCTGGCGCGGGTGCATGGCAGCGCTGCCCATGAAGCTGAACACAGGCACCGCACCCTCGTTCACGCCGCCGGGCATGCCGTCGCCAGGTTGCTCCTCGCACTTCGAGAAGTCGATGCTGCGCCCGTCGATGCGCGGTGGCGTGCCGGTCTTCAGGCGCCCTTGCGGCAGCTTCAGCTCCTTCAGGCGTGCCGACAGGCTCACGGCCGGCGGGTCGCCCGCACGGCCGGCGGCGTAGTTGTTCAGGCCCACATGGATTTTGCCGTCCAGGAATGTGCCCGCCGTGAGCACCACCGTGCGCGAACGGAAGCGGATGCCCACCTGCGTGACGGCGCCCACCACGCGGTCGCCCTCCACCATCAGGTCGTCCACGGCCTGCTGGAACAGCCACAGGTTGGGCTGGTTCTCCAGCATGCGGCGGATGGCTGCCTTGTAGAGAATGCGGTCAGCCTGCGCACGCGTGGCGCGCACGGCCGGGCCCTTGGAGCTGTTGAGAATGCGGAATTGGATGCCGCCCTCGTCGGTGGCCAGCGCCATGGCGCCGCCCAGCGTATCCACCTCTTTCACCAGGTGGCCCTTGCCGATGCCGCCGATGCTGGGGTTGCAGCTCATCTGCCCCAGCGTCTCGATGTTGTGCGTGAGCAGCAGCGTGCGGCTGCCCATGCGCGCGGCCGCGAGCGCGGCCTCGGTGCCGGCATGGCCGCCACCGACGACGATGACATCGAATTCCTGGGGGTACAACATGGATGGGGTGCCCGGGCGGTATTCCGGGAGGGGCTGCGGGGAAACCCGTAATTTTCCCACCTTTGCCGATTTCCGTGGCAACAGTGCTTGTTTCACGTGAAACCCTGCAGGAATCCGTCCTGCCGGCTGTGCTCCAATCCACCCCCATGAAACTCCTCGTCTTCGCGGGCAGCACCCGCCAACAATCGTTCAACCGGCGCCTGGCGCGCGTGGCCGCCGGCCTGGGCCGAGAGGCCGGCGCCGAGGTCACCCTGCTCGAACTGGCCGATTTCGACATCCCGCTCTACAACGCCGACCTCGAAGCCCGGGGCACGCCAGCCGACGTGCTGCGCCTCAAGGAGATCATGGATGCCCACCCGGCCTGGGTGATCAGCTCGCCCGAGTACAACGGCAGCTACACCGCCCTGCTCAAGAACACCATCGACTGGGCCTCGAGCCCCGTGGCCGGCCACCCCGTGTGGAGCAACGGCGACCGCCCGCTCGCGGGCAAGGTGGTGGGCATGCTCAGCGCATCCAACGGCCGCCTGGGCGGGCTGCGCTCGCAAAGCCACCTCGCGCCGCTGCTCGTCAACGCGCACTGCTGGCTGGCGCCCAAGGCCTATGCGGTCAGCGGTGCGGCGAGCGCCTTCGACGAGCAAGGCGCCCTGGTCCACGCACACGACCTGGCCGGCGTGCGCGCCGTGGTGGAACAGGTGCTCTGGGCTGCCGGGCGCCTGCACGGCTGATTCCGTTTTCCTGCCATGGACTGCCGCCCCGGCTGCGGCGCCTGCTGCACGGCGCCATCCATTTCGTCCCCTATTCCCGGCATGCCCCAGGGCAAGCCGGCGGGTGTGCCCTGCGTGCAGCTCGATGCCCAGATGCGCTGCCGCATATTCGGCCACCCCGGGCGCCCGGCCGTCTGCGCGGGGCTGCGGCCCTCCCCCGATATGTGCGGCACTTCGCGCGCGCAGGCCGAGCAGACCCTCCAGCGGCTCGAACAGCTGACACGGCCCTGAGGCAGGACGCGGGGCGCCCGGCCAACAGCCGCGCGCCTGCAAGAAAAGCGCGCAACGCATAGCATCGAAGGCTTCGACAACTCCGGAAACTCCCTCCATGAAGCTGTACTACTCGCCCGGCGCCTGCTCGCTGTCCCCCCACATCGCCCTGCTCGAGGCAGGCCTGGCCTTCACTCCCGTGCTGGCCAGCACCAAGAGCCACAAGCTGCAAGACGGCACCGACTACTACGGCATCAACCCGCTGGGTTACGTGCCCATGCTCGAACTCGACGACGGCACGCGCCTGCGCGAAGGCCCCGCCATCGTGCAGTACATCGCCGACCAGGTGCCCGCCAAGCAGCTTGCCCCGCAAAACGGCACGCTGGCACGCTACCGCCTGCAGGAATGGCTCACCTTCATCGGCACCGAGCTGCACAAGGGCTTCAGCCCGCTGTTCAACCCGGCCACGCCCGAGGAATACAAGACCATCGCCCGCAACCGGCTGGCCGAACGCCTGGCCTGGGTAAACGAGCAGCTCGCCGGCAAGCCCTATCTGATGGGCGAGCAGTTCACCGTGGCCGACGGCTACCTGTTCACCGTGACGAACTGGAGCCCCGTCGTCGGCGTAGACCTCGCGCCCTACGCCCACCTCAACGCCTACCGCGAGCGCGTGGCCGCCCGCCCCGCCGTGAAGGCCGCCATGCAGGCGGAAGGGCTGCTCAAGTAAGCCCCCCCCGGCGCCCTGCTGCAGCGCGGGGCGCCTAGCACAGAACCCGCGTCTTTGTTGACGTGGGTGCACTGCAGCAAATCCGCATTGGCGTTACCTTGGAGGCTTCCGTGGCCCCGTGCCACATTCTTCGAGAAAGCCTCGCATGCCCTCTTTGTTCGATCCCATCCAGGTCGGTGACCTGCATCTGGCCAACCGCATCGCCATGGCACCGCTCACGCGCAACCGCTCGCCCAATGCGGTGCCCGGCGAACTCACCGTCACCTACTACGCGCAGCGCGCCAGCGCGGGCCTGCTCATCACCGAAGCCACGGCCATCAGCCACCAGGGCCAGGGCTATGCCGACGTGCCCGGCCTGTACGGCACCGAGCAGCTCGACGGCTGGAAGCGCGTCACCGACGCCGTGCATGCGGCGGGCGGCAAGATCGTCACCCAGCTCTGGCACGTGGGCCGCATCTCGCACAACGAGCTGCAGCCGGACGGCGGCGCCCCCGTGGCGCCCTCGGCCATCCAGGCCCAGAGCAAGACCTACCTCATCGACCGTGCCACGGGCGCGGGCCGCTTCGTGCCCACCTCGGCCCCGCGCGCGCTGAGCGCCGAAGAGCTGCCTGGCATCGTGCACGCCTACGCCGCGGCCGCGCGCAACGCCGTGCAGACGGCCGGCTTTGACGGCGTGGAGATCCACGGAGCCAACGGCTACCTCCTCGACCAGTTCCTCAAGACCGGCGCCAACCAGCGCACGGACGATTACGGCGGCAGCATTGAAAACCGTGCCCGCCTGCTGCTCGAAGCCACGCGCGCCGTGGTCGACGCCGTGGGCGCGGGCCGCGTGGGCATCCGCCTCTCGCCCGTCACCCCGGCCAACGACATCGTGGACGCCGACCCGCAGCCGCTGTTCGAATACGTGGCGCGCCAGCTCGCGCCGCTGGGCCTGGCCTTCATCCACGTGATCGAGGGCGCCACGGGCGGCCCGCGCGAACTGCCCGAGCGGCCCTTCGACTACGCGGCGTTCAAGGCCGCCTACCGCAACGCCGGCGGTCGTGGCGCCTGGATCGTGAACAACGGCTACGACCGCGCGCTCGCCACCGAGGTGGTGGCCGACGGCCGCGCCGACATGGTGGCCTTCGGCAAGGCCTTCATCTCCAACCCCGACCTCGTGGCACGCCTGCGCGACGACGCGCCGCTCAACCCCTGGGACCAGAGCACCTTCTACGGCGGCGGCGCCAAGGGCTACACCGACTACCCAGCCCAGGTTTGAGGTATTTTTGGGTCACAGTGCTTGTGCTGCGGCCCTTTGTTGCTATAAAAATAGCAGCACCTACTGCGCAGGCAGCACCAGCCGCGCGCTCAGGCCCTGGCCGTCCGGGCCGGGGCCGAGCTCCAGGCGCGCGCCCAGCAGCTCGGCGTAGCGCGCCACGATGCCCAGGCCCAGGCCCGCGCCCTGCCCCAGGCGCTCGCCCTCGCGCCCCTGCACCCAGCGCTGCTGCAGTTGCTGGCGCTGTGGCGCGGGAATGCCGGGGCCGTTGTCCACCACCGAGAGCACCACGCACGCGTCGGGCCCCTGCCCCTCGCGTGCCAGCGCCACCGTCACGCGCGGCGTCTGGCCCGCGGCGGGCGCGCCGTAGCGCAGCGCGTTGTCGATGAGGTTGCCGAGCACGCCCTCGAAAAGCAGCGGCTGGCCCTGCACCACCACGGACTGTTCAAGCCCCAGCGCGCCCAGGTCCACGCCCGCAGCGTCGGCGCGCGGCAAAAAGCGCAGCACGGTGTCGTGCACGAGCTGGTCCAACGCCACCGCCTGCAGCGGCATGGCGCCGCGCGCCTCGTCGGCCAGCGCGAGCGCGAGCAATTGGTCCACGAGGTGGCTCGCACGGGCCTCGCTCTGCACGATGCCCGCAAGCTGCTCGCGCCACACGGCCGGATCCTTCTGCGCCAGGCCGTAGCTGGCGAGTGCACGGATGCCCGCCAGCGGCGTGCGCAGCTCGTGCGCCACGTTGCCCGCGAACTCGTGCTGCGCCTGCACGCCCTGCGCCACGCGCTCCAGCAGATCGTTCACGGCCCCGCCCAGGCGCTGCAGGTCTCGCGTGGAGGCCTCGACGGGCATGGGCGTGAGATCGCGCGCGTCGCGCCGGTCCAGCGCGCGCTGGAACTGCGCCAGGGGCTGCAACTCCCGCTGGATCGCGCGGCGCAGCCACAGCGCGAGCACCACGAGCAGCAGCACCTGCGAAATGAGCGAGTACGCCAGTGCGCCGCGCAGGATGATGCTGCGGCTGTGCACGGTCTGCGCGGTGATGACCTCGAACGGCCCCGGCGTGGTGAGCTGCAGCCGCACGGCGCGCAGCGCGCGGCCATGGAACTGGATGTCCGAGAAGCGGTACACCTCGTCCTCATGCAGCGCGGGCACGGGCGGGATCGCGTTGCCCGCGACCAGCGAGCCATCCTCGCGCAGCACGGCGAAATACACGGTCTCCACCTGATCGAACAGCACGGCCTTGACCTCGCGCGAATTGAGCGAAAGCTCCAGCCCCTCGCGGCCCTCGCGTACGTTGGCCGCGATGGCATAGGCATCGTCGAGGAGCGAGCGGTCGAACGCGCGCTGCGTGAAAGTATTGGCCATCAGGGCCGAGGCCACGGTGCCCAGCAGCCAGATCAGCGCCAGCGGCAGCAGCACGTGGCGCAGCAGCCGCGAATGCAGCGAGGGCGGTGGGGCGGACGGCGCCCAGGCCGGCATCGGCGCGGTCATGGCGCGGGGGCGGCGTCCTGGGGCTGGGCCTCGAGCATGTAGCCCAGCCCGCGCAGCGTGCGAATGCCCGCACCGCTGTCGGAGAGCTTCTTGCGCAGGCGCGAGATGAAGGCCTCCAGCGCGTTGTCGCCCAGCGATTCGTCGAAATCCGAGAGCTTTTGCGACAGCGTGCGCTTGCTCACCACGCGGCCCGGCGGGGTCATGAGCTCCCACAGCACCTCGAACTCGCGCGCGGGCAGCTCCAGCGGCGCGCCGTGCAGCGTGAAGCGGCGCACGCGCCGGTCCAGCACCAGGGCCCCGGCGGCCGTGCGGTCTTCCGTGCCCTGGGCGCGCCGCACCAGGGCGCGCAGGCGCGCCTCCACCTCGGCCAGGTCAAAGGGCTTGCCCAGGTAGTCATCGGCGCCGGCGTCCAGCCCGGCAATGCGTTCCTGGGTGCGGTCGCGCGCCGTGAGCACCATCACCGGCGTGCGGTCGCCTCGCGCGCGCGCGGCGCGCAGCACCGTGAGGCCGCTGCCGATCGGGCTGCCCTCGCCCGCATCCTGCGGCAGGTTCAGGTCCAGCAGCACTGCATCGAACGGCTGCACGCACCAGAAATGGTGGGCTTCGGCCACGCTCGCCGCCACATCCACGCGGTGGCCGGCATCGGTCAGGCTGCGCTGCATCACACCGCGCAGCACGGCGTCGTCTTCAACGACCAGGATTCGCATGGGGGCTGATTAACAAATGGATGCACAAATTCATCCGCCGGATACGTAGATTCACCAAGGGTTGAGGTCAGGCGGTGGTCAGGCAACCCCCGTCATAAACGCTGGTTACCTTACCGCTATGAGCATACGACAGTTGTTCCTCTTCTCCGCCCTGGCAAGCTGCGCGCTTGCGGGCTGGACCCAAACCACGCCGCCGCCCTCCGCGGCCCGCCTGACCCTCAACCAAGCGCTCACGGCCGCGCGCGACAACAGCGACGTGGCGTTGGCCCGCCACGCCCTGTCCGCCGCGCGCGCCGACATCCTGAGCGCCGACCATGCGCCCGCGCCCGTGCTGAGCACCAAGGCCGCCTCCATTGACCTGCAAAACGGCATCGGCGGCGGCAACCTCATCACGCGCAAGCGCATCGACAAATCCATCGGTATCGACTGGACTTGGGAGCGCGGCAACAAGCGCGCGCTGCGCACGCAGGCAGCCCAGGCCGCCGCCCAGGCCGCGCAGGCGGATGTCGAAGACGTTCAGATCCAGCAACTGCAGGCCGCGCTCTCCGCCTACTACGATCTGCTGGCGGCGCAGGAGCGCCTGCAGGAAACACGCGAGATCGCGCGCGGCATGGCCGAGCTTGACCGCCTTGCCGCACGGCGCGTGAAAGCCGGCGACCTCGCCGAGCAGGATGCCGCGCGCACGCACATCGAAGCCGAGCGCGCGCGCATCGACACCCAGTCTGCCGAGCTCGCGCGCGAACAGGCTGCGATCACGCTGGCCCAGTTCACCGCGCGCGCACCGGCCCTGGAGGCCTCGCCAGCCGATTGGCCCGCCCAGACCGCGGGCCCCGCACCCGGCGCCGACCTGGCCGCCTGGGCCGAATCGCGGGCCGACGTGCGCGCTGCGCTCGCCCGGGTGCAGGCGGCGCAGGCCGCGCTCGACAACGCCCAGGCGCTGCGCAAGGCCGACGTGACCATCGGCGCGTCGTACGACCACTTTCCCGGCACCTCGACACGGCTGCTCGAGCTGCGCGCGCAGATCCCGCTGCAGTGGGGCTACCGCTTCGATGGCGAGATCGGCCGCGCCCAGGCCGAGCTGAACCTGGCCCAGGAAGCGCTCGAAAAAACCCGGCGCCTCGCGCTGCTGGACCTGCAGTCACTGCAGCAGGCCGCCACCAACGCCGCGCAGCGCGCCGCCGGCTACGAGGGCGGCATCCTGCCACGCGCGCGCCAGGTCGCCCAAAGCGCCGAGCTCGCGTACACCAAGGGCGCCATCGCGCTCACCGATCTGCTCGACGCCCGCCGCACGCTGCGCGCCACCACGCTCGACGCCCTGGCCGCCCGGCTCGACTATGCCAAGGCCCAGGGCAACTGGCTGCTGCGCACGCAACCCCAGGTGCTGCTGTCCGCGCCCTGAACCGAACACCTCCGTTTTCCGAAGCTCACCATGGTGCATTCCACCTTTTCGCGTCCCATCGCCGCGACCTCCCCGCTCTCCCGCGGCTTGCTGGCCCTCACCCTGTGCGCCGCTGCCGCGCTGCAGGGCTGCGGCAAAGCCCCCGCGCCCGCCACGCAGGCCGAGGCCGCGCCCCCCATCGTGCAATCGGGCCAGCTGCGCTTTCCCGCCGGCCACCCGCAGCTCGCGCTGCTCACGGTGTCCGAAGCGCGGCCCGCCAAGGAACTCGTCGTGGACCTGCCCGCGCGGCTGGTCTGGAACGAGGAACGCACCCAGCGCGTGTACCCACCCTTCGCAGGCCGCGTGGCGGCCATCCGCGCGGACCTGGGCCAGACCGTGAAGACCGGTGCGCCGCTCGCGCTGCTCGCGTCGCCCGATTTCGGCCAGGCCCAGGCCGACACCGCCAAGGCCCATGCCGACCAGGTGCTTGCCCAGCAGGCCCTCGCGCGCCAGCGCGAACTGTTCGAAGCCGGCATCGTGGCACGCAAGGACCTCGAGCAGGCCGAGGCCGACGCCGCGCGCACCCGCGCAGAATCCGCGCGCGCTGCCGCGCGCACCAGCCTCTATGGCGGCAACGCGGCCGTGAACCAGCAGCTCGCGATCACGGCCGGCATCGGCGGCGTGGTGGTGGAGCGCAATCTCAACCCCGGCCAGGAGTTGCGGCCCGACCAGTCCGGCCCCGGCACGCCCGCCCTGTTCGTGGTGACCGATCCCTCGTCGCTGTGGGTGCAGATCGATGCGCGCGAAGCCGACCTTGCCTCGCTGCGCCCCGGCGACGCCTTCACGCTGCAGGTGCCCGCCTACCCCGGCGAGAACTTCACGGGCCGCGTGATGGCCACGGCCGACGCGATCGACCCCAACACCCGCACGCTCAAGGTGCGCGGCCTCGTGCCCAACGCCGACCGCCGCCTCAAGGCCGAGATGCTGGCCACCGCGCGCGTGAACGAGAACCGCAGCAGCGGCGTCGTCGTGCCCGCCCAGGCCGTGACGCTCACGGGCACCGTGCACACCGTGTACGTGCAGCACGAAGCCGGCGTGTTCGAGCCGCGTACCGTCACGCTGGGCCATGAGGGCCCGCGCGAGGTGATCGTCACCACGGGCCTTGCCGCCGGCGACAAGGTCGTCACGCAGAACGTGCTGCTGCTGGCACGGCAGTTCCAGATGATCGCGGAAGACGCCGTCGCGAAGAAGGACGCGCCGCAATGAAGCGCCTGATCCAATACGCCCTGTACCAGCCGCTGTTCATCGTCCTGGGCACGCTGCTGTTCGCGGGGGCCGGCTTCTTCGCCTTCAAGAGCCTGTCGGTGGAGGCCTTCCCCGACGTGACCGACACCCAGGTCACGGTGATCGCGCTCTACCCCGGCCGCGCACCCGAGGAAGTGGAAAAACAGGTCACGCTGCCCATCGAGGTGGCGCTGGCGGGCCTGCCCAACTCCATCCGCGTGTTCTCGCACACGCAGTTCGGCCTCTCGTTCAGCGTGGTCACCTACGACGACGCGGCCAACGTCAACATCGTGCGCCAGCAGGTCGCCGAGCGCCTGTCCAGCGTGGACCTGCCGCCCGGCGTGCAGGCCGAGATCGCGCCCAACGCCACGCCCGTGGGCGAAATCATGCGCTATCGCCTCAGGGGCGACGGCATCTCCACCACCGATATCCGCACCATCGAGGACTGGACCGTGGAGCGCGCGCTGCGCCAGGTGCCCGGCGTGGCCGACGTGGTGGCCATGGGCGGCGCCATCAAACAATACGAGGTGCAGCCCGACCTGGACAAGCTGCGCGCCTACAAGGTCACGTTCCAGAACCTGCTGGACGCGCTAGGGCGCGGCAACGCCAACGCGGGCGGCAGCTACGTGGCCCAGGGTGCGCAGCAGTACACCATCCGCGGCATCGGCCTGCTGCAATCGGCCGACGACATCGGCCGCATCGTCGTGGCCGCGCGCGGCGGCACGCCCATCCTGATCCGCGACATCGCCGAAGTCAGGACCGGCGCCGTGCCGCGCCTGGGCGTGGTGGGCCAGGACCTGGACGACGACGTCGTCACCGGCATCGTCATCATGCGCAAGGGCGAGAACCCGAGCGTGGTGCTCAAGGGCGTGAAGGACAAGATCGCCCAGCTCAACGCACGGGGCCTGCCGCCGGGCGTGCAGATCGTGCCGTTCTACGACCGCACCTGGCTCATGGACAAGACGCTGACCACGGTGTTCCGCAACCTCGTGGAGGGCGCGCTGCTGGTTTCGCTGGTGCTCTACATCTTCCTGTCCAACCTGCGCGCCAGCCTGGCCGTGGTAGTGGTGATTCCGTTGTCGCTGCTGGCCACCTTCATGGGCCTGAAGGTGATGGGCGTGCCAGCCAACCTGCTGAGCCTGGGCGCCATGGACTTCGGCATCATCGTGGACGGTGCCGTGATCGTGGTCGAGAACATCATGCACCGCCTGTCCGAGCGCGGCGAGGACATGGACGAGCGCGACCGGCGCGAGACCATCATCGAGGCCGCCAACGAGGTGGGCCGCCCCACGCTGTTCTCGATGCTCATCATCATCGCGGCGCACATCCCCATCTTCGCGCTGCAGCGCCATGAAGGGCGCATCTTCCAGCCCATGGCGCTGTCGGTGACCATGGCGCTCGTGGGCTCGCTGATCTTCTCGCTCACGCTGGTGCCGCTGCTGGCCTACTGGATGCTCAAGCGGCGCCTGCCGCACGGCGACAACCGCGTGGTGCGCACGGCCAAGAGCCTCTACGCGCCTGTGCTGGACTGGGCGCTCGCGCACCGGCGCAAGGTCGCCGTGATCGCGCTGGCGGCCTTCGGCGTCACGGGCGTGGTGGCCTCGCGCCTGGGCTCGGAGTTCCTGCCGGAGCTCAACGAGGGCACCACCTGGGTCAACTTCGCGCTCTCGCCCACGGTGTCGAGCGAGGAGGCCACGCGCATCCTGCGCATGGCGCGCAAGGCCCTGCTCACCGTGCCCGAGGTCAACACCACGGTGTCCAAGGCCGGCCAGCCCGAGGACGGCACCGACCCCAAGACCATCTCCATGGCCGAGATCTTCGTGGACGTAAAGCCCGAGGACCAATGGCGCCCCGGCATGACGCGCGAGAAGATCACCGAGGAAATGAACCACGTGCTCTCGGCCATCCCCGGCATCGATCCCGCGTTCTCTCAGCCCATCCGCGACAACGTGCTCGAATCGATCTCGCAGATCAAGGGCCAGATCGTGATCAAGCTCGCGGGCGACGACCTCGTGGAGATGAAGCGCATCACCGATGCCATTGCGCGCGAGGTCAAGCAGGTGCAGGGCGTGGCCCGCGCCGAGATCGACCGCGACGGCCAGGTGCCGCAGCTGCTGATCCACATCGACCGCGATCGTGCCGCGCGCTACGGCCTCAACGTGGGCGACGTTCAGGACGTGATCGAGGCCGCGCTCGCGGGCAAGGCCGCCACCAGCCTCTGGGAGGGCGAGCGCAAGTTCGCCGTGGCCGTGCGCCTGCCCAAGGACGAGCGCGTGATCGCCAACCTGCCGCGCACGCCCATCGCCACCCCCGACGGCGGCTACGTGCCACTGTCGGCCGTGGCCGACATCCGCGAGGGCACGGGCGCCATGAACATCGCGCGCGAAGCCGGGCGCCGCACCACCGCCATCGGCATCTTCATCGCCGGGCGCGACATGGGCTCGGTGGTGGCCGACATGAAGGCGCGCGTGGCGCAGAACGTGAAGATCCCCGACACCTACCAGCTCAACTGGTCGGGTGAATTCGAGAACCAGGAACGCGCCATGAAGCGCCTGTCGGTGGTGGTGCCGATCTCGCTGCTGCTGATCTTCGTGCTGCTGTTCGACGCCTTCAAGTCGTTCAAGACGGCCTCGCTGATCCTCATCAACGTGCCCCTGGCGCTCATCGGCGGCTTCATCGCGCTGTGGGTGCTGGGCATTCCGCTGTCGGTGTCGGCGGCCATCGGCTTCATCGCGCTGTCGGGCCAGGCTGTGCTCAACGGCGTGGTGATGCTCTCGGTCTACCAGCAGCTGCAGGCCGATGGCCTCAGCGTGGTCGAGGCCGTGCGCCAGGGCTCCATGCAGCGCCTGCGCACCGTGCTCATGACGGCGTTGCTGGCCATGCTGGGCCTGCTGCCGATGGCGCTCTCACACGAGATCGGTGCCGAAACGCAGCGCCCCCTGGCCATCGTGGTGATCGGCGGCCTCGTCACGGCCACGCTGCTCACGCTTGTGGTGCTGCCGGCTTTGTACGTGGCATGGTTCGCTCCGCGCAAGCCGGCACCCGACGCTACCGCGCCCGGGGTCACGGCATGACAGGACGCACCGCCGTGCTGCTGCTGCACGGCCTGTGCAGCACACCCGACGAACTGCTCCCCGTGCAGCAGGCGCTGCGCTCGGCCGGCTGCACCGTGGTGGCGCCGCGCATCCCGGGCTACTCGTTCGACCCCGACGCCCCCGTGCAGCGGGCACGCCCCTGGCGCGAGTGGATCACGGCCATAGAAACCCAGGTCGACGCATTGCGCCACGACCATGCGCGCGTGGCCATCGTGGGCATTTCAGCCGGCGCCTCGCTCGCGCTGGGCGCGGCCATCCAGTGCGGCGCGCGGCTGGACGCGCTGGTGCTGCTGTCCACCACGCTGCGCTTCGACGGCTGGGCCATTCCACGCACGCAGTGGCTGCTGCCGCTGGCGCTGTACACGCCGCTGGGCCGCTGGTGGAGCTACCGCGAAAAGCCGCCTTACGGTGTGAAGAACGAACGCGTGCGCGCCTGGATCGAGCGCGAGCTGCACCAGCGCCGCGTCTCGCGCGCAGGCGCGGCTGTGCTCGGCATCGGCCACCTGCGCGAACACGACCGCCTGCTGCGCTACGTGCGCGGCCGTCTCTCCCAGGTGGCCTGCCGCCGCGTGCTGGCGATCCACGCGCGCGAGGACGAAGTGGCCAGTATCGCCAACCTCGGGCTGCTCGAGCGCGGCCTGGGCACACACCGCCTGCGCACGCTCATCGTCGACAACAGCTACCACATGGTGTCGATCGACAACGACCGCCTGCAGGTCGCACGCGAGACGGCAGCCTTCGTGGCCCCCGCCGCCACGGCGCGGCCCGCCACCGACCCCCAAGGGGCCTGAACATGAACAATGACATCTATACCACCCTGACGGGCCTGCTGGAGCAGAAATTCCACCTCGAACCCGAGAAGCTGCGGCCCGACGTCACGCTCGAGGAACTCGGCCTCGACTCGCTTTCGCTCATGGATTTCATCTTCAACGCCGAGGACGCCTACAGCCTGCGCATCCCCGAGGAACTGCTCGACCCGCGCCAGAGCGGCATCACGCTCGCGCACATCTGCGATGTGATCGAGGGACAGATCGCCGCGAAGGCCGCCGCCCCAGGGGCTGGCCAGTGAATGCCGCCGTGCGCGTGACGGGCTACGGCTTCATCACGCCACTGGGCCAGGGCATCGCGGATTTCGACGACCACCTGTTCGGCGCCCGCTCGGCCGTGCGGGCCCACACCGTGGCCGTGCCGGGCCAACCCAGCATCCAGATTGCCGCTGCGACCTGCACGTTCGACGAGGCCGCGCAGCGCGCGCCTTCGCGTCTGCCCATGGACCGCGGCACGGCCATGGCGCTCGTGGCGGCCGAGTCGGCCGTGCAGGCCGCCGCGCTCGAAGCCGACCCCGAGCGCATCGGCGTGTTCTGGGGCAGCGGCATGGCCGGCGCCAGCACCTTCGAAGCCACCTGCCGCGCGCTCTACGCCGAGCAGCGCCGCATGCGCCCCACCAGCGTGCCCACGATCATGCCCAACGCGGCCGCCGCCGAACTCGCGCTGCGCTTCGGCGCACGCGGCGCCGCGCTCACCTACGCCTGCGCCTGCGCTTCTTCGGCCGTGGCCATCGGCGAGGCGCTTCGCGCGCTGCGCGCGGGCTGGATCGATGTGGCTATCGCGGGCGGCCACGAGGCCATGCTCGTGCCCGGCGTGATGACGGGCTGGGACGCCATGCGCGTGCTGGCCCCGGTGCGTGCCGAGGCCGACGCACCGCGTGCCTGCCGCCCGTTCTCGGCCGACCGCGCAGGCTTCGCGCTTGGCGAAGGCGCCGCGGCGCTGGTGCTCGAAACCGAGGCCCACGCCCGCGCACGGGGAGCGCACGCGCCCCTGTTCCTCGCTGGCTATGCCACCAACTGCGACGGCATGCACATCACCAACCCGCACGCGCCAGGCCAGGTACGCGCGCTGCGCGGCGCGCTGCGCGATGCGGGGCTCGTGCCCGCCGACATCGGCTACATCAACGCCCACGGCACGGCCACGCTCGCGGGCGACCTGGCCGAGGCGCAATCGGTGGGAGAGGTTTTTGGCGACGGCGCACCCATCAGCTCCACCAAGGCCATCCACGGCCACCTGCTGGGCGGCGGCGGCGCGGTGGAACTCGTGGCCACGCTGCGGGCGCTGACACAGCGGCGCCTGCCGCCCACGGCCCACCTCGACACGGCGGACCCGGCGTTCTCGCTC
>JAYSFC010000104.1:0-13817 GCA_041913505.1 Acidovorax sp.
CCAGCCCCTGGCCTACAACAAGGACAACCAGGAAGACAAGGAACCCCTGTTCGACACCGTGGACACCTTGAAGGACACGCTGCGCATCTTCGCCGAGATGGTGGGAGGCCAGACCAACCCCGCCACCGGTGCGAAGGAGGGCGGCATCACCGTCAACGCCCAGGCCATGGAGCAGGCGGCGCTCAAGGGTTATGCCACCGCCACCGACCTGGCCGACTACCTCGTCAAGAAAGGCCTGCCTTTCCGCGACGCGCACGAGACCGTGGCCCATGCCGTGAAGGCGGCCACCGCGCACAACTGTGATCTCTCCGAGCTGCCGCTCACCGTGCTGCAGGGCTTCCACGCCAGCATCGAGAAGGACGTGTACGAGGCCCTGAGCCTGCGCGGCTCGCTGGGCGCGCGCAACACGCTCGGCGGCACGGCGCCCGCCCAGGTGCGCATGCAACTCGCGCGCCACCGCGCACGCCTGGCCTGAAGCCCTCTTCAACGACCGGAGTCTTCGCACCATGACCGCCTCGCGCCGCCGCCTTCTCACTTGCGCCCTGTGCCTGGGTGCCGCCCTGGCCGCTCCGGCCTGGGCACAGCAGGCCAAGCCCATCCGCATCCTCGTGGGCTTTCCGGCGGGCGGCGGCACGGACGCGATTGCGCGGCTGCTGTCCGACAAGCTCAAGGACCAGCTCGGCGCTCCCGTGGTGGTGGAGAACCGCCCCGGCGCGGGCGGGCAGATCGCGGCGCAGGTGCTCAAGACCGCCGCGCCCGACGGCACCACGCTGTTCCTCACGCACGACCACACCATCTCCATCCTGCCCCTGGTGGTGAAGAACCCGGGCTATGCGCCCGACCAGGACTTCGTGCCCGTGGCGGGCATCGCGAGCTTCGTCAACGCGTTCGCGGTGTCGGGCGGCACACCCGCGCAGTCGTTCACCGAGTACGTGGGCTGGCTCAAGGCCCAGAGCGGCGGCAAGGGCGCGGTGGGCATACCAGCGCCCGCGTCCACGCCCGAGTTTCTCGTCAAGCTGCTGGGCGAGCGCTACAAGGTCGACCTGGTTTCGGCTCCCTACCGGGGCGCCGCGCCCCTGCTGGCCGACATGATGGGCAACCAGATCCCCGCGGGCGTGGGCTCGGTGCAGGACTTCATCGAGAACCACCGCGCCGGCAAGATCCGCGTGGTGGCCGTGCTGGGCGGCAAGCGCCAGGCCGCGCTGCCCGACGTGCCCACGTTCGCCGAGTTGGGCCTCAAGGGCTTCGAGGACATGCCCTTCTACGGCTTCTACGCGCCCAAGGGCACGCCGCGGAAAGCCATCGACGCCTTCTCCGCGGCCGTTGCCAAGGTGGTTGCGCAGCCCGAGGTGCGCGACCAGCTCACGGCCATGGGCCTCTCGGTGGGCTACATGACGCCGGCGCAGCTTGCCGCGCGCGAGCATGCCTACACCCAGGTCTGGAGCCGGATCATCCAGACCAGCGGTTTCCAGCCCCAGTAAACGCACCTCCGGCGCGGGGTGTGGTTTGCGCCCCACCGAGGGCGTAAGTGCTTGCAACGGCGTGGCGCTTCGCCATGGGGATTTGTTACGCTTGCCGGTTCAACGGAGGCGAGGCGTGACAACCTTCCAGCAACAACAATGGATCCTCGGCGCCGGCCTCTGGCTGGCGGCGGCGGCGGCCCAGGCACTCACCATCACCAGCTTCTCGCCGCAGGGCGAGGTGGCGCGCGTGCGCCAGGTGGTGGCCAAGTTCGACGGTGCAGCCATCAACTTCGGCGACCCCAAGGCGCCGGCCCCCTTTACCGTGAGCTGCAGCGACGCCGAAGCCAGCCAGGGCCAGGGCCGCTGGACCAGCGAGCGCGAGTGGGTGTTCGATTTTCGCGCCGACCTGCCGCCCGGCGTGCGCTGCACGGCGCGGGCTGCTGCGGGCTTCAAATCGGCCTCGGGTGCTCAACTGTCGGGCACTCTAAGCTATCAATTCAATAGTGGCGGGCCGTTCGTGCAGAACCTTCTGCCGGGCACTTACCAGTTCATCGACGAAGAGCAGTTCTTCGTGCTGCAGCTCAATGGCCCCGCCACGACGGCCAGCGTGCTGGCCAACGTCTGGTGCGCGGCCGAGGGTGTGGGCGAGCGCGTGCCGGTGCGCCTCATCGAGGGCGCGCAGCGCACCGAGCTGCTCAAGGCCCAGGGCCTCGACAAGCGCGCGGCATCGGCACCGCTGCAGTTCGCCACGCTCGCATGCAACCGGCGGCTGACCTCGGGGTCGCGCGTGCAGCTCGTCTATGGCAAGGGCGTGGCCACGCCCAGCGGCGTGCCCAACACCGTGGAGCGACGCTACGACTACAAGGTGCGCGAGCCGTTCTCGGCCGAATTCTCGTGCGAGCGCGAGAACGCGCAGGCCGCCTGCCTGCCGATCCGCCCGCTGCGCCTGTCGTTCAACGCGCCGGTGCCACGCAAGCTGGCCGAGGGCATCCGCCTGCAGTCGGACAAGGAGACCCTGCGGCCGCAGATCGAGGGCGAGGCCGGTGGCGACAGTGTGGTCACGGGCCTGCAGTTTGCCGCGCCGCTCACGGCGCGGACGCGTTTCAAGCTCACGCTGCCCAAGGATTTCAAGGACGCCTCGGGCCGCACGCTGCGCAATGCCGACAGCTTCCCGCTGTCCGTCGCCACGGGCGACATGCCGCCGCTGGCCAAGTTCGCGGCCGCGCCGTTCGGCATCGTCGAACGCTTCGCCGAGGGGCCGCCGTCCGACCATCCGCCCGCGTTGCTGCCAGTGACGCTGCGCAACGTCGAGGCCGCGCTGCGTGTCCAGGGCCTGCAGCCCGGGCAGGAGGCGAAGGCGCTGCCCCAAGGCGAGGTGCATGGCCAGGTCAGCACGCTGCAGCCGCGCACCGATGCCGAGATCATCGCGTGGTTCCGCAAGGTGCAGCGCTACGACAACTACGCCATCGACCGCGCGCAGGCCAAGCGCGACGTGAAGGGGCCCTTGCCCGGCGTGCTCGACAAAGACCAAGATTACGTGCAGACGCGCATGGTGTCGCTGCTTGCCGGCCAGGGCGGCGTGAAGACCCTGGAACTGCCCAAGCCCGCTGCAGCGGACAAGGGCGGCGACCCGCGCCCGTTCGAGGTCGTGGGCATTCCGCTGCCTGTGGGCTTCCATGTGGTGGAGATCGCCTCGCAGCGCCTGGGCGCCTCGCTGCTCGACGAGCGCCATGGCGCGGGCCGCACGATGTACGTGCGCACCTCCGCCCTGGTCACCAACCTGGGCGTGCACTTCAAGCTCGGCCGCGAAAATGCGGCGGCCTGGGTGACATCGCTCGACAAGGGCAAGCCCGTGGAGGGCGCAGTCGTGCGCGTGTCCGATTGCAGTGGCAAGGAGCTTGCGCAGGCCAAGACCGACGCGCAAGGCGTTGCCCGCTTCGAGGGCCTCTCGCCCGAGCCGCCGGGCTGCGGTGGCGACGAGGGCGGCCAGGCCTATTTCGTGAGCGCGCGCGCCACCTCCGAAGGGGCGCAGGACATGGCCTTCACCTGGAGCGACTGGCAGCGCGGCATTGAGCCCTGGCGCTTCAACGTGCCCACGAGCAGCGAGCCGCGCCCCGACGAAATCGCCCACACCATCTTCGACCGCACGCTGCTGCGGGCGGGCGAGACGGTGTCGATGAAGCACGTGCTGCGCAGCCAGAACCGCAAGGGCTTCGCGCTGCCCGGGAGCAGCCCGGAACAGCTCGTCATCACCCACCTGGGCAGCGGCCAGCAGTACACGCAGCCGCTGGCCTGGCGCACTACCGCCACGGGCGGGCGCAGCGCCGAGAGTCAGTTCCAGATTCCGCCCGCGGCCAAGCTCGGCGTGTACCAGGTGGAACTGCGCTCGGCCCGCGGCGAAAGTTTTGGCTCGGGCATGTTCCGCGTTGAGGAATTCCGCCTGCCCGTGCTCGAAGGCCGCGTGGCGCCCACCGATAAGAAGCCGCTGGTGCACGTGCGCACCGTGCCCACCGACGTGCAAATCAACTACGTTTCGGGCGGCGGTGCGGCCAACCTGCCGGTGCGCGTATCGGCGCTGGTGCGGGGCAAGTACCTGCAGTACCCCGACTACGATGCGTTCAGCTTCAACCCACCGCGTAAGCGTGACGCATCTTCCAACGCGAACAGTGACGACGAGGAGGCCACGGGCAGCCAGGACAGCCGCGTGATCGCCGACAAGCTGCCCGTCACGCTCGACCGCAACGGCGCGGGCAAGGTCACGGTGGAGAACGTGCCTGCCGCGCGTGCGCCGCAGGAGCTGCTGCTCGAAGCCACCTACGCCGACCCCAATGGCGAGGTGCAGACGCTGCGCAGCACGCAGACGCTGTGGCCGGCCGCCGTGGTTGCGGGCATCAAGACCGAGGGCTGGGTCTCCGCCGCGCAGAAGGTGCGCTTCCAGGCCTTGGCCCTGGGGCTGGACGGCAAGGCGCTGGCCGATGTGCCCGTGGCCGTGCAGGCCGTGGCGCGCATCACCACCACCACGCGCAAGCGCATGGTGGGCGGCTTCTACAGCTACGACAACAAGACCGAGACCAAGGACCTGGGCACGGTGTGCACCGGCAAGAGCGATGGCCGGGGCTTGGTGCTGTGTGAAACCCAGCTCAAGGAGGCGGGCGAGGTGGAGCTTGTCGCCACCGCGCGCGACAAGGACGGCAACGAATCGCAGGCGGCCGCGTCTGTGTGGGTCACGCGCCAGGGCGAGCTGTGGTTCGGCGGCGAAGACCACGACCGCATCGATCTGCTGCCCGAGAAGAAGAGCTACCAGCCGGGCGAGACCGCCAAGTTCCAGGTGCGCATGCCGTTCCGCTTCGCTACCGCCCTGGTGGCCGTGGAGCGCGAGGGCATCATCGACACGCGCGTGGTGCAGCTCAACGGGCAGGACCCGACGGTGGAGCTCAAGATCGAGGAGGGCTGGGGGCCCAACGTCTACGTGAGCGTGCTCGCGCTGCGTGGCCGCTTGCGCGAAGTGCCGTGGTACAGCTTCTTCACCTGGGGCTACAAGGCCCCGCGCGAGTGGTGGACGGCCTTCTGGTACGAAGGCAAGGAATACGTGGCGCCCACGGCGCTGGTGGACCTGTCCAAGCCCGCCTACCGCCTGGGCCTGGCCGAGGTTCGCGTGGGCACCAAGGCGCACCAGATCGACGTGCAGGTGACCGCCGACAAGGAGGCTTATCCCGTGCGCGGCAAGGCGCAGGTGACCATCACCGCCAGGCTGCCCGGCGGCAAGCCCGCCGCAGGAGCCGAGGTGGCGCTGGCCGCCGTGGACCAGGCGCTGCTGGAATTGATGCCCAACCAGAGCTGGGACCTGCTGGGCGCCATGTTGCAGCGCCGTGCCTGGGGCGTGCAGACTTCCACCGCGCAAATGGAAATCATCGGCCGGCGCCACTACGGCAAGAAGGCCGTACCCGCGGGCGGCGGCGGCGGCCGTGCGCAGACGCGCGAGCTGCTCGATACGCTGCTGCTCTGGCAACCCGCGATCAAGCTCGATGCGAACGGCCAAGCCAAAGTCACCGTACCGCTGAACGACGCTTTGACCACCTTCAAGATCGTGGCCGTGGCCGATGCGTCCACGGGCCTGTTCGGCACCGGCAGCACCAGTATCCGCGCCACGCAGGACCTGCAGATCATCAGCGGCCTGCCGCCGCTGGTGCGCGAGGACGACCAGTTCCGCGCCCAGCTCACGCTGCGCAACACCACCAAGGCGGCGATGAAGGTGGAAGTGGCGCCGCGTGCCACGCTGCTCACGCTGGGCAAGCAGACCGTGGACATTCCCGCGGGCGAATCGCGCGAGGTGGCCTGGACGGTGACGGCCCCTGCGCAGCTCGCGCAGACCCGTGCCGAGGCCATCCTGTGGGAGATCGAGGCGCGCGACACCGTGGGGGGCGCCAAGGACGCGCTCAAGGCCACCCAGCGCATCATCCCCGCCGTACCACTCACGGTGCAGCAGGCCACGCTGGTGCAGGTCGATGGCAGCTTCAACCTCGACGTGAACCCGCCGGCCGATGCCTTGCCGGGCCGAGGCGGCCTCAAGCTGGCACTGACCCCGAAGCTGGCCGAGGGCTTGCCGGGCGTGCGCGACTGGTTCGTCAACTACCCCTTCATCTGCCTGGAGCAGAAGACCAGCAAGGCCGTGGGCCTGCGCGACGGCAAGCTCTGGCAGACCGTGGTGGCGCAGTTGCCGACCTACCTCGACAGCGATGGCCTGGCCAGCTACTTCCCGCCGCGCGATGGCAGTGCGAGCCGGGGCAGCGACACGCTCACGGCCTATCTGCTGGCCGCGACGCACGAGGCCGCGAGCGTGAACCCCGCCTTCGCGTTGCCCGACGAGGTGCGCGCGCCCATGGAGCGCGGCCTGATCGCGTTCGTGGAAGGCCGCATCCAGCGCGACTTCTGGAGCCCGCGCAAGGACCTCGACATGCGCAAGCTCGCCGCCATCGAGGCGTTGTCGCGCTATGGCAAGGCCACGGGGCGCATGGTGTCGAGCATCACCATCGCGCCCAACCAGTGGCCCACGCACAGCGTGATCGACTGGCTCAATGTCCTGCGGCGCGTTCCCGACGTGCCCGAGCGCGACAAGCGCCTGGCCGAGGCCACGCAGATCCTCAAGGCCCGTCTGTCCTATCAGGGCACCAAGCTGATTTTCAGTACCGAGCAGGACGATTACTGGTGGTGGCTCATGCAGAACGGCGACGTGAACACCGCGCGCCTCATGCTCGCCGTGATGGACGACCCCGCCTGGAAGGACGACATGGGGCGCCTGGCCAACGGCTTCATCAGCCGCCAGCAGGGCGGGGCCTGGCACACCACCACGGCCAACCTCTGGGGCGGGCTGGCGCTGGAGAAGTTCAGCGCCAAGTTCGAGGCCGTGCCTGTCGCGGGCACCACCCGCGCCAGCATGGGCGGCAACACAGCCGGCGTGGACTGGGCCAAGGTGGAGCGCGTGAAGGCCAGCGACGCCACGGGGGCCCTGCACCAGACGACCTGGTTCGGAGCACCCGCCGCACCGGGCAACCTGAAGAACAACACCATGTTCCTTCCCTGGGGCAAGGCCGGTGGCAAGGAGAGCCTGGCTGTCGCGCACCAGGGCACCGGCAAGCCTTGGCTTACGCTGCAGTCGGTGGCCGCCATCCAACTCAAGGCGCCGTTCAGTGCGGGCTACACGATCAAAAAGACCGTCACGCCCGTGGAACAGGCCAACAAGGGCCTGCCCGCCGGCCAGTACACGCGCGGCGACGTGCTGCGCGTGACGCTGGAGGTGACCAGCACGGCCGACATGACCTGGGTGGCCATCACTGACCCGGTGCCTGGCGGCGCCACCATCCTCGGCAGCGGCCTGGGGCGCGACTCCGAGATCGCCACCCAGGGCGAGAAGCGCGAGGGCTGGGGCTGGCCGGCGTTCGAGGAGCGCAGCTTCGAGTCCTTCCGCAGCTACTACGAGTACCTGCCCAAGGGCACGGTGAAGATGGAGTACACGGTACGCCTGAACAACGTGGGCGACTTCGCGCTGCCGCCAAGCCGCGTGGAGGCGCTTTACGCGCCCGAGATGTTCGGCGAGATGCCGAACGCGCGGGTCCGGGTGCAGGCCGCGCGCTAAGGAGCAAACCCCATGGCCAAAGCCGCTCTCATCTCTGCCGCCATTGCCTGCGCCGTTACCGCCGCGGCCTTCGTGTCGAACCCGTCGCCGGAGCAGCACCGCCAGCGCATCCGCGAGGTGATCGCGCAGCGCAGCCCTCTGGCGGGGATGTTCGGTGTGGGCGTGATCACCGCGTTCACATCGGTTTACCACCCGCTGGGCGTCGCCTCGTACACCACGGTCAATGGCCGCACTGTTTCCATAGGGGCCTTGGGCATGGTTTTCGTGCTCGACCCTTCCGAGGACTGAAGACGGCCGCCCCAGCAACCTCCCGATGGACCGCACCATGCCCCCACCCCTGCACATTGGAATCGTTGCCTGCTCGGCCGAAGGGGCCGCGCTTTGCTACCGCACCATCTGCGCCGAAGGGGCGGCCCTGCTCGGCGCGCATGCGCACCCCGAAGTGTCGCTGCATTCGGCGCCGCTGGCCGATTACGTGCACTGCCTGGACCGCAACGACCTGGCCGGCGTGGCCGAGCTGATGCTGGCCTCGGCCCGCAAGCTGGCCCGCGCGGGGGCGGACTTTCTGGTCTGCCCGGATAACACCATCCACCAGGCCTTCGCACCGGTGGTGGCGGCATCGCCCCTGCCGTGGCTGCACATCGCGCAGGTGGTGGCCGACGAGGCCGCGGCACGCGGATACCGGCGCATCGGGCTGCTGGGTACGCACTGGCTCGTGGCCAGCGACGTGTACCCGCAGGCGCTGCAGGCGCGCGGGCTGGAGTGCGTGCGCCCGACGGAGGCCGAGCGCGACGAGATCGGCCGCCGGATCATGGACGAGCTGGTGCGCGGAGACTTCCGCCCGGCAACGGTGGCGTATTTCCAGCAGGTGATTGCGGGGCTCGGGGCGCGCGGCTGCGATGCCGTGGTGCTGGGCTGCACCGAGATCCCGCTGATCATCCACGACGGCAATTGCGCGCTGCCCACACTCGATTCGACACGGCTGCTGGCGCGCGCCGCGCTGCGCACCGCGGTCGAGGGGCTGCGCTGACGTTGCCCGCGCCGGCACCACGGGCAGCGTTGCGCCCTGGCCGGGATTGGCGGAAACTTGGGCGCGGCGCCGCGAACGGCGACCCTTTCCGGAGCACTTTCTCCCCTCACTCCGGGCGGATGGGCGTGAAGGCTGCTGGTGCCGCGCACAGAGGGGGCGAACGCAGCGAGGCATGCCATGTCGAAACTTCGCGTCCAGAGCTTCACCATCTCCCTTGATGGCTTCGGCGCCGGGCCCCACCAGGATCTGGAAAACCCTCTGGGCGTGCGTGGTCCCGAGCTCATGGAGTGGTTCTTCCACACCCGCGTGTGGCGCCGCATGCATGGCCCTGCCGAAGCTGGCGACGAGGGCGAAACCGGCGTGGACAACACCGTGGCCGAACAGGGCTTCGAGGGCGTAGGCGCCTGGATCCTGGGGCGCAACATGTTCGGCCCCATCCGCGGCCCCTGGCCCGACGAGGGCTGGAAGGGCTGGTGGGGCGAAGAGCCACCCTACCATACACCCGTCTTCGTGCTCACCCACTACCCGCGGCCACCGCTGAAGATGGCGGGCGGGACCGAATTTCACTTCGTCACGGATGGCATCGGGACCGCCTGGGCCGAGGCCAAGGTCGCTGCGGGCGGGCGCGACGTGCGCCTGGGCGGGGGCGTTTCCACGGTGCGGCAGTACCTGCGCGCGGGCCTGGTGGACGAGATGCACGTGGCCGTCCGCCCCGTGCTGCTAGGGCACGGCGAGTCGCTCTGGGAGGGGCTGGACCTGCGTGCCCTGGGCTACGAGTGCACCCGGTACGTGGCCGGCGAGCGCGCCGCCCACATGTGGCTGCACCGGCGCGTGTGAAGGTCAGGCGGCAGGCTGCGCCTGGGCGGGTGTAGGCTCGGGGGCGGTCTCGCTGGGGGGGGGCCAGTCGGACCAGTCGGGGCCGAAGAGCTCCGCCGGATGCTGGCTGCGCTCCGAGCCATTGCCGCACAGCATGGCGTCGGCGGCGCAGTAGCGGTCGCAGCCCCAGCAGTTGCGCTCGGGATGGGCGGGATTGGCCGGGAACTTTTTCATGATGGAACACGCTGAGAGCTGGGGTCAGTGTGGTGCCCTGATCGTGACGTGGTTTTGCGTTGCATCAATCCCGAAGGGGCGAAGTCCTTGTAGCCGTCGGCTGCCGCGCCTGTGCGGTGCCACCGCCCGGACCCGTTCAGCGACTATGCTTGGGGCCCCACCCTGGCTGCCTTTGCGCACGCCCCTGGCGAGCCAGGGCAGTCCCTTCCGTCGTTCCTTAAGGAAACCGCCACGCCATGCTGATGGGTCTTGCTGCCAATCGACTGCACCACCAAACCGAAGACGCCGCGCTGTTCGCGCTGCTGCGCGCCTGCGAGGCAGGCATCCGTGAACTGCGGCTTGGCCTGCACGCCGTGGGCCGCACGCACGACGCCATCGCCGCCGCCGGCATGCTGCGGGGCTACCAGCCGCTCGTGCGCTACCCCTACGGGCGCGAGGGCGGCCTCATGAAGCTCGTGGCGGAAGTGGTGGGCATGCCGGGCGAGGGCCGGACGCTGGACGGAGCCATCTACCTCATCGACCCGGTGGACCCTTCGTCCATCTTCCCCGAGGCGCTTGCGCTCAAGCGGCAGTGCGTGATCCACGGCAAGCCCTTCCTCTCCACGGTGGCCAGCGCGCGCGACTGGGTGGAGATGGAGCGCGTCCACGCGGGCCTGGCCCCCGACCGCAATGCCGACCGCTTCCACGACCACGGCGCGCAGACCGTGGCCCTGATCGCGCACGACGCGATGAAGGCCACGATGATTGATTTTGCGGACCGCAACTTCGACGTGCTGTCGCGGTTTGGCCAGCGCGTGGCCACGGGCACGACCGGACAGCGGCTCAATGAGCTGGCCTGGAGCCGGGGCTGGCCTGCGGGCACGCCCTGGGTGCAGCGCTTCAACAGCGGCCCGCTGGGCGGCGACGCGCAGATCGCCGACCTGGTGCTGGAGCGGCGCTGCCACCGCGCCATCTTTTTCGAGGACCCGCACGTGGCGCGCCAGCACGAGGCCGACATCCAGCTGCTGGAGCGCGCCGTCACCACCTGCACCCACGAAGCGGTGTGCGCCACCTCGCCCCAGGTGGCGCAGCGCTGGTGCGACGCGGTGCGCCTGCGCGCCGGGCGGTGATGCGCCGGGCGCTGGCCATCGCCTGGCTGGCCGGGGCAGCCTTGCCTGCGCTGGCCCTGCCCACGTTCGACGAGGTGCGGCGCGACTTCCGCCCGTCCGACACGCTGGTCCTTTCGCGCGAGGGCGAGGTGCTGCAGCGCGTGCGCACCGATGCCACGGTGCGGCGCGGCCAATGGGTGCCGCTGGCCGACGTGTCGAGCGCGCTGCGCGAGGCGCTGGTGCGCAGCGAAGATAAGCGCTTCTACGAGCACGGCGGCGTGGACTGGCGCGCCGTATCGGCCGCAGCCTGGGGCAATTTGTGGAACCAGCGCACGCGCGGCGCGAGCACCCTCACCATGCAGCTGGCGGGCTTGCTCGACGAGGACTGGCGCCAGGGCCCGGGCGGGCGCAGCGTGGCGCAGAAGCTCGGTCAGACCGTGGCCGCCCAGGTGTTGGAGCGGCGCTGGCGCAAGGACCAGATCCTGGAGGCCTACCTCAACCTCGTGCCCTTCCGGGGCGAGGTCGTGGGCATCGACGCGCTCGCGCGCACGCTGTTCGGCAAGGCCGCGCACGGCCTGGACGAGCGCGAGGCCGCCGTGGCTGCCGCGCTCGTGCGCGCGCCGAATGCGAAGCCGGCCCTCGTGGCCCAGCGCGCTTGCGCCGTGCTGCGCGAGATGCGCCGGCCCGCCCCCGATGCCACGGCCGACGGGTGCGATGCGATCGACTTGTTCACCAGTGCCGCGCTGCAGCGCCGAGCCCACGACGCGAGCGAGGGCGTGGCGCCACACTTCGCGCGCCAGCTCATCGCGCAGCGGCGTGCGCAGGGCTCTGTGCCCGCGCAGCTGCGCTCCACGCTGCGCGCGCCGCTGCAGCGCATTGCGCTCGAAACGCTCACGCAGCAACTGCGTGAGCTGCGCGGGCGCAACGTGGAGGATGGTGCCGTGCTGGTGCTCGAAAACGCCACGGGCGAGGTGCTGGCCTGGGTGGGCTCGTCGGGCACCCTGAGCCAGGCGGCCGAGGTGGACGGCGTGCTCGCGCCGCGCCAGCCGGGCTCCACGCTCAAACCCTTCCTGTACGGCGAGGCCATCGCTGAGCGGCGGCTCACGGCGGCCTCGCTCATCGAGGACTCGCCCGCGCAGATCGCCACGGCCGGAGGGCTCTATATCCCGCAGAACTACGACCGGCAGTTCAAGGGCTGGGTCTCGGTGCGCACGGCGCTCGCGGCCTCGCTCAATGTGCCGGCGGTGCGCACGCTCGTGATGGTGTCGCCCGATGCGTTCTTCACGCAGCTGCGGCGCCTGGGCCTGCCGCTGCGCGAAAGCGGCGGCTACTACGGCTATAGCCTGGCGCTGGGCAGCCCCGAGGTGCCGCTGCTGCACCTCACCAACGCCTTCCGAGCGCTCGCCAATGGTGGGCGTGCCAGCCCCGTGGCCTATGCGCCCACGCCGCGCCCGGCCTTCACGCAGGCCATCGACGCGGGCGCGGCCTTCATCGTGGGCGAAATCCTCTCCGACCCCAACGCCCGCGCGCGCACCTTCGGCACCGACAGCGTGCTCGCCACGCGCTTCTGGAGCGCGGTGAAGACCGGCACAAGCAAGGACATGCGCGACAACTGGGCCGTGGGCTGGTCGCAGCGCTACACCGTGGGCGTATGGGTGGGCAATGCGAGCGGCGCACCCATGCACGACGTGAGCGGCACGAGCGGCGCCGCACCCATCTGGGCCGCCGTGATGGGCCATCTGCACGCGCGCGAGCCGAGCCGCCCGCCGCGGCCGCCCGGGGGAGTGGTGCAGGCGCCGGTGCGCTTTGGCACGGAGGCGGCACGGGGCGCTCCGCTCGAAAGCGCGCGCGGTGAGTGGTTTCTGGCGGGCACGCAGCAGCCGCTTTTTGCTATTGATTCAGAAGCAACCGAAAGCCACCAGATGCCGACCCGGGGCAGAAATTCCTCTGAAACCGGCGCGCAGGCCGCCGCGCGCATCGTGGCGCCCACGCCGGGCACCATCATCGCGCTGGACCCCGACATTCCGCCCGAGCGCCAGCGCCTGCAAATCGAGGCCAGCGGCGGCGGCGACCTGCGCTGGCGCATCGACGGGCGCGAACTCGCCCGGGGGGCGCGCTGGGCCTGGCTGCCCTGGCCCGGGCGGCACCGGCTGGAGCTGACCGATGCGCGCGGGCGCGTGCTCGACAGCCTGGCGTTCGAAGTGCGCGGCGCCGGCGTGCGCGCGGCCGGCCGCCGCTGACTGCAAAAAATTCAACGCACCCACAAAAGCCTTCACGCCGGCGCGGGGCGGCGGCGCTACCATCAATGGCTTGTTTTTCGTGGAGCCTGTGGTGACCGATCTGTCCAAAATCACCTGTATTGAAGACCTGCGCGTGATCGCCGAGCGGCGCGTGCCCCGCATGTTCTACGACTATGCCGATTCGGGCTCGTGGACCGAGGGCACCTACCGTGCCAACGAGTCCGACTTCCAGCCCATCAAGCTGCGCCAGCGCGTGGCCGTGAACATGGAAGGGCGCACCACCGCCACCGCCATGGTCGGCCAGCAGGCCAGCATGCCGGTGTCGATCGCGCCCGTGGGCCTCACGGGCATGCAGCATGCCGATGGCGAGATCCACGCCGCGCGCGCGGCCGAGAAGTTCGGCATTCCGTTCACGCTCTCGACCATGAGCATCTGCTCCATCGAGGACATCGCCGAGAACACCACGGCCCCGTTCTGGTTCCAGCTCTACATGATGCGCGACCGCGACGCCATGGCCCGCATGATCCAGCGCGCCAAGGACGCCAAGTGCAGTGCCCTCGTGCTCACGCTCGATCTGCAGGTGATCGGCCAGCGCCACAAGGACATCAAGAACGGCCTCACGGCGCCGCCGCGCCCCACGCTGGCCAACATCGTCAACCTGATGACCAAGCCGCAGTGGTGCCTGGGCATGGCG
Organism: Acidovorax sp.; assembly: GCA_041913505.1. Taxonomy (GTDB): domain Bacteria; phylum Pseudomonadota; class Gammaproteobacteria; order Burkholderiales; family Burkholderiaceae_C; genus JAYSFC01. The sequence continues at coordinate 13,699 of JAYSFC010000104.1, forward strand.
GGCACCAAGCGCCGCACTTTCCGCAACCTCGTGGGGCATGTGAAGGGCGTGTCGGACATGAGCTCGCTGGCCGCCTGGACCAACGAGCAGTTCGACCCGCGCCTGTCGTGGGCCGACGT
>JAYSFC010000105.1:0-13771 GCA_041913505.1 Acidovorax sp.
GCCGTCGCCCAGCACCTGGGGCGGCTCGCGGCGCGCGGCGGCCACGAGCTGGTCGCCCACCACGAGCAGGCGGAAGTCGTGGCCCGGCAGGAAGCGCTCGACCATCACGGTGCCGTACTCGGCGGCCGTGCGGTAGGCCTCTTCGAGCTGAGTGCGCTCGGTGATGTTCACCGTGACGCCCTTGCCCTGGTTGCCGTCCTGGGGCTTCACGACCACGGGCAGGCCCACTTCCAGGGCCACGGCCCAGGCTTCATCCACGGTCTCGACAGGGCGGCCCAGCGGCACGGGCACGCCGGCCGCGTGCAGCAGGCGCTTGGTCAGGTCCTTGTCCTGGCCGATGGATTCGGCCACGGCGCTCGTGGAGTCGATCTCGGCAGCCTGGATGCGGCGCTGCTTGGAACCCCAGCCGAACTGCACGAGGCTGCCGCGCGTGAGGCGGCGGTAGGGAATGCCGCGCGCCACGGCGGCCTCGACGATGGAGCCCGTGCTCGGGCCCAGGCGCTCGTCCTCGTCGAGCTCGCGCAGCGCGGCCACGGCAGCATCGGCATCGAACTGGCCATTGGCGAGGGCGGCCTCGATCAGGGCCTGTGCATCTTCGAAGGCCTTGCGGCCCACGGCTTCTTCGCTGTACTCAACCACGACCTGGTAGACGCCGGGGTCCGTGGTGGCCGAGACGCGGCTGTAGGTCACGGGGCAGCCGGCCTGGGCCTGCAGCGCGAGCGCGGCGGTCTGCAGCACATGGGCCAGCGAGACATCGGCGCCGCCCTCGGCGTGCAGGGTGCCGATGGCGGGGAACAGCGCGCGCAGGCGCGTCTCGAAGCCGGGCAGGCGGCCAATGGCGCGCTCGTCCTCGGAGCAGGACACGACGGCCTCGATGGCGGTGTGGCGGCTCCAGAGGTTGGGGCCGCGCAGGGCGCGGGTGCGGGTAACGTCCATGGTGGATCTCTCGGTGTTCTGGGGGCGCGTGCCGTTCAGCGGGCGGTGGCGGGCAGGTCGGGCTCGAAAGTCTTGATGCCGGCGCCGATGAGGTCGGGGGCGATGTTCAGCGCCCAGGCCGTGGCCACGATGGCCAGCAGCGTATCGGTGTCGGTGGCCACGGCGTTGCGGCCGAACGTGAGGTCGGCCACGGCGCCCAGCACATGCTCGGCAGCGCCCGTGGCCAGCACGACGCGGCCGTTCTTCACGACGACGGCGCGGCCGGCGTCCTGCGCACGGTGCTCGGCGATGGCGGGCAGCTGCGCGTCCTGGGCGTAGAGCACCACGGTGCCATCGCACAGCGGCGCCAGCTCCAGCACCTGAGGCTCGGCGGCGTTGAGCACGGCGGCACCGCCGGGCAGCACCACGTCCACCTGGGTGCGCAGCACCTTGTACATCTGCTCTTGTTCGTGCACGTCGAACTCGGCCAGGCCTTCCTTGCCGTCCATGTCGGTCACCACGCCCACCTGGCAGCGGTCGTAGGCCAGGCCGTCGCGCAGGATGGTGCGCGCGTCGTTCTCGATCACGGCAGCCTGCACCATCTGGTTCATGAGCAGGCGGTGCGCTGCCTCCCAGTGGGCGCTGTCCTTGGCATCGACGCGGCGGCGGTCGAGGAACAGGCCGTCGCGGCAGGCCAGGCCCGTGTGGTGGCCGCCCAGGTGCAGCAGCCAGGCCACGACGCGGGCGATGGTGCTCGTGCCGCGTGTGCCGGCCACGCCCACGAGCGGAATGCGGCCCGCGCTGCCTTCATCGGCCTCCTCGTCGGAGGGGAACAGGTGCTCGGCGATGGCTTGGCCCACAGGGCGCGGCGCGCCGATGGCGGGCTTGAGGTGCATGAGCAGGCCAGGGCCCGCGTTCACCTCGACGATGGCGCCGCCCTGGCTCTGCAGGGGCTGGGAGATGTCCTGCGCCACGAGGTCGATGCCCGCGATGTCCAGGCCCACCACCTTGGCGGCGAGCTGGGCGATGTAGGCTACTTCGGGGTGCACGTCGTCGGTGCAGTCCACGGCCACGTTGCCATTGCGCTGGATCACGATGGTCTGGCCGGCGGCGGGCACGGAGTCCGCGTCCACGTCCTGGCGCTTGAGCTCGAGCTGCACCTTGGAGTCGGTCGCCAGGTCGATGATCTCGAGCGGGTACTCCTCCTCGTAGCCGCGGCGCGGGTCGGAGTTGAGCTGGCTGTCGATGAGCTCGCGCACGGTGTTGCGGCCGTTGCCCACGATGCTCACGACCTCGCCGCGCGCGGCGGCCACCACCTTGCCGCCCACGACGAGCAGGCGGTGCTCGTCGCCGGGGATGAAGCGCTCGACCATCACGTCGCTGCCTTCGGGGTAGGCGACATGGTAGGCGGCCTCGATGTCGGCCTGCTTGCGCAGGTCGAGCGTGACGCCGCGGCCGTGGTTGCCGTCCGAGGGCTTCACGACCACGGGCAGGCCGATGTCTTGCGCGGCCTCCCAGGCCTCTTCGGGGCTGTTGACGATCTGCCCGTCGGGAATGGGTACGCCGCAGGCCTTGAGCAGGCCCTTGGTGAGGTCTTTGTCGGAGGCGATGCCCTCGGCGATGGCGCTGGTGCGCTCGGTCTCGGCCGTCCAGATGCGGCGCTGGCGCGCGCCGTAGCCCAGCTGTACGAGGTTGCCGTCGTTGAGGCGGATGTGCGGGATGCCGCGGTCCGTGGCGGCCGTGACGATGCAGGCCGTGCTGGGGCCGAGGTACTGGTCGTCCACCTCGGTGCGCACGCGCGCCGCGGCGGCCGCTACATCGAAAGGCTCGTCGTTGATGGCGGCCATGATGAGGCGGTGGCCCTGCTCCAGTGCCACGCGGGCCACGCGCTCATCGCGGGCGCGGAAGACCATGCGGTACACGCCGTGCTGGCTGGTACTGCGCGTCTGGCCAAAGCCCGTGGGCATGCCGGCGAGGTTGAGCAGCTCGATCACGATGTGCTCCAGCACATGGCCGCACCAGGTGCCTTCCTGCAGGCGCTGCAGGAAGCCGCCGCGCTCGCCCACACCGCAGTGGTGCTCGACCAGGGCGGGCAGCCATGCCGTGAGGCGGTCGTTGAATCCGGGCAGGGTGTTGGACGGGTGGTCTTCGAGCGCGCCGAGGTCCAGCCAGACTTCGAGCACCGGACGGTAGGTCCAGATATTGGGGCCACGCAGGTAGTTGATGCGCAGCAGTTGGATATCGTTGAATTTCGCCATGGATTGCAGCGGGTGAGGATTTCGGCCTTTTTTCGGGCTTCCGGGCGGGATGGAGCGCGTCGGGGTTAAAAGGGCCCACAGGGCCAATTGTGCGCCCAGTCTAGGGCACGGCCTCCATGTCAGCGTGTAGGTGGGGGCTGACGTTAAGGTAGGAAGATGCCAGGGCCCCGCGCGGCGCCGTATCAGGGAAAATTCCCCTTCGCGCACGGGCTGGCACGGCGAGCCGCCGGGGGCGGAAATACCAACCAAAATGCAACATCACCATCCTGTGGACGCCTTGGGTGTCTTGAGCGGCCCGCTGGGGCCTGAATTGCGAGCTCAGATCGCTTCCCACGAAAACGTCCAGGCGAGCCTGGAGGTTGACCTGAGCGCCGACCTGCGCTTCGGCACGGGCCTCGTGGCACTGACCGAGGGGCGGCTGCTGGCGCGCGCGCCCGGCGAGGCGGCGTTTCACGCCTGGCCCTTGGCTCCCGGCCTGGGGCTGCGCGTGCTCGACCATGGCGGCGTGGGTACGCTGGAGCTGCACGATGCGCGCGAGCGCCTGGCGTTGTGGCGCTTCACACTCGGCGGCCACGCCCAGGCGCTGCGCCTGGTGCAGCGCTTCGAGCAGCAGATCGAGCGCCTGGCCACCGGGGTTGCCGCCCAGGCCGAAGCGTCCGACGAGGCCCTGTGCCCCACTTGCGCCGCCCCGCTGCCGCCCGACAGCGACGAATGCCCGGCCTGCGCGCGCGTACAGCCGCCGCAGACCTCCACCTGGGTGCTGTTGCGCCTGTGGCGCTTCGCACGGCCGTACCAGAAGCAGCTGGCCACGGGTTTCGGGCTGACGCTGGCGTCCACGGCCGCGACGCTGGTGCCGCCGTACATGACGATCCCGCTCATGGACGAGATCTTGATTCCTTACCAGAACGGCAAGGCCATCGACCCCTGGCTGGTGCTGATGTACCTGGGCGGGCTGCTGGTGGCAGCGCTGCTGGCCTGGGGGTTGGGCTGGGCGCGTACCTACATCCTGGCGCTGGTGTCCGAGCGCATCGGCGCCGACCTGCGCACGACCACCTACGAACATCTGCTGCGCCTGTCGCTCGACTACTTCGGCGGCAAGCGCACGGGCGACCTCATGGCCCGCATCGGCTCGGAGACCGACCGCATCAACGTGTTCCTCTCGCTGCATGCGCTCGACTTCGTGAACGACGTGCTCATGATCCTCATGACGGCGGTGATCCTGTTCTCGATCAATCCCTGGCTGGCCCTGGTCACGCTGGTGCCGCTGCCATTCATCGCCTGGCTGATCCATACCGTGCGCGACCGGCTGCGCACGGGCTTTGAGCGCATCGACCGCGTCTGGAGCGAGGTGACCAATGTGCTGGCCGACACCATCCCGGGCATCCGCGTGGTGAAGGCCTTTGCCCAGGAAAAGCGCGAAGCCCAGCGCTTTCGCGACGCCAACCAGCACAACCTGGAAGTGAATGATCGCCTGAACAAGACCTGGAGCCTGTTTTCGCCCACCGTGTCGCTGATGACCGAGGTGGGCCTGCTCGTGGTCTGGGCCTTCGGCATCTGGCTCGTGGCGCACAACCAGATCACGGTGGGCGTGCTGGCTGCGTTCATCGCCTACATCGGCCGTTTCTACACACGGCTCGATTCCATGAGCCGCATCGTCTCGGTCACGCAGAAGGCGGCGGCAGGCGCCAAGCGCATCTTCGACATCTTGGACCACGTGAGCAACGTGCCCGACCCGGCACAGCCCGTGAAGGTCGACCGCGTGGAGGGCGCGATCCAGATGCGCAACGTGGGCTTCCGCTACGGCAGCCGCGCGGTCATCAAGGGGCTCGATCTGGATATCCGCCCCGGCGAGATGATTGGCCTCGTGGGCCACAGCGGCTCAGGCAAGAGTACGCTGGTCAACCTCATCAGCCGCTTCTATGACGTGTCGGACGGCTCCATCCAGGTGGATGGCGTGGACGTGCGCCGTTTTGCCGTGAGCGACTTCCGGCGCCACATCGGCCTCGTGCTGCAGGAGCCCTTCCTGTTCTTCGGCACCATCGCCGAGAACATCGCCTACGGCAAACCCGATGCCTCGCGTGAGGAGATCGTGGCCGCCGCGCGCGCCGCGCACGCGCACGAATTCATCCTCCGCCTGCCGCATGGCTACGACTCGCTCGTGGGCGAGCGCGGCCAGGGGCTGTCGGGTGGCGAGCGCCAGCGCATCAGCATCGCGCGCGCGCTGCTCATCGACCCGCGCATCCTGATCCTCGACGAGGCCACCTCGGCCGTGGACACCGAGACCGAGAAGGAAATCCAGAGGGCGCTCGACAACCTGGTGCAGGGCCGCACCACCATCGCCATTGCCCACCGTCTGTCCACGCTTCGCAAGGCCGACCGCCTCGTGGTCATGGACCGTGGCGAGATCGTCGAGGTCGGGCCGCACGACGAGCTCATGGAAAAGCAGGGCGCCTACTGGCGCCTCTACGAAGCCCAGGCGCGCCGTGCCGAGGAAGACGCGCAGGCGGCCGGCGTGCTGCTCGACAGCGCCCTGCTGCACCCCGCTCATCCGGCGGGCTCCTCTTGATGAATCCGCGAGGCCCCATGACTGCTTCTGTTTCTCCCTCCTTCGCGGACATCCGTCTGGTCCGCAACGCCCAGGGCCGCCTGGAACTGACCCTGGCCGACGGTACAAACCATTCCGGCGTGGTGCCCGTGCGCGCGTTTCCGATCGCCGCCCCGAGCGAAGGGCTGTCGCTGGTGGGCGCGGACGGCCATGAACTGCTCTGGGTACCGCGCCTGGACGCCCTGCCCGAGCCGGCGCGGGGCTTGGTGGAAGAGGAGCTCGCGGTACGCGAGTTTGTGCCCACTATCCAAAAAATCCACAAGGTCTCGAGCTTTTCCACGCCCAGTACCTGGGATCTGGAAACCGACCGTGGTGCCGCGCGCCTGCAACTCAAGGCCGAGGAGGACATCCGCCGCCTCGGTGGGCGCTCGCACCTGCTCATCGCGAGTGCCGATGGCGTGCAGTTCCGGGTGCGCGATGTGGCGGCCCTGGATCGTCCGTCGCGCAAACTGCTGGAGCGGTTTTTGTAGCCTGCAGCCCACTCCGTTCGCCCGGTGGTCAGGGGATTGACTAGGTGGTAACCCCTATTTTTGTGGCAAAGCCTGAAAAAGGCCTAAATTTGCCCCTCTTTTTGCCGTTATATCTGTACGAGACGGGTGGAATACCGCCCGACCGTGTTGTGTAACCGAGGGCCATTGCCATGCAAATGCCACCTGTCGATCGATCGCCGCATTGGCGTCCCCAGGGCGCTGATTTGTATTCCACTGGTGCCTCGGGTGCGGTTCCGGTGCGTCCCATCAATCCTCCCAACCCCGTCGAGTCCACGGACCGGCTGGGTGAGGGCGCCGTGGTGCGCGAGCCCGACAAGCCTTCCACGCCTGATACGTCCCAACGTGACTGGACGGCGACCGAGGCGAAGAAAAAAGAGGAAGTGAAGACGCCGCCCGAGCCGCCCAAGGAGCCGTTGTCCAAGCAATTGCTGGAATTCATTCAGTCAATGTGGCGTGCGAGCAGCATGGCCATCGACATGGCGGATACCGTCAACAAGGCCACCCTCCAAGAGCGCATGGCGCAGCAGGTGCGCAAAGAGCCGCTGACCTACTCGGACCCGAAGGTCAAGCGCACGGGCGGGCTGTGAGCCGGGGCGCCATGGGGCTGTCCCCATGGGCCAGGCACTGGGTTATTTTTCCGCCACCGGCGAATTCGCAGGGTGCGCGGATGGCGTGGCCGCCGCCGTGGCGCGGGCCTGTTCGCGCTGGGCGCGGTACTTGATGGCGAAGGCCCGCACTTCCTCGTAGGTCACATAGCCATCATGGTCGGTGTCGGCATCGTCGAACGCAGCGGCCAGGCGCGGGAACAGCGCCACCTCCTGCCGGCTGAGCTTGCCGTCGCCATTGAAATCCAGCAGCTTGAATTCGCGCTGGGCCTTGATTTCCCCCTGGGTCAGGGGTGCCGTTGCGGTGGCCGAGGAGCCACTCGGCTGGGTTTGCGCCCGGACTGGAACCTGGCCGCACGCCAGGGCTGCCGCCAGGGCCAGTGACCCCATCGGGATGGGGCGCCTCATGGTCGGGAAGGAAGACTGCATGCTGACATGGTTCCACAGATAGGGGCGTTTTCCATGTCCGCAACGCAAATCAGGGCCACTTTCACCAATGGTTTCAATTCCGGGCCCCGGCGCCGGCGCAGTGCTCAGGGTGTGTTCACGATGCCGCTGCTCACGTGGCCTGCGGGTACGTGTCGTGCGGCCGAGGCCACATGGCCCGTCTGGTCGTCGAAGAAGAAATCGGGCTCGAACTCGCGCAGGAACGGGCCTTTTTCGAGCCCGCCGAGGAACATGGCCTCGTCCACCGCGATGTTCCAGCTCATGAGCGTCTGGATGGCTCGCTCGTGGGCCGGCGCGCTGCGCGCGGTGACCAGGGCGGTGCGGATGCGCATGCCCGAGGCACCCGCGTGCTGCAGGCGGTGCAGCGCGGCCAGCAGCGGCTTGAAGGGGCCGTCGGGCAGGGGCTGGGTGGCCTTGTCGATCTCGTGGCGCTGGAAGGCCGCAAGTCCCTCGGCCTGGTACACGCGCTCGGCCTCGTCGGAGAACAGCACGGCATCGCCGTCGAAGGCGATACGCACCTCGCGGGGATGGGCGTCGCCCGCCTGCACCGATTCGGTGAGCACGCGCGCTGCCGGGTAGCCCAGGTGCAGCGCCTCGCGCACATCGTCCTCGTTGGCCGACAGGAACAGGTGGGCGCCGAGGGGGCGCAGGTAGTGGAAGGGGTCGCGCCCCTGGGTGAAGACACCGCGCTCCAGCGGCATGTGCGCCGCGCGCGTGGAGCGGAAGATGCGCATGCCGCTCACCGGATCATTGCGTGAGAGCATGACCACCTCCACCCGCTGGTGGCCCGGCTCATTGAAGGCCAGCAGCTTCTTGACGAGCGAGAACGCCACCCCGGGCCGCGCCGGCTCGTCGAGGCGGTCGAGCTGAAGCTGCATGTAGGCCTGCGGGTTCTGCGGGTCGAAGAGGCGGTTTTCCTCTTCGAAATCGAACAGCGCCCGCGAGGAGATCGCTACGACGAGCTTGTTGTCCAGGGTGAGGGCCATGGGGTTGCGGCTGGAAGGTGAGGGGTGGGCCGCATGATACGCAGCCTGGGCCGCCCCTCGCCGCCGTGCTTACCAGTTGGCTTCGCGCTCGGAGGTGGCGCTGATGCGGTGGATGGACAGATCAGCGCCGTCGAACTCCTCCTCCTGGCTCAGGCGCAGGCCCAGCGTGGCCTTGAGCAGGCCGTACACCAGCAGGCCGCCGGCCAGGGCCCACGCCACGCCGATCAGGGTGCCGATGAGCTGCGCGCCCAGGTGCACGCCGCCCAGGCCGCCCAGGGCCCGGCTGCCGAAGATGCCGGCGGCGATGCCGCCCCAGGTGCCGCACAGGCCGTGCAGCGGCCATACGCCGAGCACGTCGTCGATCTTCCACTTGTTCTGGGTCAGGGTGAACATCACCACGAAGATGGCCCCGGCCGCGCCGCCCACCACCAATGCGCCAAAGGGGTGCATCAGGTCGGAGCCGGCGCACACGGCCACCAGGCCGGCCAGCGGCCCGTTGTGCACAAAGCCCGGATCGTTCCGGCCCAGCAGCAGGGCAGTCAGCGTGCCGCCCACCATGGCCATGAGCGAGTTGACCGCCACCAGGCCCGACATCTTGTCCAGTGTCTGGGCGCTCATCACGTTGAAGCCGAACCAGCCCACGATGAGAATCCAGGCGCCCAGTGCCAGGAAGGGAATGCTCGAGGGCGGGTGGGCCGACATGGCGCCGTCCTTGCGGTAGCGGTTGCTGCGTGCGCCCAGCAGCAGCACGGCGGGCAGGGCGACCCAGCCACCCACGGCGTGCACCACCACGGAGCCCGCGAAGTCGTGGAATTCGGCGCCGAGCGTGGCTTTCAGCCAAGCCTGCACGCCAAAGTGCTGGTTCCAGGCAATGCCCTCGAAGAAGGGATAGACGAAGCCCACGATCGCGGCCGTGGCCAGCAGCTGGGGCCAGAACCGGGCCCGCTCGGCGATGCCGCCCGAGATGATGGCGGGGATGGCGGCCGCGAAGGTCAGCAGGAAGAAGAACTTCACCAGTTCATAGCCGTTCTTCATGGCCAGCTGCTCCGCGCCCACGAAGAAGTGGGTGCCATACGCCACGCCGTAGCCCACCGCGAAGTAAACGATGGTGGACACCGAGAAATCGACCAGGATCTTCACCAGGGCGTTGACCTGGTTTTTCTTGCGGACCGTGCCCAATTCCAGAAATGCAAAACCGGCGTGCATGGCCAGAACCATGACCGCCCCCAACAAGATGAACAGGGCATCGGCGCCCTGTTTCAGTGCTTCCATACGAATGCTCCGGCAAAAAACTGCTGTGTATTGGTGCGAAATTGCAGTGGTATCACGCAATGCACCGCAAGCAAGCAAAACCCAGGCCAGGTGTGGCGAAGATGGGGCGGATCCTCCCCCATTCTTGGGCATGCCCCAATCTGGGGCTGCCGGGGCTACTTGACGAGCTGGTTGAGCTGGATGATGGGCAGCAGCACGGCCAGCACGATGAGCATGACCACCAGGCCCATGGCCACGATGAGCAGGGGCTCGAGGATGGTAGCCAGTTGCATGGCGCGGCGCTGCACTTCGGCCGAGAGCTGGTTGGCTGCGCGCTGCAGCATCACGGGCAGTTGCCCCGTCTGCTCGCCCAGGCGCGCGAACATGGCCACCAGGCCCGGAAAGCGCTTCTTCTGCGCCAGGGCCGAGGCCAGCGGCGCGCCCTCGCGCACGAGCACGAGCGCATCGAGCGCATCGGCGCGCAGCGCGCGGTTGTTCAGCGTCTCTGCCGCGGCCTGCAGTGCCTTGAGGATGGGCACGCCCGCGCCCGCGAGCATGGCCAGCGTGCCCGCGAAGCGCGCCGCGTTATAGCCGCGCGCGAGGCGCCCCACCAGCGGCAGGTTCAGCCACGCCGCATCGAATTTCTCGCGAAAAGCGGCCTGGGTCAGCATGAATCGGGCGCTGATAGCTATCAAAACAAGAGCTAACAGCATGAACCAGCCGTAGTGGCGCACGGCATCGCTCACGGCCATCATGGCCACGGTGAGGAAGGGCAGGGCGCGCTTGGTGCCCGCGAACACGCCCGCCACCTGGGGCACCACGTAGCCCACGAGGAAAAGCACGATCACGATGGCCACCACGGTGACGATGGCCGGGTACAGCGCGGCGCCCACGATTTTGGCGCGCAGCTGCTGGCGCGCCTCCAGATCGTCGGCCAGGCGTTCGAGCACCAGGCCCAGGCTGCCGCTGGCCTCGCCCGCGCCGATCACGGCGCAGTAGATGTCGGAGAACTCGCGTGGGTGCTGCGAGAGGGCGCGCGCGAAGGTCGAGCCCGCGTTCACCTCCGCGCGCAGCGCGGCCACGAGGTGGTGCTGGCGCTCGTCCTCGGCCTCGTCGGCCAGCGCGGTGAGCGCGCGCTCCAGCGGCAGGCCCGAGGCCACGAGGCCCGCGAGCTGCCGCGTCCAAACGGCCAGGCCCGTGGCGCTGAACACCGGGCGCGTGAGCAGGCGCTGGCTCCACGAGGCCGGAGCGCCCGCCGCCTGGCCGGCACTCACGGGCTCCACGGCCAGCGGCACCAGGGCCTGGGCGCGCAGCAGGCTGCGGGCGGCGCGGGCGGTGTCGGCCTCGATGGTGCCTTTGCGGGACTGGCCCTGGGCGTCCAGGGCTTCAAACGAAAACGCGGGCATGCGGCGGTGGCGTGAAAGGAGCGGCGGTGCGGGAAGGGTTCAACCCCCCATGGTAGCCGCTCGTGGTGACGCCTCCGCGCTCAGGCGAAGGCCTGGGCGGCGATCTCGAGCGAGCGCAGCCGCAAGGCAGGGTCGTAGACGTCGCACACGAACATGAATTCATCGGCGCCGGTGGCCGTGGCCAGGGCCTGCAACCCTTCGCGCACCAGGCCGGGGCCGCCGACCACGCCGGCCGCGAGGAAATCGGCAATGGCCGCCCGCTCCGGGGGCTGGAGACGGGCCAGGTAGCCCTCGACCGGGGGCTGCAGGCGCCCACGCTGGCCCGTGAGGATGCCCAGCACCCGCTGGTAGGTGCTGCTGGCCAGGTACTGCGCCTCCTCGTCGGTGGGCGCGGCGATCACGGGCACGCCGATCACGGCGTAGGGCCGGGCGAGCTGCGCCGAGGGCTGGAACAGGCGGCGGTACAGATCCAGTGCCTGGTACAGCATGCGCGGCGCGAAATGCGAGGCGAAGGCATAGGGCAACCCCATCTGCGCGGCCAGCTGCGCCGAGAACAGGCTGGAGCCCAGCAGCCAGATCGGCACGTTCGTACCCGCGCCCGGCATGGCCACGATGCGCTGGCCCGGCTGCACGGGGCCCAGCAGGCGCTGCAGTTCGGCCACGTCGCGCGGGAAGTCTTCCTCGGTTTCCACGCGGTCGCGGCGCAGCGCGCGCATGGTGGGGCCGTCGGTGCCGGGGGCGCGGCCCAGGCCCAGGTCGATGCGGCCGGGGTAGAGCTCGGCCAGTGTGCCGAAGGCCTCGGCCACCACGAGCGGCGCATGGTTGGGCAGCATGATGCCGCCCGAGCCCACGCGGATGGTGGTCGTTCCGCCCGCGATATGGCCCACGAGCACGGCCGTGGCCGAGCTGGCGATGCCGGGCATGTTGTGGTGCTCGGCGAGCCAGTAGCGCCGAAATCCCAGTGATTCAGCGTGCCGGGCGGTAGCGAGCGCAATGGCGAGCGCATCGGCGACGCTGCCGCCTTCGCGCACGGCCACCAGATCGAGCATGGAAAGGACGGGGCGGCGTTCTGTGGTCATGCGGCCATTGTGGGGCGGGGCGGCAAACCCGTGCTCGGTGCGGAGAAATCGAAATTGACAGAAGATCGCGTGCGCACGCATGCTGCGGTTGCAGCCAGAAAAAGACGCATTCAGGCCCTTGCCCGCCCCTGACCCGCAGGCGGAGCCGCGGCCACGGAGGGGATCACATGGGATTTTTCAGCCGCCTGCTCCGGCCCCGGGCCGACAGGCCGCCCGCGGAGGACGAGACACCCTCGCTGCCCGACAGCCAGGCCAGCGAACTGGTGGTGGCGGGGGACGAGGCCGCGAAGCTGCTGGCCGAGTTCGATATCGACGCCGCCGTCGCGAGCCACGAGCGCTGGGTGCCCTGGCTGTCCGAGGTGCTGCAGGGCGCGCGCGACGAGCAGTGGCGCCCCGAGCTCATCCGCGACGACCGCTGTTCCGAGCTGGGCCAGTGGCTGCACGGCGGCGGCCGCGCCGCGCTGGGCCATTTGCCGGCTTACGACATGCTGATGCGCCGCCACAGGTACTTTCACCAGCAGGCGGCCATGATGATCCTGCACGCCGAGGCGGGCGAGGGTGCGCTGGCCGAGCAGGCGTTCAAGGGCTGCCAGCATGCGTCGCGCCAGGTCGTGCGGCTGCTCCAGCAGCTCAAGCGCGGCCTGGGCGGGAAGTCCGGGCGCTCCCGCGCGTCCGCCTCGGCGCCTAGTCGCGCGTGACGCGCAGCACTTCCTCGCGGCTCGTGACGCCCGCACGGATCAGGCGCTCGCCGTCGTCGCGCATCAGCGCCATGCCGCCCGCGAGGGCCTGAGCGCGGATGTCGGCCTCGGCGGCCTGGTTGTGGATCTGGGCGCGGATCGCGTCATCCACCACGAGCAGCTCGAACACGCCCGTGCGTCCCGCGTAGCCCGTGTGGCCGCAGTGCTCGCAGCCCGCGCCCTGGCAGGCGCTGCAGTATTTGCGCACCAGGCGCTGGGCCAGCACGCCGAGCAGCGAGGACGACAGCAGGAACGGCTCCACGCCCATGTCCGTGAGGCGCGTGATGGCGCTGGCGGCATCGTTGGTGTGCAGCGTGGCGAGCACGAGGTGGCCCGTGAGCGAAGCCTGGATGGCGATCTGCGCGGTCTCGAAATCGCGGATCTCGCCGATCATGATCACATCCGGGTCCTGGCGCAGGATGGCGCGCAGGGCCTTGGCGAACGTGAGGTCTATTTTTGCGTTGACCTGCGTCTGCCCCACGCCGGGCAGCTCGTACTCGATCGGGTCCTCCACGGTCATGATGTTGTTGCGCGTGGCATCGAGGCGCTGCAGCGCGGCGTAGAGCGTGGTGGTCTTGCCCGAGCCCGTGGGCCCCGTCACGAGGATGATGCCGTGCGGCTGGCCGATCAGGCCCTCGAAGCGCGCGAGCGCATCGCCCTGCATGCCCACCGATTCGAGGCTGAGCTTGCTCTCGCTCTTGTCCAAGAGGCGCAGCACGGCGCGCTCGCCGTGGGCGCTGGGCAGGGTGGAAACGCGCACGTCGATGGCGCGCGTGCCCAGGCGCAGGCTGATGCGGCCGTCCTGCGGCAGGCGCTTCTCGGCGATGTCGAGGTCAGCCATGATCTTCAGGCGCGAGATCAGCGCCGCGTGCAGCGCGCGGTTGGGCTGCACCACTTCGCGCAGCGCGCCGTCCACGCGAAAGCGCACGCTCGATAGCCGCTCGTAGGGCTCGATGTGGATGTCGCTCGCGCCGTCGCGCGCGGCCTGCGT
>JAYSFC010000106.1:0-13753 GCA_041913505.1 Acidovorax sp.
GAAGTGCGACACCATCGCCACCGGCGTGATCACCGCCTGCAAGGCCGTGAACCTGAACGTGCCGCTGGTCGTGCGCATGAAGGGCACGAATGAAGAGCTGGGCAAGAAGATGCTGGCCGAGTCCGGCCTGCCCATCATCGCTGCAGACACCATGGCCGAAGCCGCGACCAAGATCGTTGCTGCCGTCAAGTAAGCCCGGAGAACACACATGTCGATCTACATCAACAAAGACACCAAGGTCATCACCCAGGGCATCACGGGCAAGACCGGCCAGTTCCACACCGAGAAGTGCCAGGAATACGCGAACGGCAAGAACTGCTTCGTGGCGGGCGTGAACCCCAAGAAGGCCGGCGAGTCGATCTTCAACATTCCGATCTACGCCTCCGTCAAGGAAGCCGCCCAGCAGACCGGCGCCACCGTGTCGGTGATCTACGTGCCGCCCGCAGGTGCCGCAGACGCGATCTGGGAAGCCGTGGAAGCCGATCTGGACCTGGCCATCTGCATCACCGAAGGCATTCCGGTCAAGGACATGCTGATGGTGCGCAACAAGATGAAGGCCAAGGAAGCTGCTGGTGGCAAGAAGACCCTGCTGCTGGGCCCCAACTGCCCCGGCCTGATCACGCCTGACGAAATCAAGATCGGCATCATGCCCGGTCACATCCACCGCAAGGGCCGCATCGGCGTGGTGTCCCGTTCGGGCACGCTGACGTATGAAGCCGTGGCCATGCTGACCGAAGTCGGCCTGGGCCAGTCCAGCGCCGTCGGCATCGGTGGCGATCCGATCAACGGCCTGAAGCACATCGACGTGATGAAGGCCTTCAACGACGATCCGGACACCGACGCCGTGATCATGATCGGCGAAATCGGCGGCCCCGACGAAGCCGAAGCCGCCCAGTGGTGCAAGGCCAACATGAAGAAGCCCGTGGTGGGCTTCATCGCTGGCGTCACCGCCCCTCCCGGCAAGCGCATGGGCCACGCCGGCGCGCTGATCTCCGGCGGCGCCGACACGGCCGACGCCAAGCTCGCCATCATGGAAGAGTGCGGCTTCGTCGTGACGCGCAATCCGTCCGAACTGGGCAAACTGCTCAAGGCCCAGCTGAAGTGAGCGCCGATCGTCCGTAAGCAAAATTACGGACGATCCGGGCGCTGGCGCCCGATACACTGCGATCTCAAAAAAAGAAGCGCCCGGAACTGCGGTCCCGGGCGCTTCTGCTTTCATAACACTGGAGCTTTTGCATGGAATTCCTCGCCTCCCCCGATTTCTGGATTGGTCTGCTGAAGATTGTCTGGATCAACATCATCCTGTCGGGCGACAACGCCGTGGTGATCGCACTGGCAGCACGCTCGCTGCCTCCGCACCAGCAAAAGAAAGCCATCTTCTGGGGCTCAGGCGCCGCCGTGGTCCTGCGTATCGTGCTCACCGTGGTGGCCGCCAAGCTGCTGGAGCTGTCGTACCTGCAGATCATCGGCGGCTGCCTGCTGCTGTGGATCGGCCTGCAGTTGCTAACCGATAACGAGGAAGAAGAGGGCGAATCCGCGTCGCAGGGCAACCTCATGGCCGCCGTGCGCACCATCCTGATCGCCGACCTCGTGATGAGCCTGGACAACGTGATCGCCGTGGCCGCCGCTGCCCAAGGCAGCATGGTGCTGCTGATCCTGGGCCTGGCCATCAGCATCCCGCTCGTGATCTTCGGCAGCGCACTCATGATCAAGCTCATGGACCGCTTCCCCATCATCGTCGTGCTCGGTGCGGGCCTGATCGGCTGGGTGGGCGGCGAAACCATCATGAACGACACCGCACTGCGCGATGTGCTCCAGGCCAACCCGGCGCTGCACTACGTGGCCGCCGTAGCCGGGGCAGCTTTCGTTATCGTGGTGGGCAAGGTGATCAAGGCGCGCCAGCAGCAGCCGGCCTGAGCACCACATCCTGCTCGGTTGGCCGCGGCCATCCGAGGTGACAAAAATGGCACCTCGAAGTACCCAACATGGCCCCCTGGCTGACATGAACGGCGTGCGCATGCGGCGTACGCCGTTCAGGAGCCCCTGAAATCGCGGGCCCGAAAATTGCTGTTTCAGAACATTACAACCTTGGCGGGCAGGTAGCCCCACAGCGCTGGGGTTGCGCGAAACAGCACTGACAGAAATCCGGCACACGGAAAATACCGTCGTCTATGATGCGCAACGCGACGCAACAGGGCACTACATGGCGGATTTTGAATACGTGTTAACGGAGCCTCCTGCAAAGCCAGATGCATGCAAGCCCGAAGCGAGGACTGCATGACATCATCGACCCGGCTGAACTACCGATACTGTGCCCGCACCGATCGCGGTCGCGTCCGCGCCAACAACGAGGATGCCGTTTTGGCGACCCCCGAGTTCGGACTCGCGCTCCTTGCCGATGGCATGGGCGGCTACAACGCTGGCGAAGTGGCCAGCAGCATGGCCGTCGCGCTGATCCAGGCTTCCTTGGCCCGCCGGCTCGGCATGAACGGCACGCACGCGCAGACCCCCGAGGTGCGCAGGGCGCTGGAGGCCAGCGTTCAGGAGGCCAATCTAGCCATCCTCGATGCCTCGCTCAAGCAGCCGCAGTGCGCCGGAATGGGTACGACGCTGGTGGTAGGCGTCTTCCTGGAAGACCGCCTGGTGCTCGGCCACATCGGCGACTCGCGCTGCTACCGGCTTCGCCATGGCCATTTGCAGCAGATCACGCGTGACCACTCCTGGCTGCAGGAGCAACTCGACGCCGGCCTCATGACCCCGCGGGAGGCCGCTCAGTCGGGCAACCGCAACCTTGTCACCCGGGCGCTCGGCGTGGATGCCGACACCCACGTCGAGATCAATGAGTTCCAGGTGGAGCCCCAGGACCTTTTCTTGCTCTGCTCCGATGGTCTCACCGACATGGTCGAAGACCCTGAACTGCGTTTGCTGGCCACGGCCCCCTTGCCCCTCGAAGAGAAAGCCGCCTTGATGATCGACACCGCCAATGCTCTGGGCGGCCGCGACAACATCAGCGTACTCCTCGTACAGGCGGGCGCCGGTACCCGCAAGCGGGGATTGATGTCGCGCTGGCTCAGGAAGCCGGTCTGACCCCCCCATAAATCTGTTTTGCCAAGAGAAACCAGGAGTTGATCATGCCCAAAATGATCGTTTCGATCGACGGGGTTGTCATCAAGGAAGTCGAACTGACCAAGGAGCGCACCACGCTCGGCCGTCGCCCGTACAACGATATCGTGATCGACAACCTCGCCGTGAGCGGCGAGCATGCGGTGCTGCACCTACAGGGCGACGAGGTCGAGCTCGAAGACCTCGGCAGCACCAACGGCACCTACGTGAACGGCAAGTCCATTAAGCGCCACCCACTGCACAACGGCGACACCATCGACGTGGGCAAGTACAAGATCCGCTTCCTGCACGAAGGGCAGCATCCGGATTTCGAGAAGACCATGATCTTCAAGCCCGGCATGGTTCCCCCACGCCCCACGGCGGCCGCCCAACCGCTGAACGCCTACATCAAGGTGCTCACGGGCGCCGCCTCTGGTCGCGAAGTGGATCTGGTCAAAATTGTCACCACCATTGGCAAGCCCGGCGTGGCCGTGGCCTCCATTACCAAGCGGCCCCATGGATTCGTTCTGACCCACGTGGAGGGCAGCCAGGCCCCGACACTCAACGGCAACGCCATCGGCAGCGAGCCCATCCCCCTGCAAAGCGGTGACCTGCTGGAGCTTGCGGGCACCCAGATGCAGTTCATGCAGCGCTGACCAGGGAGCACCTCCCATAAAGGCCCACGCGCCAAGGGCATCCCAGACCCAGAACTGGCGCGCGGCACGTTTAGGAACCGAGAGGTTGCCGCCGAACACCTGCCAACGGCGACAAAGCGCACACGACAAACTTGTCACCGAATCGCACATTTGGTGTACGAAAGTTGCAAGCTTGTCACTCTCGCGAGGCTCGAAGCCTCTACCTGAAACGATCTGTTGCAATCAAGCGGTTGGCACAAAACCTGCTGAACCGTGGGCCGAAGACCGGGAAATCCTTCTACGGGCTTTCAATTGCAATTGTTTATGAGGAGAAGTGTTATGAAGCGTTCGCTGCAACAGGGTTTCACCCTGATCGAACTGATGATCGTGGTGGCGATCATCGGTATTCTGGCTGCCGTGGCCCTGCCCGCCTACCAAGACTACACCATCCGCGCCAAGGTGTCGGAAGTGGTGCTGGCAGCTTCGCAATGCCGTACGAGCATTACCGAGACCGTACAAACCACGTCTTCGGACAAACTGCCCGCCGCCAATGGCTGGGGTTGCGAAGCTGGTGACGTCGGTGGTACCGCAGACGCCAGCTCTCCGACCAAGTACGTCTTGAAGATCGAGACCGATAACGCCGGCAAGATCACAGTCTTTACGCGTACCCTAGCGAATGCCAAGGATCTGAAGGATGCCGCGGGCAAGCAGATTACTCTGACGCCCTACAAGGGCGGTGCAACGCCGGCCGTCCTGACCAACACCGATGTTGCCATTCAGATCTTCAAGTGGGTCTGCGGCCCCGACACTACCAACCCCATGCCTACCAAGTATCTGCCCGGCTCCTGCCGTGGTGCCTAAGATGGACTTTTGATGAAGCCATAATTCATCCGTAAGGCCCGTGCCAAGCGATGCGGTTGATACCGCATCGCTTTTTTATTCCTGTCGAATGACATCGCACCACAAGCTTCTTCAATGGATACTGTGCTGGTTTGGGGGGACCTTATGCTTGGCCCTGCTGCTGCCCAACCATTACCAGCCTTGGCTCGGTTTTCACCAGGAATGGCTGACCGTAGTGGCCATAACTCCTTTGCTGGGCTGGTCGCTCTGGCAGCAGTACACAAACCCTCCATTGCAACTGCCCTGGCTGGTGGTCGGCGCCCTGTTCGGCACGGGAGTGGCCGGATTGCAGTATGCGGCAGGCCGCCTGCTTTTTTTCAGCGATGGGCTGATGGCCGCCGCCTACTGGCTCCTATTTGCGGGGGCCATCCTTGCGGGCCACCAATTGGCCAGCCGCCATACGCAAGGGCTGCAAGGAAAAGGCCTGCAACCGTTCTGGCTCGCATGGGTGGCCGCTGGCATCCTCTCCTGGGCCATGGCATTGCACCAATGGCTGGATCTACAGTACTTTGGTGTCTTCATCGCCGAGCTCCCCCCCAATGGGCGGCCTTTCGCCAATCTGGCCCAGCCCAACCATTTGGCCACATTGCTGCTGTTCTCTCTGGCGGGAGCAATCTATTTGTACGAAACCCATGCGATCAGCCCCTGGACCACGGGTGCGCTTGTGGCGCTCATATGCCATGGACTGGCCATGACGCAGTCCCGCAGCGCCTTGCTAGGGCTTGCATTGGGTGGCTTGGTTTTTTGGGGGCTGGTGCGCAAACGTGGCCGCACACGCTTTCCTCTCTGGGGATTTGGCGCCATTGTGGCCGTGTATCTGGCCTGGACCATATCGTGGCCCGCACTCAACGCAGCCCTGCTATTAGCAAATGACACACGTTCCACCCTTGAACGAACGTCCCCGGGGATTCGCATCACTTATTGGCTCTCTGCCTTGGAAGCAATTGCGCAGAAACCCTGGCTGGGCTGGGGGTTCGGGCAGATCGGCATGGCACAGCAAGCCACGGCATTACATTACCCTGCAACCCAGACTTTTTTCTCCAGTGCGCACAACATACTGCTCGATCTCGCATTGTGGACGGGAATACCCTGTACGCTCATTTTGCTGTGGTTCCTCTATAGACATTTGCGTGATGGCTGGAAATTCATCGCGGACACCCCCTCCTCATTGCCCACGTGGCTAGCGCTGGCATTCATGGCAGGCCATGCATTGGTCGAACTGCCGTTGTTTTATGCCTATTTCCTTCTCCCCACCGGCTTCCTGCTTGGATCGACCATTAGCAAGACCCACAGTGGTGTCCGCGTTGGATGGGGCGGCGCGCCCAACAAAGCCATTACCTTATCACTCGCGCTGCTATTTTTATTCTTGCTCCCCAAATTAACCGTGGAGTATTTTTCCTGGGAGGAAAATTGGCGCAGAGTCCGATTCGAGTTGCAAAAATACTCGCACAGCGAATCTCCAGTACAGCCTGAATTTATATTATTAGACCAACTCGCTGCCGCGCAGGAAGTTGCACTGCAGCAGCCCTCGAGAGGGATGAAGGCAAGCGATTTGGAGAAATTCGAAAAAAATGCCGCCCGCTACCCCAGTTCGCTGGCTTTGCTGCGCTATGCCTATGCTGCGGCACTGAATGGTAAAGCAGACGCAGCAAATCATACCCTGAAGCTGCTTTGCAGCCTTCATACCAAAACCATCTGCGAAAGCGCTCGCAAAGAATGGACGGAAGCCGGCCGCAGTAAATGGCCGGAATTACAGGCTATTGAATTCCCTCAGACGATAAAGTACCAAGAGCGTGACAATGCAAGCAACTGAAAATGCATCCACCTTCGTGGCCCGCCTTCGGGTGGGTGAACGATTTCGCGCCTTTTCGATTCATCTTGCCATCAGCGTCTTCATCGCCTGCCTGGCCGCTCTTCTGGTTCTGCGCCTGTGGTATCCCTCTCCTTACGACACATTGTCCGGGGGCAGAGAGCTATTCTTGCTGATCATTGTGGCCGACATGGCCCTTGGGCCATTGATCACCTTCTTCGTTTTTAATAAAAAGAAGCCCCTTCGGGAAAAAATTCTCGACTTCTCCCTGATCGCCCTGATTCAACTAAGCGCACTCAGCTACGGATTATGGACAGCATATACGGCGCGGCCGATTTATCTGGTTTTTGAGTACTCTCGCCTCAGTGTGCTGCACGCTATCGATATTCCAGTCGGCCAATTGGAGAAGGCCCCCGAAGCCATGCGCAATCTCCCCATGGCAGGACCACGGCTGCTTGCTCTGCGCCCTTTCAAAAACTCCGCGGAAGAATTTGATGCCACCATGGGCGCGATCGATGGCGCCCCCCTGGCTGCGCGCACGGATTTGTGGTACCCGTACGAACAAGCCCACACGGAAATTCTGCAAGAAGCCAAGCCCGTGACGGAATTGCTGAAACGCTTCCCAGGCCAGGCCGCACAGATCCATCGGGCAGTCACCGAATCGCACCATGCGATCGATGCCTTGCGTTATCTGCCCGTTGTAGGCCGCAAAGGCGTCTGGACGGCGCTATTGGATGCCAGCGACGCAAGCCTCCAAGGTTTCGTCGACATTGATCCGTTCCTCAACAAGTAACCTTCAATGCCGCGAAGGGTGCCGAATTTGAGGTTGTACCGTGTCCACTGTACGTACTGCAACACAGCTGCAGGCGGCTTCTCAAGCCACAAAACTCCCCGACTTTCCCCCGTGCTTTTCCAGCACCCGCACGCCCCCCATCACCATGTGCTTGTCCACCGCCTTGCACATGTCGTAAATGGTGAGCAGCGCCACCTGCACCGCCGTGAGGGCCTCCATCTCCACCCCTGTGGGCCCCACGGTTTCCACCGTGGCCGTGCACTGGACGGCGGGCTCGGCGGGTAGTAGCTCAAACTCCACGGCCACCCGCGTGAGCGCGAGCGGATGGCACAGCGGGATCAGGTCACTGGTCTTTTTGGCGGCCATGATGCCCGCGACGCGCGCCACACCCAGCACATCGCCCTTTTTGGCCGTGCCCGCCTCGATGATGGCGCGCGTGGCGGGCTGCATGTCGATGCGGCCGGTCGCCACGGCAATGCGGTGGGTGGCGGGCTTGGCGCCTACGTCCACCATGTGGGCTTGGCCTTGGGCGTCGAAGTGGGTCAAGGAAGACATATCGCGGCAGGGGGGAGTGATCGTTACATGGCCGTTGACGAAACATTCAACGGCCCAGGGCATCATACGGGCATGTGGAACCTCGCACGAGCGCCAAGGCGCGCCGGCACACCGGCGACTCTCTCCCTGTCCAATTCCAGGGCGTTGCGGCTTGGAGTGCTTGCCAGAAGGGCGTTATCCGCTTCTTTATTGGTAGCACTCACGGCCACCCACTTCCCTGCCGCCCAGGCCCAACCCCGGCTGCCCACGCTGGGGGACGGCAACGAACTGACGACCAGCGCCGAGCGCAAGCTGGGCGACCGCATCATCCGAGAGCTCTACCGCGACCCAGACTACATCGACGATGCCGTGCTGCTCGAGTACGTACAGGGTATTTTCCAATCGCTGGTGGCTGCCGCGCGCGCGCGCGGGGAACTCTCGCCCGAGCTGGACGAGCGCTTCGCCTGGGAGATCCTGCTCGGCCGTGACCGCACCGTGAATGCCTTCGCCCTGCCCGGCGGCTACCTGGGCGTGCACCTGGGCCTGATTGGCGTGGTGGCCAGCCGCGACGAGCTCGCCTCAGTGCTCGCGCACGAGCTGAGCCACGTCACGCAGCGCCACATCGCGCGCCTGCTGGCACAGCAGCAGCGCCAGACGCCGCTCATGCTCGGCGCCATGGTGCTGGGCGCGCTGGCCGCGAGCAAGAGCCCCAACGCCGCCCAGGCGCTGATGATCGGCGGTCCGGCGCTCGCGGCGCAAAACCAGCTCAACTTCTCGCGCGACATGGAGCGCGAGGCCGACCGCATCGGCTACGGACTGATGGAGCCCGGCGGCTTCGCACCCGCAGGCTTCGTGAGCATGTTCGACAAACTGCAGCAGGCCAATCGCATCAACGACAACGGCAGCTGGCCCTACCTGCGCAGCCACCCGCTGACCACCCAGCGCATGGCCGACATGCACTCGCGCCTGCCGCCGGGCCAGACCAGCGTGCCGCCCCCCGTACCCACCGTGGAGCACGCCATGCTCGCGGCGCGCGCGCGCGTGCTGTCGCGCCCCGGCGTCGATGCGCTGCGCCAGTGGGTGGGTGAGCCGCAGGGCAGCAGCTTCGCGGCGCAGCCTTTGCCCAAGCGCGCGGCAGCTTGGTACGCCGCCGCGCTGGGCCAGGCCCAGCTGCACGACTATGCGGCAGCGCGGCGCATGATCGCACCGCTGCGCGATGCTGTGCAGGCCGACGCAGCGGCCCTGCGTCAGGTGCGGCTGCTGGCCGCAGAGGTGGAGCTCGAGGCCGGCCAGCCCCAGGCCGCGCTGGAGTACTTGCCCGCCGTGAGCAACGCGCGACCCGAGCTGGTACTGCGCACCCAGGTGTTGCTGCGCCTGGGGCAGGCTGGCGAGATGACAGGGCCGCTGCAGACCTGGCTCGCCACGCACCCGCAGGACGCCACTCTGTGGCAGTTACTGGCAAGCTGCTGGCAGGAACAAGGCCAGCCGCTGCGCGCCATCCGCGCCGACGCCGAGGCCCAGGCCGCACGCTACGATTTCGCGGCGGCGGTGGACCGCTTCAAGGCCGGCCAGGATCTGGCGCGCAAGAGCGGCGCGCAGAACGACTACATCGAGGCGTCGATCATCGACACGCGGCTGCGCGCCGTGGAATCACGCCTTCGAGAACAGGCCGCCGAGCGCTGATTCGATCACCACGCCCAGCGCCGAGTAGATCAGCGAGCCCAACAGCGCGGCACCGAAGCCGCGCACGTGAAAGCCCTCGAGCACACTCGCTGCGGCCCAGAACATGAGCGCGTTGATCACAAAGAGGAACAGCCCCACCGTGACGACGGTCACGGGCAGCGTCAGCACCACGAGCACGGGGCGCAGCACCACATTGAGCAAGCCGATGACCAGCGCCGCGATCATCGCGGCCCCGAAGCTGCGCACCTCCACTCCGCTGTAGATATAGGCCACGAACAGCAGGGCGGCAGCGCTGAGCACCCATTTGAGCAGCAGTTTCATGCGGGCCAGCATAGCACCGGCGCGCGCGGCGCGCAGCCCCCCCCTCCCCGGGGAGGCGGTTCAGTCGGACGCGACCAGCAAGAACAGCGCGCCCAGGCCCGCCAGGGTGTTGGGCAGGCTCCAGCGGCCTGGCGCATGCGCAGCCGCAGGGGCTGGCGCCTCGGCCTTCGGGCGGCGGGCGTCCACCACCTGGGCCGCGCCATGCTCGGCCTGGAGCTGCTCGGACAGCTCCGCCAGCGGCCCCTTCGCCAGCACCGTGGTGACGCTGCCGCCCCTGGCCCGCAGCCAGGGCAGCATCTGTGCGAACAGCTTGTCGGCCCACTTGATGCGCCAGTTCTCGCGGGCGCTGTGGCTCACCCACTTGCTGATGCGGTGCGTCATGCGCGGAGCGCAGGCCACCACGAACCAGTGGGTGGCGCGGCCCGAGGGCTGGGCGCACAGCGGCTGCAGCAGCTGGCGAGCGTGGTCGGCATCATCCACATAGACGATGACACGGTGCGAGGCACCCGATGCGGTTGAAAGGTGCATGGACAGGGTCTCCAGGCTCAGGCCGAGGGGCCCGAATCGGTCAATGCCGGGGTGCCGACCCCGGGCTTGCGGCGGTTGCGCAGCCAGCCTGCGCCCAGCACGCCGACGATGGCCACCACGATCAGGCCCCAGTACGCCACCTGGTGCAGGGCTTCGGGGCCCTGGAACACGCCGGCCAGCAGCTTCTCGTTCACGATCATCTTGCCGGCCGTGAAGGCGAGCACGGCGGCGCCGAGCTGGATGATGATGGGGAAGCGCTCGACGAGCCTGAGCACCACGGTGCTGCCGAATACGACGATGGGCACGCTGATGAGCAGCCCGATGATCACCAAGTCGAACGCACCCTGCGCAGCACCGGCCACGCCCAGCACGTTGTCGATGCCCATGAGCGCGTCGGCGATCACGATGGTCTTCATGGCGCCCCAGAATGTAGTGGCCGCGGGGCCATGGTCCTCGCTGCCGCCGTCATCGGCCAGCAGTTGGTAGGCGATCCACAGCAGGCCAAGGCCACCCACGAGCATGAGGCCCGGAATCTTGAGCAGCCACACCACGGCCACAGTCATGGCCGAGCGCACGGCGATGGCACCGATGGTGCCCCAGACGATGGCCTTCTTTTGCAGGTGCTTGGGCAGGCTGCGCGCCGCGAGGGCGATCACGATGGCGTTGTCGCCCGCGAGCACGAGGTCGATGAGAACGATGGCCAGCAATGCTGTCAGCCATTGGGTGGAAAACATTTCCATGGGCAATTCCGTGTATGTGTCGAGTACCAATCAACACCTGCCAAGGCCGGCGCATGGGCCGCCCTCCATGGAAGGCAAGCACCCTTCGACCGAACTCCTTGGCGGGTCCAATCAAAGGTCTTGCTCGGCACACGGCCCAGCGGGCCGCATGAATATGCCCGGACAGCCGGAAGCGATGCTTCGTATTGACGACTGGTCCGTTGCCCCGTGTCACGGAGCGAGGAGCTACTCCCCTTCGAGACCGCGATTGAAACACAGCCCGCGCGCGGGATGCAAGGCGCAAAACCCCATGTTCCACTGACCTAATTCAAGTCAAATCGGCCGGTAGTGCTTTTGTGCAGGGGATTTAATGCTATCGAAAAAAGAGTAAATAAACCCTGTCGGCCACCCGGCCATTGGGGCAGCTATGATCCGGCCCCTGCTGTTCGCACCCCCATGGCCGCCCTGCACATCACCGACATCGAAGCCGCGATCAACCATTGGCGCGACCGCAAGCCCTCGCCCGACGGCGTGACGCTCGCGCCCGAGGTGCGCGCGCTGGCCGAGGTCTACGCCCTCATGGTGTTCGCACACGAAACCGAGGCCGACGAACAGGGCTTTCCGCCCGAGGCCCTGGCCGCCTGGCTGGCCTGGTACGACACCACGCCCGACACGCCCTGCATCGCCATCTGCTCCACGAGCCAGGGGGACGATCTGTGCAAGGGCTGCGGCCGTACGTTCGAGGAGGTGCAGCACTGGCCCGGCATGGGCCCCGTCGCCAAGCGGGCCGTATGGCACCGCATCACGGCCGAGGGCGTGGCCTGGCGGTTTCACCGCTATGCGGAGCGGGCGGCCGAAGGACCGCGCACGGTTAAAGCTTAGGAGGCACGCGCTCCGCTCTTTTCGAGCAGCATATCTTCGTCCAGACGGGCTTCAGCCGGAATGACGTAGCGGTATTGCTCTACAGGAAACCCCGCCCGCGGGTTGCGAAGGAAACCCAGACGTTTCAGGATGTGCTGCATTGCGCGCGCGTACTTTCTGCAATGCACGGTGACGGTTGTTCCAGGCGGATAACGGGCGATGATGGCGCGGATCATCGCCGTGCCATACCCCTGGTTGCGCAGCGCAGGGCTGATGGCGCACAGTGCCAATTCAAAAGCGCTGTCGGCACCCGATTCCCCAGTGCTGTAAAGGTGCACAAAACCGATGGGCTTTTGCCCATGGCGGACCATAAACCAGCCGGCGAGCGATGCGCTGGGGATCCGCCACGACTTCCAAACAATGTCGCGCAACAGCATCCACAGCAGCTTCATCGGACCCTTCTTGACCTCCAGAAACTGGTCACTGAAGCTGCCAGCAACCGAACCCTCCAACGTCAGGTCAAAAACAAACGGGACATCCAAGAGTCCTGCGCGGCAAAGCACCAAACCGTCGAGCTTCGATGCGCCAACGTTTGTGTGCCTGGTCTTTTCTCGCCTCGTCATAGAAGCCACCAATCCACCCATGGATGAACTATATTTTGCCGCGCCATGGAGATGTTTTTCTTTACCTATCTTTACGGCGTTGGGTAGTCCGGAAGAGCACGGGGGCACAGCCTCCGTTATTTCCAGCGCAGCGGCTCCACGTGCACGCTGCCCAGGTTGCTGCTGAGCGTGAGCGCGCCTTCCTGCACCGTGGCCTGCAGCTGCATGCTGCGCTCGGCCAGGGTGGCCAGTTGCTGCGAAGCCTCGGCGGGCAGGCGCCAGACCTGCAGCTTATCGAGGCGCGTGAGCTTGCTCTCGATGCCCTTCCACCACACCTCGGCAGCGTGGTGGAAGCAGTACACCACCACGGCATCGGCCTTGCTGCAGGCCTTGGCGAGCGGCTTGTCCTCGGGCTGGCCGACCTCGATCCACAAGCGCTTGCGGCCCGTGAAGTCGGTGAGCGAGGCATCCGGATCGTCCGGGTCCGACAGGCCCGCGCCGAAAGCCAGCGTGCCGTCGCCGTTGCAGGTGTCCTGCAGTTCGTGGGCCTGCAGCGCCAGCGCCACGAGGCGCACCATCATGCGCTCATCGGTCTCGCTCGGGTGGCGCGCCAGCGTGAGCGCATGGTCGGCGTAGTAGCCGTGGTCGATGTCGGCGATCGCGAGGTTCGCCTTGAAGATGGTGGACTTGAGCGCCATGGGCGTGCTTCCAAAATAAGAGCTGCCCGCGCTCGTGGGACAAGCGCGGGCAGGCAAAAAGGCTAAAAATTCGGTCTCAGACGCGGCGTGCGAGCTCGGCGGCCTTGCCGATGTAGCTCGCGGGCGTCATGGCCAGCAGGCGGTCCTTCTCGGCCTGGGGGATTTCCAGGCTCTGGATCAGGCCGTGCAGCGCCTCGGCCGTCACGGTCTTGCCGCGCGTGACCTCCTTGAGCTTCTCGTAGGCGCCCGCCACGCCGAAGCGGCGCATCACGGTCTGGATGGGCTCGGCCAGCACTTCCCAGCTCGCGTCGAGGTCGGCGGCCAGCGCTTCCTCGTTCAGTTCGAGCTTGTTCAGGCCCGTCATCAGCGAGGTGTAGGCCAGGGTGGCGTAGCCCAGCGCCACGCCAATGTTGCGCAGCACCGTGCTGTCGGTGAGGTCACGCTGCCAGCGGCTGATGGGCAGCTTCTCGGCCAAGTGCTTGAGCAGCGCGTTGGCCAGGCCCAGGTTGCCCTCGGCGTTCTCGAAGTCGATGGGGTTGACCTTGTGCGGCATGGTGGACGAGCCGA
>JAYSFC010000107.1:0-13700 GCA_041913505.1 Acidovorax sp.
GCATATGGTGGTGGGTGCGGACCCGGGTTCAATTCCTATAAGTTGGGAACGTGCTAACACCCGTTACGACCCTGCGGAAGGATGCGGAAAGATGCTTGCGCCTGCCCTCCCCTCCTCGACGACCGCAACTTTCCGCATCCTTCCGATCCTGCCTTTCGGATCGATTCAGGGATATCTTTGACTCAATGCGGACTCCCGCATGAACTGCTGGCCGCCCCGGAGGCGGGCGCTCAAAACTGTAGGGAATCGCGCGAAGCTCGGCCGTCCGGGCGTTCGCAGCACCGCTGTGTCCCGACTCAAACTGAACCAGTCGGTCGAATTTCGCCTTTCCCCGCGTTTCGTATGATTCGCTTGTTTCGTTGGATTCGTTTATGAGGTAGTATTGGCAGGTACCTTTTGGAGAAGCACCATGACTACCCCCAGCCGACGCCCCCCGCGGCTGCCCAGCGATTACGAGATCGCACAGGCCCGCGAGGCCAGCAGGCAGCTTGCCCGGCTGCTGCCTGCTGACGACGAGACCGTCAATGCCCCGGCGCTGCGCCTTGTCACCGACGACAACCATCACGAGATGATTGCCATCCCGCCCGGCGCCTTGCGTCTGCTGGTGGACATGCTGACCCAGCTCGGACAAGGCCGCGCTGTCACGGTGCTGCCACAGAATGCCGAGCTCACCACCCAGGAGGTGGCCGACTACCTGAACGTATCCCGCCCTTACGTGGTGAAACTCATCGAGGAAGAGAAGCTGCCCGCCCGTAAGGTAGGCACGCGCCGCCGCGTCGCGTTTGAAGACCTGCTGCGCTTTGACGAGCAGCAGCGCGCCCGCCAACGGGCTGCGCTGGACGAACTGGCCCGCATCGATGCTGAACTGGGCCTCTGAATCCCGGTCAGTCCCCCTGAGATGAGCCACTTCACCGCCGTCCTGGACGCCAATGTCCTGCACAGCCAGCCCCTGACCAGCCTGCTACTCGAGCTGGCCGTGGCGCGGCTGTACCGTCCCGCCTGGAGCCAAGACATCCACGCCGAGTGGCGCCGATCTGTTCTGCGAGCCAGACCTGATGTGGACCCCGCTGCGTTGGATCGCCGCCGTGCTGCCATGGATTCAGCCCTTCCGGACGCCTGTGTCAGCGGCTACGCACCCTTCATAGAGGGGCTGACCCTGCCCGACCCTGACGATCGCCACGTGCTGGCCGCCGCCGTGCGGGCCAAGGCCCAGGTCATCGTCACCTTCAACGAGCGAGATTTTCCCGCCGACACGCTGGCAGGTTTTGATGTCGTGGCCCAACACCCCGATGTGTTCCTGCGCCACCTGGTGGACCTGCAGCCGGCCCTGGTGCGTGCTCGCATCGAGCAAATGCTGCAGGGCTGGCGCCAGCCGCCCAACACGCCTGAAGCCTTTATCGATGCTCTGGAGCGCGCCGGCCTGCCGGACACTGCCGCGGCTCTGCGTGAGTTGTTCAGCGCAGGGTGAGTTCGTGAGAGATCTCCCGATACCCATCTATTGCCAGTATTGCCGGCGATGGCCTGTGGCCGACCCCGATCAGCCAAATCGAATTGACGAATCCTAAGTTGCTGCACTTTCGCAGCATCAACCAAGGAGTCGTCATGACTGAAACCAACTACCTCACCCAAACCCAGCTGGCCGATCGCTGGCAAGTCGCCGAAAGCACGCTTGAGCGTTGGCGCAGCGAGGGTATCGGGCCGATCTACCTGAAGATGATGGGTCGCGTCCGTTATCGCCTGACCGATATCACGGAATTTGAGGAGGATTCACTCCGTGGGAGCACGTCGCAGCGTGCATCAGCCCGCAGTGACCGGGAGTAATTAGCAGCAACCCTCAGGACACTCGCGGAGCCCTACGGGCACCTACGGACACCTGAGGGTTGCCAAGGACAGTTACTAACAAATGCGAATTTGGTGGTGGCCGTGGACCCGTGTTCAATTCCTACAAGTTGGGAGCATGCTAACACCCGTTACGACCCTGCGGAACGTTGCGGAAAGATGCTTGCGCCTGTCCTCCCCTCCTCGCCAACCGCAACTTTCCGCATCTTTCCGATCCTGTCTTGCAGTCCAGTGAAGGTCGTACACCAACTGGAAATCGTCATCAAAGCGGTACTGTTAGAATTCGTTTGTCATTGGGGAGTAGCCTCTCTTCAGCCTGAAGAGGCTTGCGTCAACACACTTGTCCCGCAGGACATGGCGCAAGCGGTTCCCATGCTTGGCAAGACCTTTGACCACAACGCCTCCGATTTCTGGCCGGGGATGCTTTGTGGTCAATCGTTCTTGAACCGGCCTGGGAATCATCATGGAATCACTCTTAGTCTCGACCGGTGTCGTCGCTCTCGCTGAAATCGGCGACAAGACCCAGCTGCTTGCCTTCATTCTGGCCGCACGCTTCAAAAAACCCCTCCCCATCATCCTTGGCATCCTAGCCGCCACTGTGATCAACCACGGATTGGCTGGAGCACTGGGTGCCTGGATCACCTCGGCTATCAGTCCGGAAGTCCTTCGCTGGGTGCTAGGTGCGTCTTTCATCGGTATGGCCATCTGGACCATGATTCCCGACAAGATCGAGGAAGAGGAAACGCAAGTTGCCAAGCGATTTGGCGTATTCGGCGCCACCTTCATCACATTTTTTCTGGCTGAGATGGGTGACAAGACCCAAATTGCCACGGTGGCCATGGCTGCGCACTATGCAGCTCCGTTGATGGTGGTCATCGGAACGACCCTGGGGATGTTGATCGCTGATGTTCCCGCTGTGTTCGCAGGTGACAAGTTGGCAAACAAAATCCCCATGAAGCTTGTCCACTCCATAGCTGCAGCCGTCTTCGCCGTGCTTGGCGTCGCAACCTTGCTGGGTGCTGGGGCTCGGTTCGGGTTGTGACCCCAACTGGATGTCAGACGACCCTTGGAAAGCTGCAATTTCGCAGCTTCACCCAAGGAGTCGTCATGACCGAAAACACCTATCTGACCCAGACCCAACTAGCCGAACGCTGGCAAGTCTCCGTGCTCGAACTCAATCGAGGTGATGTGATCCAGATCACAAGCCCGACGGGCGGTGGATTCGGTGACCCGATGGAACGAGACCTTGCTGCGATTGCCAGCGAAATCCGCAACGGGATGCTGTCAACCGAACGGGCCAGTCAGGTCTATGCGGTTGTTTTTGATGAGCATGGCCAGATCGACGAGGTGGCGACTGCCGCCAGGCGACGGGAGAGAACCAGGGCGGACACTCCGGAATTCACTTTCTGCGATGAGCGCTTGCGGCAAGACCAAGTCTGGCCCCAAGACATGAGGCGTCAACTTGCGGCCATGGCCCTGACCTACGATCTCAGTGCAGAAGCTCTAACGCCAGGCTACGCAAGGGATCTTTGCCAGGCCGTTGATATCACCGGAACCTGAAGATCTATTGCGGCCATAGCGCATGCTCACCCCGCGATCGCACTCCGCCATGCACGCCCCCCGCCTGCCCCTGCTGCGCGCCACCGACCTCACCCTCGCCTTCGACGGCCACCGGGTGTTCAGCGGCCTGGGCTTCGCGCTGCGTCCCGGCCTCACCCTGGTGCGCGGGGGCGACGGCCGCGGCAAGACCAGCCTGCTGCGGATGCTGGCCGGCGAGCGCCAGCCCGATGCCGGCGTCATCGAGCGCGCGCACGGACCGGCCTTCCTGGCGGCGCCGCGCGGCACCGGCGAGGACGAGGCGCTCACCCTGCGCGCCTGGCTGCAGGCGCAGCGCGCGGCCCATGCCGGCTGGCAGCAGCCGGCCTGCGCGGACCTCGTCGATGCCTTCGGGCTGGCCGAGCACCTGGACAAGTCCCTGTTCATGCTCTCCACCGGCACCCGGCGCAAGGGCCTGCTGGCCGCGGCCTTCGCCAGCGGCGCCGACCTCACCCTGCTGGACACGCCCGCAGCCGCGCTCGACACGCGCAGCTGCGCGCTGCTGTGGGCGCTGCTGGAGGAAGCCGCCGGCCACCCGCGCCGCGCCTTCGTGCTGGCCGACCACGCCCTGCCCCGCGCCCTCGAGGGCTGCACGCTCGCCGGCCTGGTGGACCTGGACCAGGCGTCCGGCTAGGCCCGCCGCTGCCGCGCCGGCCCGGCGTCCGAGGCGCGGTGGAAACGCTCCGCGATGAAGTTGCGCAGCCAGGCATGCGCCGGGTCGCGGTGGTAACGCTCGTGCCAGTACAGGGACACCTTGAGCATCGGCAGTGACATCGGCGCCGCCAGCATCACGGTGCCGGCCTGCGCCGCCAGCGCGTTGGCCACGCTCAGGGGCACGGTGGCGATCAGGTCGGAGTTGCCCACCGCGAACGGCGCCGCCATGTAGCTCGAAAGGGTCAGCCGCACCCGGCGCGCCCGGTTCTGCGCCGCCAGCGCCTGATCGAGCTGGTCGCTGAAGTAGCGGGTGTGCGCGGCCAGGTTCACATGCGGGTAGGCCAGGTAGGCATCCAGGCTCCAGGGCCGCTGCAGGCAGGGATGGCCCTCGCGCACCAGGCACACCGCGGACTCCTCGAACAGGAAGCGGCTGCGCAGGTTGGCCGCCGGGTTGGGGTAGTAGCCGGCGATCAGCTCCACCTGGTTGGTGTCGAGCATGTCCAGGCCCAGCTGCGGGCGCGCCGACATCACCCGCACCTCCAGGCCCGGCGCCTGCTGCGCCAGCTGGCCCATGACCCGGCCCATCACCGTGAACTGCACATAGTCGGTGGCGAACAGGGTGACCACCCGGCGCGTGGTCGCCGGGTCGAACTCGGCGCGCGGCAGCGAGACCTGGTGCCAGGTGTCCAGCAGCGGGCGGAACTGCAGGTGCAGCTCGGTGGCGCGCAGGGTGGGCTGCCAGCCGCCGGCCTCGCGCACCAGCAGCGGGTCGTTGAACAGGCGGCGCAGGCGGCTGAGGGCCGCGCTCATCGCGGGCTGCGTGATGCCCAGGGCCTCGGCCGCCCGGGACACGCCCCGCGTCGTCATGAGCGCATCGAAATGAAGCAGCAGGTTGAGGTCGCCCGAGCGCATGTCACATTCACGGCATTGATGATTTGATAAATATAACATGATGGGTCTGGAGGAACCGCCTGCCTACAATGGCCCGGTTTCCCCGTTGTTGTTCTTGTGGAGGTTCCATGCGTTTTCCCCGTCCCGCCGCCATCCTGCTGGCCCTGGCCGCCAGCGCGTTCGCGACCCTGGCCCCGGCCCAGGCGCAGCCCGCCCCCGAGTGGCCGCCCAAGATGATCAAGATGGTCGTGCCCTTCGCCGCCGGCGGCTCGACCGACCTGCTGGCCCGCCAGATCGCCCAGGAGCTGGGCGAGCGCCTGAAGACCTCGGTGGTGGTGGACAACCGCCCCGGCGCCGGCGGCACGGTGGGCAGCGAGTGGGTGATGCAGCAGCCGGCCGACGGCAGCGTGATCCTGATGGGATCGGTCAGCACCCACGGCGTGGCCCCCAGCCTGTACGCCAAGCTGCGCTACGACCCCGAGCGCGACTTCACCCCCCTGACGATGGTGGGCACCACGCCCAACGTGATGGTGGTGCGCACCGAGCTGCCGGTGAACAACCTGAAGGACTTCATCGCCCACACCCGCAAGCCGGGCGCCAACATCTCCTACGCCTCGAACGGCCAGGGCACCTCCAACCACCTGGCGATGGAACTGCTCAAGACCGTGACCGGCCTGCAGGCCGTGCATGTCCCCTACAAGGGCTCCGGCCCGGCCCTGACCGACACGGTGGCCGGCCATGTCGGCACCATGATGGACGTGGTGGGCACCTCCCTGCCCTACATCAAGAGCGGCAAGCTGCGCCCGCTGGCGGTGACCTCCACCACCCGCTCGCCCTCGCTGCCCGACGTGCCCACCGTGGCCGAGGCCGGCTTCCCCGGCTTCGAGGCGGTGGTCTGGTTCGGCCTGTTCGCGCCGCCCAAGATGGCCCCCGCCCTGCAGGACCGCCTGAGCAAGGAGCTGATCGCCACCATCCGCGGCAAGAAGCTCACCGAGTACCTCGCCTCCCAGGCCACCGTGCCCTCCGGCATCACCCCCGCCGAGTTCGCGCGCGTGGTGCACGAGGAGGTGGCCAAGTGGCGCAAGGTCGCCGCCGCGGCCGGCATCCAGCCCGAATAAGAATTCCTAAAAGAGACCCGAGAAAAGAGACTGCATGTACAGAATCGGCATTGACGTCGGCGGCACCTTCACCGACTTCACCATGATCGACGAGCGCGCCGGCGACGTCAGGTTCCACAAGGTTCCCTCCACGCCCCACGACCCGTCGGAAGCCATCGAGCGGGGCATCGCCGAGATGCTGCGCGCCCACGACATCCCCGCCGACCAGGTCTCGCATGTCGGCCACGGCACCACGGTGGCCACCAACCTCATCATCGAGCGCAAGGGCGCCCAGGTCGGCTTGATCACCACGCGCGGCTTCCGCGACATCCTGGAGATCGGCCGCCAGACCCGCCCGCACCTGTTCGACTATGCGGTCACCAAGCCCGCCGCCCTGGTGCCCCGGCGCCTGCGGCTGGAGGTGGACGAGCGCATGAGCGCGCACGGCGAGGTGCTGGTCGCCCTGGACGAGGCCGGCGTGCGCGCCGCCGCCCAGGCCCTGCGCCAGGCCGGCCTGCAGGCGGTGGCCATCTGCTTCCTGCATGCCTACGCCAACCCGGCGCACGAGGAGCGCGCCAAGGCCATCGTGCGCGAGGAGATGCCGGACGCCTACATCAGCATCTCCAGCGAGGTGCTGCCCGAGTTCCGCGAGTACGAGCGCCTGTCCACCACCGTGCTCAATGCCACGGTGGGCCCGAAGATGGCGCGCTACCTGGACCGCTTCCTGGAGCGCGTGGCCGACCTGGGCGTGCGCCAGGCGCCCTACACCATCCACTCCAACGGCGGGCTGATGTCGGCCGCCTCGGTGCGCCAGTTCCCGGTGCGCACCTGCCTGTCCGGCCCGGCGGCCGGCGTGGTCGGCGCCGCCGCGGTGGGCCGCGCCATCGGCTTTCCCAACCTGGTCACCTTCGACGTCGGCGGCACCAGCACCGACGTCTCCCTGATCGCCGACGGCCGCCCCCTGTTCACCTCCAACCGCCAGGTGGCGGGCTACCCGGTCAAGACGCCGATGGTGGACATCCACGTGATCGGCGCCGGCGGCGGCAGCATCGCCTGGCTGGACGACGCCGGCTCGCTCAAGGTCGGCCCGCACAGCGCCGGCGCCGTGCCCGGGCCGGTGGCCTATTCGCGCGGCGGCACCCAGCCCACCATCACCGACGCCGAGATCGTGCTGCAGCGGCTCAATCCGCAGGTGCTGCTCAAGGGCCGCATGCCGGTCGACGCCGCCGCCGCGCGCCGGGTGATCGAGGGCTCGGTGGGCGCGCCGCTGGGCCTGGGCCTGGAGGACGCGGCCGCGGGCATCATCCGCATCGCCAACGCCAACATGAGCCGCGCCATCCGCGCCGTCTCCACCGAGCGCGGCTACGACCTGTCGAACTTCGCCCTGTACGCGTACGGCGGCGCCGGCCCGCTGCATGCGGTGGAAGTGGCGCAGGAATGCGGCATCCCCACCGTGATCGTGCCGCAGGAGCCGGGCACCATGTGCGCCCGCGGCATCCTGCTGACGGACATCAGCTTCGACTTCGTGCGCAGCCTGATCGTCGACGCCAGCGCCGCCGGCTGGGCCCAGGCCCAGGACGCGCTGTCCCAGCTGCGCACCGAGGCCGAGGCCTGGCTCGACGCCGAGGGGGTCGAGCCGGCCGCGCGCCGCCATGCCTGCGCCATCGACGCCCGCTACGACGGCCAGAACTTCGAGGTGCGGGTGATGCTGGACGAGGGCCAGGCGCCCGACCTGGAGCGCTTCGTCGCCCTGTTCCACGAGGCCCATGCCCGCGAGTACGGCTACCAGGTGCCGGGCCGCATGATCCAGATCATCAACGTGCGGCTGCAGGCCGTGGGCCAGGTGGTCAAGGCGCCGCTCTCGCGCGGCCGCCAGGACGGCAGCCTGCAGGCCGCCCGCATCGGCGGGCGCCGGGTCTACCACGGCAAGGCCAGCGGCTGGCACGAGACCGCGGTGTACGACCGCGACCTGCTGCCCGCCGGCACCCTCATCCCCGGTCCCGCCGTGATCGAGGAGATGAGCTCCACCACCGTCATCGGCCCCGGCCACCAGGCCCGGGTCGACGATTTCGGCACCCTCGTCATCACCCTCGGCCGGGAGGCCGCATGAGCCCGCAAGACACCCAGAAGATCGCCGACCCCATCGAGATGGAGGTGTTCACCAACCGCCTGCTCTCGATCACCGAGGACATGAACAACACCCTGGTGCGGTCCTCCTTCTCCACCAACATCAAGGAGCGCAAGGACTGCTCGGTGGCCCTGTTCGACGCCGCCGGCCGCCTGGTGGCCCAGGGCACGCAGATCCCGCTGCACCTG
This sequence comes from Acidovorax sp., assembly GCA_041913505.1. Taxonomy (GTDB): domain Bacteria; phylum Pseudomonadota; class Gammaproteobacteria; order Burkholderiales; family Burkholderiaceae_C; genus JAYSFC01. The sequence goes on from JAYSFC010000107.1 coordinate 8,394, forward strand.
GGCTCGCTCAATGGCGCGGTGCGCTCGGTGCTGGCGCAGTACCCGGCCGAACGCATCGCCGAGGGCGACGTCTTCATCTGCAACGACCCCTACCTGGCCAACGGCAGCCACCTGCCGGACATCAACATCGTCACCCCGGTGTTCTGGGAAGGCACGCTGCGCTTCTTCACCGCCAACATCGCCCACCACTCCGACGTGGGCGGCTCGGTGCCCGGCTCCATCGCCGGCGGCCTGCGCAGCATCTTCGAGGAAGGCATCCGCATCCCGGTGGCGCGCCTGGCCCAGGCCGGCGTGCTGCAGGAGGACCTGCTGCGCCTGGTCTGCGCCAACACCCGCGACCCCGAGGAACGCCAGCTGGACCTGAAGGTGCAGATGGCCACCAACCAGCGCGGCGCCGACGCGGTGCTGGGCCTGATCCGCCAGATGGGCCTGCCCGCGGTGCTGCGCTCGGTGGACGACGTGATCAACTACACCCGCCGCCGCCTGGCCAACCGCATCGCCGAACTGCGCCAGGGCAGCTACACCTTCAGCGGCGAGATGGACGACGACGGCCTGGGCGGCGACCCGGTGCGCATCACCGTCACCCTGACGGTGGACCAGGGCCGGCTGAAGTTCGACTTCACCGGCTCCAGCCGCCAGGCGCGCGGCGCCATGAACCTGCCGATCAACGCCCTGCACGCCACGGTGTACTACGCGGTGAAGGCCCAGCTCGACCCGGACCTGGCGCCCAACGCCGGCCTGTTCGACCTGATCGACGTGCACGCCCCCCTGGGCACCATCACCAACCCGGAGCATCCGGCGGCGGTGGGCGCGCGCTCCATCACCGCGCAGAAGGTGGCCGGCGTGCTGTTCGGGGCCTTCCGCGGCCTTGTGCCGCCCGAGAAGGCCATGGCCTCCAGCAACGACCTGTGCCCCGCCATCGTCTTCTCCGGCCGGCTGGCGCAGCGCCAGGGCCAGTTCGTCTACCTGGAGACCCTGGGCGGCGGCGCCGGCGCGCGCTTCGACCGCGACGGCCAGGACGGCGTGCACGTGCACATGACCAACACCTCCAACCTGCCGGTGGAGGCGCTGGAGAACGAGTACCCGCTGCTGATGGACGAATACGCGCTGATCGCCGACTCCGGCGGCGCCGGCCGCACCCGCGGCGGCATGGGCATCGCCAAGCAGATCCGCGCGCTGGTGCCCGGCATCGTGTTTTCGGCCCGCTCGGACAGCCACACCGTGGGCGTGCCCGAGGGCCTGGACGGCGGCCTGGACGGCCGCCGCGCCCGCCTGCTGCGCAACCCGGGCACCGAGCGCGAACAGGCCCTGTATTCCAAGACCGCCAACATCGAGCTGGGCGCGGGCGAGAGCGTGCGCATCGAGACCCCCGGCGGCGGCGGCTACGGCCCGCCCGCCGAACGCGCCCCCGAGCGGGTGGCGCAGGACCTCGCCGACGGCGTGGTCACGCCCGGATTCGCCCAACGCGTCTATCCCCAGGAGGCCGACCGCCCATGACATCCCCCGCCGAACTCCAGCGCCTGCACCCCGGCCCGCGCCTGTCCGAGGCCGCCGTCTTCAACCGCACCGTCTACCTGGCCGGCCAGGTCGCCGACCGCGAGCCCGACGCCGACATCAGCGGCCAGACCCGCGAGGTGCTGGGGCATGTGGAGCGCCTGCTGGCCGAGGCCGGCAGCGACAAGGGCCGCATCCTGCAGTGCCAGATCTACCTGGCCGACATCGCCGACATCGGCGCCATGAACGCGGTCTGGGACGCCTGGATCCCCGCCGGCTGCGCGCCGCCGCGCGCCACGGTGCAGGCGGCCCTGGCCGATCCGCGCTGGCGCATCGAGGTGGTGGTGGTCGCGGCCCTGGCGCCATGAGCATCCGCGCGTCCTCCCACGCCACCACCGCCGACCTCATCGTCGTCGGCGGCGGCCTGGTCGGCGGCGCCCTGGCCTGGGGCGCGGCCTGCCAGGGTCAGCGCGTGCTGCTGCTGGACGAGGGCGACATCGCCTTCCGCGCGGCGCGCGGCAACTTCGGCCTGGTCTGGGTCCAGGGCAAGGGCTACGGCTTCTCGCCCTATGCGCGCTGGACGGTGGCGGCCTCGCGCCTGTGGCCCCAGCTGGCGGCGCAGCTGCAGGACGAGACCGGCATCGACGTGCAGCTGCAGCAGCCCGGCGGCTTCCACCTGTGCCACGGCGAGGCGGAACTGCAGGCGCGCCGGGAGCGCCTGGCCCGCATCCGCGCCGACCTGGGCGGCGACTACCCCTACGAGTTCCTCACCCCCGGCGAGGCCCGCCGCCAGCTGCCGGGCCTGGGGTCCGCCGTGTCCGGCGTGAGCTTCTGCCCGCTCGACGGCCACATCAACCCGCTCAAGCTGCTGCTGGCCCTGCACCAGGGCAGCCAGCAGCGCGGCATGGGCCTGCGCAACGGCCTGCGGGTCACCGGCATCACGCAGGCCGGCGGCGTGTTCCATGTCCAGACCACCGACGGCCTGATGCAGGCGCCGCGCCTGCTGCTGGCGGCCGGCCTGGGCAACCGCACGCTGGCGCCGATGGTGGGCCTGCGCGCCGCCGTCATCCCGAACCGGGGGCATGTGCTGGTGACCGAGCGCACCGGCCATTTCCTGGACCATCCCACCACCCACATCCGGCAGACCGACGAGGGCACCATCCAGATCGGCGAGTCGATGGAGGAAGTGGGCCTGGACGACTCCCTGAGCCAGGACATCCTGACCCGCATCGCCGGCCGCGCGGCGCGCAGCTTCCCGGCGCTGTCCGGGCTGCAGCTGGTGCGGGTGTGGAGCGCGCTGCGGGTGATGAGCCCGGACGGTTTCCCGATCTACGCCGAGTCCCCCACCCATCCCGGCGCCTTCGTCGTCTCCTGCCACAGCGGCGTCACCCTGGCCGCGGCCCATGCCTACCGCATCGCGCCCTGGGCCTGCGGCCGCGCGGCCCCGCCCGGCATCGAGGCCTTCAGCGACCAGCGCTTCCCCGCCGACACCGGAACCCCCGCATGACCCAGCCCACCCCCTGCCGCGCCCTGGACGGCGCGCCCCAGGTCACGCTGACCCTCGACGGCCAGGAGATCCAGGCCCCGGCCCAGGGCAGCGTGGCCGCCGCGATGCTGGCCAACGGCCTGCACGCGACCCGCACCACCGCCCTCAGCGGCGCCCCGCGCGCCCCGTATTGCATGATGGGCGTGTGCTTCGAATGCCTGGTTGAGATCGACGGGCGCCCCAACCGCCAGGCCTGCCTGGAAATGGTCCGCCCCGGCATGCAGGTGCGCACCCAGCGCGGCGCCCGCCCCTTCCCCACCGCCCCCCGGTCCGAGCAGGAGGCGCGTGATGCCGGCTGACAGCGTGGACATCGCCATCGTCGGCGCCGGCCCGGCCGGCATGTCGGCCGCCCTGGAGGCCGCCGCGCGCGGCGCGCGCGTGCTGCTGCTCGACGAGCAGCCCGCCCCCGGCGGCCAGATCTACCGCGGCGTCACCACCGCGCCCGCGCGCCGCCTGCACTGGCTCGGCCCCGACTACGCGCAGGGCCAGGCCCTGGCCGCCGACCTGGCCCGGGCCTGCGCGCAGCAGCCTGGCCTGGTCCATGTGCCGGGCGCGGCGGTGTGGCAGGTCACGCCGCAGCGCGAGATCCATTACCTGGCCGAGGGCCGCAGCCACTGCGTGCGAGCGCGCCAGGTGGTGCTGTGCACCGGCGCGATGGAGCGCCCCTTCCCCATCCCGGGCTGGACCCTGCCGGGCGTGATGACCGCGGGCGCCGGCCAGATCCTGCTCAAGTCCGCCGGCGTGGTGCCGGCGGGCCCGGTGGTGCTGGCGGGCTGCGGGCCGCTGCTGTACCTGCTGGCATGGCAGTACCTGCGCGCCGGCGTGCGCGTCGCGGCGATCGTGGACAGCACCGGCTTCGCCGACTACCGCCGCGCCCTGCCCCACCTGGGCGCCGCCCTGCGTGGCTGGCGCGACCTGGCCAAGGGCCTGCGCCTGATCGGCGCGCTGCGCCTGGCGGGCATCCCGTTCCATGGCGGCGCGAGCCGCTTCGCGGTCGAGGGCGAGGGCCAGGCCCGGGCCCTGGCCTTCGACGACCGCCGCGGCCGGCGCCAGCGCATCGCCGCGGCCACCGTGATGCTGCACCAGGGCGTGGTGCCGCACACCCATGTGACCTGGTCGCTGCGCGCGCGCCATGACTGGGACGAGGCGCAGCAGTGCTTTCGCCCCGTCACCGACGACTGGGGCGGCCTGAGCGTGGAGGGGGTGCGCATCGCCGGCGACGGCGCCGGCATCGGCGGGGCCTGGGCCGCGGCCACCCGCGGCCGGCTCGCCGCGCTGGCGGCCGCCACCGCCTGCGGCCTGCTCGACGAGGCCGCGCGCGACCGCCTGGCCGCGCCGCTACGCCGGACGCTGGCGCGCCAGCTGGCGATTCGTCCCTTCCTCGACGCGCTGTACCGCGCGCCCGACGCCCACCGCGTCCCGCCCGACGACGAGGTGCTGGTGTGCCGCTGCGAGGAGGTGAGCGCGGGGCAGCTGCGCCGGCATGTGGCCCTGGGCGCCCAGGGGCCCAACCAGGCCAAGGCCTTCAGCCGCTGCGGCATGGGCCCCTGCCAGGGCCGTCTGTGCGGCCTGACGGTGACCGAGCTGATCGCCCAGTGCAGCGGCGAGTCGCCGCAGGCGGTGGGCTTCTACCGCATCCGCCCGCCGCTCAAGCCGATGACGCTCGGTGAGCTGGCGGGGGCGGAGGTGGCGCAGGAACTCAATCGAACTTGACGTTGTTCTCGCGCACGGTGGTGATGAAGCCGTCGTACTGGCGGCGGAAGAACACCGCGAATTCGGCCGGCGTCATGCCGTAGCTGGCAAAGCCCTGCCCCACCAGCTGCTCGCGCACGTCGGCGCGGGCCAGGGCGGCGCGCATGAGGCACGAATTAGAACCGGTTGAGAACGCTGTTCAAAACACGACGGATCGTGAGGCTGTCAACTCTGTCCTGATCGAAACAGAAGACGATCTGGAGGTTGAGATAGGCGACGTGATTCGCTACGTTGACTTAGCCAATCCCAGCGATATTTTGACAGTCCAGGTGATCCTGAAATGCTGACAGAGCAGCTACTGGCCCAAAGGTGGCATTGCTCGACCTCACGACTTCAACGCTGGCGAGCCGCAAACACAGGCCCCAGCTATCTGAAGATCGGAGGCAAGGTGCTGTACCGGATTGAGGACATCCGCGCCTATGAAGCGGCAAGCCTAGTCAAGACCCGTGCCGAAGCCTGACTTAAGGCAATGCTGAAAAAGTCTCTGCTGCCTGTGTAAATTACATGGTCATGAA
>JAYSFC010000108.1:0-13616 GCA_041913505.1 Acidovorax sp.
GCCAAATCGGTGAAGGCTCAGTGAGCCTCACACACGGAAAATCGGACAGGCCCCCTGGTACGGGTTCTGGGGGCAGGTCACAATCATCGCGCCCCGCCCAGACCCGGCACATGTCCGTGGCCCAGCGCTCGTTGGGCGCCTTGGCCACCGAAGGAAGCGACTGAATCCGAGGCCTGAAGCCCACCGGGCGCTTGCGCACCTGCCAACCCCGAAGCTGGAAGATACGCTGCACCGTGTTCTTGTTGAAGCCAAGCAGGTGCGCCACCGTCCGATACCCGAAGGAAGGGTTCTCCTCGATCATGGCTTTGATCGGCGTTACGAAGCGCTCCTGCAGCGTCGGCGCGGCCTTCACCGGCCGGTAGTACACGCTGCGCCTGGGGACATCGAACCAACGGCAGAGTTTGCTGATCGAGACGGTGATGCCGTCGGCTTGCAGTCCCTGGCGGATCGTCTCGATCACTTCTCGTCCTCGCCCAGCAGGGACTGCAATTTTTTTCTTGCGCGCAGCTCCAGCATCGCCTCGCCGTACGCCTCTTGCAGTTCCTTGAGCTGACGCTCGTACTGCTCGCGCACATCCTGCGGGTTGGCCTTCAGGGCGTTCTCCATGCCTTTGCGGCCGTCCTCCACCCAGTTCTCAATCTCCGAGGGCGGCAGGTCATACGTCCTGCTCGCCTCCGATACGCTGGTCTTGCCCTGGATGATTTCCAAGACCAATGCCGTCTTGCGCTTCGCGGTCCAGCGCTTGATCTCTTCGTCCATCAACGTACTCATGGTGTCTTCCTCTCGACGGTAACACCTGAGCAGGTTTTCACTGGGTCAATACATAATGCGCGTGAACATGGTCGTGTGAATACGTTGGAACCTGAAAAAACAAAACCCCGGAAGACCATGCCTGCCGGGGTTGGGGCCGAAAGGTCATCGCCTTCCGATTGCCATCAAAAGGACGCAGCTATGCAGCGAACGTGATTTGGAGGGCGGTGAACGTGAACATGCGACTATTGTCTCGGGATTGAAGTGTCCTCGCCACCGGTAGGACCGGCGCGGCGACCATCCGCGCGCGCTTGTAGGACAAGGGCGGCAATCGAGCGCCGCCCTGCCGCGCGCAAGGCTGGCGGGGCTAGCATGGCTCGCAATGCAAGACCAAGACGAGTTCCACACAGCATCCGCAGACACCGCTGCTTTGCCCGCGCCCACTCCCGTGCGCCCGCGTCGCTGGCTGCGCTGGGTGGCTGCGCTGCCCTTCATGGCCTGCGTGCTGCTGGTGCTCGCGGGCGTTGGCATTGCCCACTTCGACTGGAACCACCTGCGCCCGCGCATCAACGCCGAGGTCAGCGAAGCCACGGGCCGCCGCTTCGCGATTGACGGCGACCTTTCGGTGCAGTGGCACTGGCCGCAGCCGCTTGAGGCCGGCTGGCGGCGCTGGGTACCTGGCGTGACGGTGAGCGCCGAGAAGCTGGTGCTGGGCAACCCGCCCAGCTTCAGCGCCGCGCGCATCGACATGGCCACGGTGGGCCGCGCCAGCGCCACGCTGCGCCTGCTGCCACTGCTGTCACGCCAGATCGCTGTTGACACCGTGGCACTGGAAGCACCCGACGTCGCGCTCGTCCGCCTGGCGGATGGCGTGGCCAACTGGCAATTTGACCTGCCGCCCAAAGATGGGGCCGAAAGCAAAGCCTCCGCCCCCTGGGGCTTCAGCCTGGGCCAGCTCGTGCTGCGCCAGGGCCGGGTCGCGTTCACCGATGCAAAGCGAAACCTCGATGTCCAGGCCCAGATCGACACCCTGCCCGATGACGAGCGCTACGGTCTGCGTTTCACCCTCAGCGGCCGCTATGCACGCGCCAAGATCGAGGGCAGCGGCAAGGCGGGATCGGTGCTCACGCTGGGCGATACGGGCAATTACCCGCTGCAGTTCAAGGCCCGCGCGGGCGGCGCGTCCGCCGAGGTCGATGGCACGCTGTCCAATCCCGCCGCGCTCTCGGGACTGGACGTGCTTCTCACCCTGCGCGCGAACAGCATGGCCGACCTGTACGGCCTGACCGGCATCGTGCTGCCCAGCACCCCGCCGTTCCAGACCACGGGCCGCCTAGTGGGCAGCCTGAAACCCCAGCACGCCGTGTGGGACTACCGCGACTTTCGCGGCAGCGTCGGGCAAAGCGACCTCAGCGGCCACCTCACCTACACCTCCGGCAAGCCGCGCCCGAAGCTGGTGGGCGAAATGGTCTCGCGCCAGTTGCGCCTGGCCGACCTGGGCCCGCTGCTGGGGGCCGATCCGCGCGAAGGCCCCAAGGCCACCCGCCCCGGCAAGGTGCTGCCCGACGCGCCCTTCGCCACCGACCGCTGGAACGCCATGGACCTGGACCTGCGCTTCACCGGACGGAAGATCGTGCGCCAGAACGATCTACCCATCGAAAACCTCCACGTGCACGCCAGGCTCGACGACGCGCAGCTCACGCTCGACCCGCTGGCCTTCGGCGTCGCGCAGGGCACGATCACCTCGCAGGTGCAGCTCCAGGCGCGCGCCGGCGCGCCGCTGCGCGCGCAGGTACGCGGCTCGGTGCAGGGGCTCAGGTTGTCAGCGCTGTTCCCCAAGGTGGAATTGATGAAGAAAAGTCTGGGCCGGCTGGATGGTGCTGTTGCGCTGCAAGCGCAGGGCAACTCCATCGCCAAGCTCGCTGCCACCAGCACCGGAGAGGCCAAGCTCTACGTGCGCGAAGGTGTGCTGAGCGCACAGATGCTCGACCTGGCTTCGCTCAACCTGGGCAGCGTGATCGTGAGCAAGCTCTTTGGAGCGGACAAGGAAGTGAACCTGCGCTGCGCCGTGGCCGACTTCGGACTGCAGAACGGGCTGGCCCAGGCTCGCACCGTGAAGCTGAGCACGGACGACGCAATCGTGGAGGCCTCGGGCCAGATCGACCTGGCCGGCGAAAAGATAAACCTGAGCCTCAAGCCAGCATCGCTGAAATGGAAGTTCTTCTCGCTGCGCACGCCGCTGTATGTGCGCGGCACCTTTGCCGACCCGCAGGCCGGGCTGGAAACCGGTCCGCTGTTGCTGCGCGCGGGCGCCGCGGTGGCAGCGGCGGTGGCCGCCCCGGTCGCGCTGGTGCTGGTGCCCCTCACGGTGCCCGCGGCGGCGGACGACGTGTACTGCGCGCCGCTGCTGGCACAGGCCCAGGCGCCCGCGCGGTCAGGGGTGTCGAAAGCGCGGCGTTAGGGCTTACTTCGTCACACGCTTGATCTTCGAGCCGCCCAGAGACCCCGCGGAAGCGCCAGTTTATAAGGAGCGCCGGAGAAGCGTTGCCGCTCCTTCAATGTCGCCAGACCGGATGCGTAGCCTAGTGTCAGTTCTGCGCCCACGATCACGCACAGCTATAGGTGGAAATCGCCTGCGGCTTCGGGCTGGTAAAGCACTCTTCCAATCCGGATGTGGCAGGTTCGGTTCGGAATTCGCCAGTTGAAGGCATCGCCCTCCTTGTAGCCCAGGATCGCGGTGCCGATGTCAGAGCAAACCGATACCCTCCCAGCACTGCCGTCCGCATCCTCGGGGTACACCAGCGCAATCTCCACCTCCTCGCCGTCTATCTGCAATAAGGCCTTGGAGTTCATCGTGACCACATCCTCTGCCATTAGCTGCGGCTCGACGACGACAGCTCGCTCGAGCTCGTGCTCCAGCTGAAAAATATCCGACCCCTGTTCGAACTCGATCAGATTTCTGAGTCGGGCCTTGTCAACTTCGGTGATGTAGATGGCGGAGGCGTGCGCTGCAGGACTTTCACGCAAGAGCCGGAGATAGCGCTCCGAGTTCATGGCGAAAGAGTTCATCGCAGGCGTCTCGTTTTCCAGCAAGAAGCCGCTGCGCAGAAATGCCTTCAGTGATCGCGCGTTGTCTGGGTGGATTCTGGCGATGAGTTTCTCGGCCCGCATGTCGAAGAAGGCAAGCTTCATTCCTTCTCGGATCGCACTGGCTCCGAGCTTGCAACCCCAGTTGTCGCGATTGCCAATGACCAGGACCATTTCGCAGTCCTGCCCCTTCTTGACGAGGCGGACAAACCCCACTGGCACATCATGTCGGTCGTAGGCCATGAAGAACCGGCCGCTCTGGTTGAACAGATGGGTGAGGATTGGCAACTGGACCCTGCCGATGGCCTGCTCGATGAACCGGGAGACATGGCGGGAGTCGCTCAGGTAGCGTGTAACGTCCTCGTCTTCCAACCAGTCCATCAAAGTAAGCGCGTCGGTCCGAGTGATCTCGGGACACAGGGAAATGAAAGGCGTGTTCATCTTCACCCCGTTGGGATTCAAGAATGAAAGCCTTTCATGGCCTCGGCCATGACGGTTCTTTCGACAGAGTGCTTATTTTAAGGCGCAGCGCGAGCCTGGGGCCAAGCGCCCAGTGGGCTTCAGGCCAGCATCCAAGCCCTGCCATAGATAGCCAAGGCGTTGAGCGACCGACTTGTGCCGTATCTGGAACGGACGTGATGAATGGGCCTCGCTGGCCTTGGCGGTAGACCCCACCATCGCGCGGCAAGCCCGGCATAGAGAGGGCTCCCCTGCGTAAGCGGGGATACATGTTTGCTATACGAATAGCAGCAACTGATGGCCCGTGAGCTAACGGGAGTTCGGTATTTGCGATGTATCAAATCGTTAATGCAACGCGTGGTTTGCAATGTCGGCCTTGAGCCTCTCCACGCCCTCATCCATATCTGTAAGCCTTGCGGCCCCTGCCTGGCGACCTTTGCTGGGGGGCGCGGGCTTGGCGTTGCTGTGGCTGGGCAGTGCACGGATTGCGCAGGATCTGTGGGGCCAAGAGGTCGTTCAAGGCTTGCTGCAAACCACCGGCGGCTTGGCCCTGGTGTTGCTGTTGGACCGGGGGGCTCGGTATGGCGTGGGCTTGGCATTGGGGGGCTTAATCGGGCTTGCCCTGGGGCCTGCAGCCACTTGGGGCGTTTCGGCCGCCGAACTGCTGGCCTGGGCCGTGCATGCGGGTTTGGGCGCTGCGCTGCTGCGTTTACGATCCATCGATCTGGAGCATTGCTCGCTGGCCTCCTGTCGCCAACTGCTGGTGTATGCGGGAGGCTGGGCAGCGGGAGCCGGCGCCCTGGCGGGGTCTGCCGCGTTGCTGGCCATGGGGGCCTGGAGTGCGGCTGATTGGCCGGCGCAATGGCTGCGCTGGTGGGGCGGATCGGCGCTGGGCACGGTACTCGTGGTGCCGTTGCTGTTGTCGTGGCGGCCGGTGTGGCGCCGGGGCCTGGCGTGGCACCGCGTGTCCGAAGGGCTGCTGGTCTATGCCCTGGCGTTCGCTGTGGGGCAGGTGGTTTTCATGGGCTGGATGGGCGATGTGTTGCGGCCACTAGCCCACGCCTACTGGTTATTCCTCTTTGTGGCCTGGGCCGGTGTCCGGCTGGGCATGGCGGGCACGACGGGGCTGCTGTGCCTCGTGGCGGCACAGGCCGGCTGGGGCGCACTGCAAGGGCGGGGCTTCTTTGCGCAGGACCTGAAGGGTAGTGCAGGGCTGGGCTACGTTGCGTACGTCATGATCCTGTCCCTGGTCGGGATGATGCTGGCTTCCTACCTGGACATGCTGCGCCGCCAAAAGGCGGATGCCCGTGTTGCCGCGATTGCCTTCGAGTGCCAGGAGGGCCTCTTGATCACCGATGCGCAAGGAGTGGTCCTGCGCGCGAACCGCTCGTTCCTGGCCTTGTCGGGCTATGCTGCGCACGAGGTGCTGGGGCGTGCGGCGCAGATCTTGTGCGCCAACGGCTGCGCACGCGGTGGCGGTGATGAATCTCCACCGCCCTGGCCGGCGCTGCAGCGGCAGGAATGGCACCGCCGGAAATCTGGCGAGCACTACCCGGTGTGGTTCACACGCACCCCGGTCATGGACTCGCAGCGGCGGGTGACGCATTACGTGCTGACGCTGACCGACCTGAGCGACTGGCGGCGCCAGCAGGCCCAGCGGCGCCGGCGTGAGCAGGCCCACCGAGACGCGCTGGTGCGCGAGGTGCACCATCGCATCAAGAACAACCTGCAGGGCATTACGGGCATATTGCAGACCCTGGGCCAGCGCCACCCTAGCTTGCGCGATCCTCTGACTGAGGTCACGGGCCAGGTGCAGAGCATCGCCGTGCTGCACGGTCTGCAGGGGCGCAGCCACGCGGATCAGGTGTGGCTGTGCGAACTGGTGCGGGAGGTGGCCGCAGGTGTGGGCGCGCTGTGGGGCGTGGCCATCGTCGTGCAGGCGCCGGCATCGGCGCAGGAACTGCCTTGCCGTCTCCATCCCTCCGAAACCGTGCCGCTGGCGCTGATCGTGCACGAGCTGCTGCTCAACGCGGTCAAGCATGGCGGACGCCAGCATCAGGATGTGCGGGTCGAACTGCGCACGGGGCCGGGGGAGCAGGAAGTCTGCCTTGCCATCTCCAACCCCGGCTACTGGCCCGCGCAGGGGCACGCCGGTGCGCAAGTGGGCCTGGGACTGGTGGCGGCGTTGATGCCGCGCTCTGGTGCAGCCCTGTCTTTGGAACAGACGGGCGACCGCGCCTTAGCGCTCCTGCGCCTGCAGGCGCCCGTGCTTCAGTTTGAGTGCCACGAGGCAATGGAGGAGGACCATGGCCAGCAACGATGAGCAGCACGCCGCTGGCAGCCTGCTGTTGGTGGACGACGACCGCCTGATCTTGGGCACCCTGGCTGCCGGCCTGCGCCACATGGGTTACCGCGTCGACACGGCCGAGTGCGTGGAGGATGCCGAGGCGCTGCTTAGCGGCGGCCTGCGGCCCGACCTCGCCATCGTGGACGTGCACCTGCCGGGGCGCGACGGCTTGTGGCTGGCGCGGCGACTCGGTGAGCTGGACCATGTCCCGTTCCTGATGCTCAGCGCCTACGGAGATGCCGTAACGGTGCAGCAGGCGACGGACAGCGGCGCTATGGGGTACCTTGTCAAGCCCCTGGCGTTGCACCAGATCCAGCCGGCGATCGAGACCGCACTGCGGCGCGCCCGGGAGCTTGATGGCCTGCGCCGCACACGAGCCCAGCTCCAGGCGGCGCTTGACGCCGATCGCGAAATCAACGTGGCCACCGGCATCGCCATGGTGCAGTACCGCATGGCGCGCCAGCCGGCTTTCGAGCTATTGCGCAACGCCGCGCGCACCGAGCGGCGCAAGCTCGCCACTGTGGCGGGCGAGGTGATCCGGGCCTGCGAGTTGCTGCACCGTTGATGTAGATCAGTAAGCTGCACCGCCTCCGTTGGGCGCTAGGTATTTGCCCGCATGCGGTGCGGGTGGCGCATTTTGAAAAATTGCTGCCACAGCCCGCGCAGCCTTGTCCCGCCGCGTTGCGGCTCTCCCGGCCCTGAACACGCCTTTCCCGACGTACGCCCGCATTGGCGGGACGCGTCTTGTCCTGGAAAGTGGAGCGTGTTCATGCCTGTGCCGGGTTTCTCTGGCTCCTGCGATGCGGTGACGGCTGTCCGGCCTTTGCGCGGGATGGGCGGAATCCATGCGCTGTTTGCTCGCCTGCGTATCGGCACGCGGATCGCCGCGCTCATGGCGCTGGCGGTCATGGTGGCGGCGCTCCTGGCGGTCGTTGGCATTCGGGGCCTGGCCGAATCCAAAGAAAGCCTGCGCGTGGTGTACGAGGACCGCATGGCGCCCGTGCGTACGCTGTCGCAGATCTCCCAGCTCATGCTGGCCAACCAGTTGCAGATGCAACTGGCCTTGGCCCGCGCGGCGACAGTGTCGGGGGCGCTGGCGCTGGAGCCGACCTCGGCGCAGCAGGCCGCGGACCAGATCGAGCGCAACGTGCATGCCATCGACCGGCTTTGGGACGACTACCTTTCCGCGCCGCGCGGGCGTGAAGAGCTGGCATTGGCGCGACAGTTTGGCGAGCGCCGCGCGCGCTACCTGCGCGAGGCCGTGGCCCCGGCGCTGACGGCCTTGCGTGCGCTGGACTACCAGGATACACGCCGCCTGGCCGTGAATGCCTGGACTCTGTACGAGCTGGCCTATCCCGAAATCCAGACATTGGTGCACCTGCAGTTCGACTCCGCCGAGGCGGCCTACCGGGAGGGCGTCGACCGCTACGAGCGCACGTACTGGCTGGCCCTGGGCGCCATGTTGGCAGCCATGGCGGTGCTGGGCTGGCTGGGGGTGCTGCTGATCCGCTCCATCGTGCGGCCGCTGCAGCAGGTGATCGAGGTCTTCCGGCGCATCGCCAGTGGGCAACTGGATTCGCCCATCGCGGTGCGCGGCCGCGACGAGATCAGCCGCGTGTTCCGCGCGCTGCGCTCCATGCAGATGCGGCTGCGCCAGAGTGAGCAGGCCATCCACAAGCTGGCCTACTTCGATCCGCTGACCGAGCTGCCCAACCGCAGCCTGCTGCGCCAGCGCGCCCAGCAGGCCCTGGACGAGTCCGGGCCGCCAAGCCACGGCGCGCTGCTGCTGGTCGATCTTGATAACTTCAAGACCATCAACGACACGCTGGGCCACGAAGTGGGCGACCAGTACCTGAAGCACGTGGCCCGGCGGCTGGGCGAGGCCGTGGGCGACGAGGGCCTGGTGGCGCGTCTTGGGGGCGACGAATTCGTCATCCTCGTGCGCGGGCTGCATGCCGACGAGGCCCAGGCCCAAGCCCAGGCGCGGGCCCTGGCTGCCCAGGTGCTGGCCGCTGTGGCGTGCCCCGCCCATCTGGGTGGGCGCTTGCTGCACACCAGCGCCAGCCTGGGCGTATGCCTGTTCCGGCCGGGCGGCAGCATCATCAAGGAACTGCTCAAGCGCGCCGATACGGCGATGTACCAGGCCAAGAGTGCGGGCCGCAATGGGTACTGCTTCTTCGACCCGGTGCTGCAGGCGCAACTGGACAGCCGCTCGGTGCTGGAATTGGCGCTGCGCGGCGCCGTCGAGGCACGGCAGCTGGCGCTGCACTACCAGGTGCAGGTGGATGCGCAGCGCCAGCCCGTGGGCGTGGAGGCCCTGCTGCGCTGGAACCATCCGCTCCATGGCCAGGTGCCGCCGGCACAGTTCATTCCCATGGCCGAGGCGTCGGGCCTGATCCTGTCTCTGGGCGAATGGGTGCTGCAGACGGCCTGCGAGCAGCTGCGGGACTGGGCTCACCTGCCCCACATGGGCACCTTGCCGCTCTCCGTCAACGTGAGTGCGCGCCAGTTCACCCATCCGGCCTTCGTCGAGCAGGTGCGCGCAGCGCTGGCCCGCACCGGCGCCCGGCCGGACCTGTTGGTGCTGGAGCTGACCGAAACCATGATGCTGCACGACATCACCGACACGGTGCACAAGATGCAGACACTGTGCAGCCTGGGCGTGCGCTTTGCCCTCGACGACTTCGGCACGGGCTACTCCTGCCTGTCCCAGCTCCAGCGCCTGCCGCTGCACCAGCTCAAGATCGATCGCAGCTTCATCCAGGACATGGGTGCGCGTGCGAACGACGCCGTGATCGTACAGACCATCCTGGGCATGGCCCGCAACCTGGGCCTGCATGTGGTGGCCGAGGGCGTGGAGACCGAGGCGCAACGCGCCGTGCTCGTGCAATTGCAGTGCCCTGCGTTCCAGGGCTATCTGTTCGCTCCGCCGCAGCCGCCGCAGGTCCTGGAGTCGTGGCTCCAGGAAATGTGGGCGCCGCGGCGGAATTTGTCCGTGGCATATCCCCGACCCGGCATTGCCATCGCTTCTGAAAGAACGGCATGAACCGCTTCAAGATTTCCACCCGCGTCACCCTTCTGGCGGGGGCGCTGTCGCTGCTGGTCCTGGGCATGGGCCTGCTGGGGCTGTGGGGCATCGCCCAGGCCAACGCCGCCCTGCGGACCATGTACGAGGAACGCCTCACTGCCACGGCGCAGATCGGGCAAATCCAGTCCCTGCTGCTACGCAATCGCCTGGCTCTCGCGGTGGCCCTCGTGACCCCGCAGCCCGAACAAATGCGCGCCAGCGCCGATGAAGTCGAGGCCAACATCGCCGCCATCACCCGCATCTGGGCTGAATACCGGGCCCGCGGCGCCATGGGTGCCGATGAAAGCCGGCTGGCCCAGCAGTTTGCCGAGCATCGCCAGCGTTTTGTGCAGCAGGGCCTGCAGCCCGCGGTCGCCGCCCTGCGCGCGCAGCAGCCGGATCGGGCGCAACAGGTGGTGCTGGAGTCCGTGCGTCCGCTCTACGAACCCGTGGGCGCGGGCATCGACGCGCTGGTGCGCCTGCAGCGCGAGGAAGCGCGCCAGGCCCATGCTGCGGCCCAGGGGCGCTACGAGAGCATTCGCGCGCTGGCGTTGGCGGCCATCGGCAGCGGCCTGCTGTTCGCGCTGGTGTTCGGGATGGCCCTGGTGCGTGGCATTGCGGGCTCGCTGGCTCAGGCGATCGATGCTGCGCAGTCCGTGGCGCGCGGTGATCTGTCGCGGCCCATCATGGCCTCCGGGCGGGACGAGGTGGCCCAGGTGCTGCAGGCGTTGGCCGCGATGCGTGCGCAACTGGCGCAGGTGGTGAAGGGCATCCGCTGCGGCAGCGAGAGCGTGGCCAACGCCGCGGTGCAGATCGCCGCGGGCAATCAGGACCTGGCGGCGCGCACCACCGAGCAGGCCGGTGCGCTGGAGCAGCAGGCCGCCGCCATGGAGCAGCTCGCCGCAGCCGTGGAGCACAGCGCTGCCAGCGCGCGCGAGACCCAGGACATCGTCGCGCGCGCCAGCGACGCGGCCGTTCAGGGAGGGCAAATGATGGAGCAGGTGGTGCGCACCATGGGGGAGATGCAGGCTTCGTCCGCCAGGATGGCCGACATCATCGGGCTGATCGATGGCATTGCGTTCCAGACCAACATCCTGGCGCTCAACGCCGCCGTCGAGGCGGCCCGTGCGGGCACCCAGGGACGGGGCTTCGCCGTGGTGGCGGGGGAGGTGCGCGTGCTGGCCCAGCGCTCGGCCCAGGCCGCGCACGAGATCAAGCAGCTCATCGACGCCAGCGTGGGCCGCGCCACCCAGGGAACGGCGCTGGTCAACAGCGCCGGGGCCGCAGTCCAGGAGGCCGTGGATGCCATCCGCCGCGCGGTGCCGTTGATGCTGGAGATCAGCAACTCCAGCGCAGAGCAGAGCGCGGGCATGGCGCAGATCGGCACCGCCGTGCAGCACATGGATCAGGGCACGCAGCGCAACGCGGCTTTGGTGGAGGAAATCTCCGCAGCGGCAGACAGCCTGCGCAAACAGGCCCAGGCGCAGGTCCAGGCCATCGAGGTCTTCCGGCTGGAAGAGCAGCGGCGGCTACCCGCCCCCATGCCCGCCCGGCCCGTGCGGGAGCTGGTGCCCCAGGAGCTGCTACCCCACCGGCCGGCTTGCCTGCCAGCGGCGGTGTGATGGGTGGTAGCCCGGCCACGTCCCCGTGCGTGGTGTGCCACGGGCTCCGGCGGCGGCTCGTCCCGCGGCGCTTTCGCTCTCAGGTGGCGTACACCTGATCGAGTGAACGGAACCCCTTGATTTCGATGGGGTTGCCGCTCGGATCGTGAAAGAACATGGTCCACTGCTCGCCGGGCTGGCCCTCGAAGCGCACCTGCGGCTCGAGCACGAACGCCGTGCCGGCCGCGCGCAGGCGTTCGGCCAGGGCCTGCCAGGCGGGCAGTTCCAGAATGAGTCCGAAATGCGGCATGGGCACGAGATGGTCGCCCACGTGTCCCGTGCGCGCACTGGCGAAGGGCTCGCCGAGGTGCAGCGAGATCTGGTGGCCGAAGAAATCGAAATCCACCCAGGTGGCGGTGCTACGGCCCTCCTGGCAACCGAGCACGCCGCCATAGAAGCGGCGCGCGGCATCGAGATCGGTCACGTGGAAGGCGAGGTGAAAAAGGCTGCGCGGGGCGGTCATCACCGCAGGATAACAGCCGGTGCGTTCAGCGCACTTTCGGGCGGGCCAGCATCTCGGCCGTGCTGGTCTTGCGGTCGGTGTTGACGCGCTGAACATGGGGCCGCTCGGCCATGCGCGCGAGGTAGTCGCGCACCGGCAGGTGGGCCAGCATGTCCTGGCCATAGATGATCTTCGTGGCAGCGCTCACGAGCGGCAGGTGCACCACCGCAGCGCAGTCGGCCAGCGTAAAGCGGTCGCCCGCGACGAACGGCGTGAAGTACGCGAGTTCGGAGAATGCGGCCACGTTCTTCTCGAGCTGGGTTCGCGTGTGGTCGCGCAGGCGTTCGCTCACGCTGCCGCCGAAGAACGCCTGCGGGTAGAGGTTGCGGGCCACCAGCTCCAGGTGCAGTTCCATGAAAGTGCACAGCTCACGCACCTTGGCAGCGCCGTACGGATCGGCCGGCACGAGGGGCGGCGTGGGGTAGGCGGCCTCGAGGTAGTCGACGATCACGGCCGATTCGCACAGCGGCCCCTCCTCGGTCAGCAGGTAGGGCACCTTGCCCAGAGGCGAGGCGGACAGATCGGTTTCACCGATCCAGGCCAGTTGCTCCTCGAAAGGCAGGCCCTTTTCGAGCAGCACGAGTTTGACCTTGTTGTAGTAGTTACTGGCGGAAAAGCCGCAAAGGGTGAGCATGCCGTGTCTCCTGGGCGTAAGTATCGTGGCGGCATGGTAGTGCAGTAGGCGGGCACGGGCGCGTCGCGCAAATGACGCGGCGCAGGGGCCACCTACAATCGTCCGCATGGTCCTGCCGTGCCGGCCGCCACGCCTTTTGGTGGCGTGGCACGGATTTCTGAACACCGATGATCGATAGGAGAACACCATGAACCTGCACCGTTGGACGGCGTCCCTGTGGATGGCTGCTGCCCTGTGGGCTGGCGCCGCCTCGGCACAGACCGCCGCTCCTGTGGCCGTGGACGGCGCCTGGGCCCGCGCGAGCGTGCCGGGCCAGAAGGCCACGGGCGCTTTCATGCGGCTGACGGCACGCGAAGCAACGCGCCTTGTGCGCGTGGACTCGCCCGCTGCGGGCGTGGCCGAAGTGCACGAGATGAAGATGGAGGAGGGCGTGATGAAGATGCGCGGCGTGCCCGGCCTTGATCTGCCGGCGGGCCAGGCCGTGGAGCTCAAGCCCGGCGGCTACCACGTGATGCTCATGGACCTCAAGGCGCCGCTGCCCAAGGGCGGCCACGTGCCGCTCACGCTCGTGTTCCGCGATGCCAAGGGCACCGAGAGCCAGTTGCAGCTGGACGTGCCCGTGGCCACCCAGGCGCCCGGTGCGGCGGCCACGGTGCCCGCCATGGGCCCTGGTGCGCACGGCGCCCAGAAGCACTGAGGCCCTGGCGCAATCCCGGCCCCCGCAACCGGCCGCGTTGGGGTAAGCTGCGGTGGCGCGGGTGCGCAGCCGCCCGAGCCCATCCACAGACCCCACAGCGCGGAGCGGCCATGAGCGACACCTCCTCTTTCGGTTTCGGCAAATTCGTCCCCGGTTTCGATTTCCTGCAGAACCTGGCCAAGGGTGCGGCCGACAGCATTCCGCAGTTGCCCAATCTCTCGAACTGGGTGGCGCCCACGATCAGCGTGGAGGAGCTGGAAAAGCGCATCGATGAGCTCAAGGCCGTGCAGTTCTGGCTTGAGCAGAACTCGCGCGCGCTGGCGGCCACCATCCAGGCGCTGGAGGTGCAGAAAATGACCCTGGCCACGCTCAAGGGCATGAACTTCAGCATGGGCGACGTGGCCAACGCCTT
>JAYSFC010000109.1:0-13561 GCA_041913505.1 Acidovorax sp.
TGCTCGAGGTGCTGCGCGAGGACTTCGTGCGCACGGCGCGCGCCAAGGGCCTGTCGCGCCGCGCCACGCTCTGGTGCCATGTGCTGCGCAACGCGATGATCCCAGTGATCACGGTCATGGGGCTGCAGTTCGCCAATCTGCTCACGGGCACCATCGTGATCGAGAACGTGTTCTACCTGCCGGGCCTGGGCCGGCTCATCTTCCAATCGATCGCCAACCGCGATCTCATCGTGGTGCGCAACTGCGTGATGCTGCTGGCGGCCATGGTGGTGGTCGTGAACTTCATCGTCGACCTGCTGTACGCGGCCATCGACCCACGCGTCAAACCCGCCGATGTCTGAACGTCTGCGCCAATCCCGGCGCCACCCCGCTTTCGTGCTCGGCGCGCTGCTCACGCTGGCGCTGCTTGGCGCGGCGGCGCTGTCCTACCTGTGGACGCCCGGCTCGCCTTACGAGATGGACCTCGAGGCCAAGCTGCTGCCCCCCGGCACGCGCCACTGGCTCGGCACCGACGCCTATGGGCGCGACGTGGCCTCGCTGCTGCTCGTGGGCGCGCGCAGCTCCATCCTCGTAGGGGTCATCGCCGTGGGCATCGGCCTCACGATCGGCACGGCGCTCGGGCTGCTCGCGGCCGCGCGGCGCGGCTGGGTCGAGGAGCTCGTGATGCGCCTGGCGGACTTCACGTTCGCCTTTCCCGCCATCCTCTCGGCCATCATGCTCACGGCGGTGTTCGGCGCGGGCATCGGCAACGCCATCATCGCCATAGGCATCTTCAACATCCCCACGTTCGCGCGCGTCACGCGGGCCTCGGCCCAGGCTGTGTGGACGCGCGAATACGTGCTGGCCGCGCGAGCCTGCGGCAAGAACCGCTGGCAGATCACCTGGGGGCATGTGCTGCCCAACATCCTGCCGGTGCTCATCGTGCAGGCCACGATCCAGTTCGCCATCGCCATCCTGGCCGAGGCGGCCCTCTCCTACCTGGGCCTGGGCACGCAGCCTCCGCAGCCTTCGTGGGGCCGCATGCTCAGCGAGGCGCAGACGCTGATGTTCCAGGCCCCGCTGCTCGCCGTGTGGCCTGGCGCCGCGATCGCCCTGGCCGTTCTGGGACTGAACCTGCTGGGCGACGGCCTGCGCGACCTGCTCGACCCGCGCCTTACCCGTGCACGTTGATGCTCGAAGTATCGAACCTCCGCATCCACCTGCCCACGCGCCGCGGCATGGCCGAGGCCGTGCGCGGCGTGGACTTCACGCTCGCGCGCGGCGCCACGCTGGGCCTGATTGGCGAATCGGGCTGCGGCAAATCGCTCACGGCGCTCGCGCTGATGGGGCTGCTGCCCGAGGGCGCCCGCGCCACGGGCAGCGTCCGCTTCGACGGCCAGGAACTGCTGGGCCTGAGCGACCGCACGCTGCAAGGCCTGCGCGGCAACCGCATCGCCATGGTGTTCCAGGAGCCCATGACGGCACTGAACCCCGTGCACAGCATTGGCCGCCAGGTAGCCGAGCCGCTGCGCCTGCACCGGGGCCTGTCCGCTTCGGTGGCCCGTGCAGAGGCCATCGCCCTGCTCGACCGCGTGGGCATCCCTGACGCAGCACGGCGCTTCGACGCCTACCCGCACCAGTTCTCGGGCGGGCAGCGCCAGCGCATCACCATTGCGATGGCGCTGGCCTGCGGGCCCGACCTGCTGATCGCCGACGAGCCCACCACGGCGCTCGACGCCACGGTGCAGCGCCAGATCCTGCGGCTCATCCAGGAGCTTGTGGCCGAGCGCGGCATGGCGCTGATCCTGATCTCGCACGACCTCGGCGTGATCGCGCAGAACGTGGACCGCATGCTCGTGATGTACGGCGGCAGCGTGGTCGAGAGCGGCCCGACGGCCGAGGTGTTCGCGGCCATGGGCCACCCCTACACGCGCGGACTGTTCGCGGCGCGGCCACACCTGGGCCGGCCGCTCGCACCCGGCCAGCGCCTGCCCACCATCGCAGGCACCGTGCCCGAGCTCACAGACCTGCCCGCAGGCTGCCCCTTCGCGGGCCGCTGCGCCTGGACCGAACCCCGCTGCCACACCGAGCGCCCCGGCGCCACGCGCCTTGCGCACGGCACG
The DNA here is from genome assembly GCA_041913505.1 of Acidovorax sp. GTDB lineage: Bacteria > Pseudomonadota > Gammaproteobacteria > Burkholderiales > Burkholderiaceae_C > JAYSFC01. Next base: position 2,103 of record JAYSFC010000109.1, read on the forward strand.
CACGAAGTGCGCTGCCTGCGGCCCGAAGCCATCGCCGCCACGCTGCCTGCCGCATGACCTTCGCCACCGCCCCTCTGCTCGAAGTGCGCGACCTGCACCGCGCCTACCGGCTGCCGCGCGAGCGCCTGTTCGCGCCGCCGCCGCTGGTGCACGCGCTGAACGGCGTGGGCTTCGAGATCGCAGCGGGCCGCAGCCTCGGCATCGTGGGCGAATCGGGCTCGGGCAAATCCACGCTGGCGCGCATCGTGATGGCGCTGGACACGCCCACGGCCGGCAGCGTGCACCTGCGGGGCCAGGACCTGCACGCGCTCGCCCCCGAGGCGCTGCGCGCCGCACGGCGCGATGTCCAGATGGTGTTCCAGGACCCCTACGGCTCACTCGACCCGCGCCAGACGGTCGCGCACACCGTGGCCGAGCCGCTGCAGGCCTTGGGCGGCACCAGCCGCGCCGAGCAGCGCGAGCGCGCCGTCGAAGCGCTAGCCGCGGTGGGCCTGCGCGCCACCGACGGTGGCAAATACCCGCACGAGTTCTCCGGCGGCCAGCGCCAGCGCATCGCGATCGCGCGGGCCCTCATCACGCGCCCGCGCCTCATCGTGGCCGACGAGCCCGTGAGCGCGCTCGACGTCTCGGTGCAGGCCCAGGTGCTGAACCTGCTGCAGGACCTGCGCGAGCGCTTCGGCATCAGCTACTTGCTCATCAGCCACGACCTCGCCGTGGTCCAGCACCTGTGCGACGAGGTGGCCGTGCTCTGCCAGGGGCGCATAGTGGAGCGCGGCACGCCCGCCGCACTGTTCGGCCATGCCCAGCACCCGTACACGCGCGCGCTGGTCGACGCGGTGCCCGAGGCGCTGCCGGCGCCGCACGCAGCCGTGGTGTAAAAAGCTGCCATGCCCGCACACCGCGCGGGCGCCTGCTGTATCGTTTTTCAGGAGACTAGCGAACCATGTTGAACCGTCGATCCGTCCTGGCTGGCAGCGCTCTGGCCACGGCCGTGCTCACGCAGCCTCTCGGCGCCTGGGCACAGGATAAAAAGAAGGACGCCGTGACCCTGGCCATGACGCTGGAACCGCCGGGGCTCGACCCGACGGCAGGCGCCGCCTCCGCCATCGGCGAGGTGGTGCTCTACAACATCTTCGAGACGCTCACCAAGATCAACTCCGACGGCAGCGTCTCGCCGCTGCTGGCCGAGAGCTGGGAGGTCTCGCCCGACCTCAAGACCTACACCTTCCGGCTGCGCCGCGGCGTGAAGTTCCAGAACGGCGAGCCGTTCAACGCCGCCGCCGTGCAGTTTTCGTTCGAACGCGCGGGCGGCGACAAGAGCACCAACAAGGACCGGCGCACCTTTGCCAACCTGACCACCCAGGTGGTGGATGAGTACACGGTGGTCGTCATCCACAAGGACATCGACCCCGACTTCCTCTTCGTGCTGGGCCAGGCCACAGCCATCATCGTCGAGCCCAAGAGCGCCAACACCAACGCCACCAAGCCCGTGGGCACGGGCCCGTACAAGCTCGATGCGTGGTCCAGGGGCGCCTCGGTCACCCTGGGCCGCTGGGACGGCTACCGCAACCCCGCGGCGGCGCGCATCCGCCGTGCCACGTTCCGCTTCATCCCCGACCCGGCCGCGCAGGTGGCCGCGCTGCTCGCGGGCGACGTGGACGCGTTCCCGCGCGTCACGCCGCGCAGCCTGGAGCAGTTCAAGGCCAACCCGCGCTTCCAGGTGATCGTGAGCGGCTCGCGCGCCAAGACCATCCTGGCCATGAACAACCAGCGCAAGCCGCTTACCGACGTGCGCGTGCGCCGCGCCATCGCCGCCGCCATCGACCGCAAGGCCGTGATCCAGGGCGCCGCCGACGGCCTGGGCGTGCCCATCGGCAGCCACTACGTGCCCGGCGCCTTCGGTTACGTGGACACCACGGGCCTCAACCCCTACGACATCGAGAAGGCCCGCAAGCTGCTGGCCGAGGCGGGCGTGAAAACGCCGCTCGAACTCACGATGACGCTGCCGCCCACGCCCTATGCGCGCCAGGGCGGCGAGGTCATCGCAGCCCAGCTTGCCAAGGTGGGCATCGTGGCCAAGCTACAGAACGTGGAGTGGGCCCAGTGGCTCAGCGGCACCTACGGCGCCAAGAACTACGACCTGACGCTGATCTCGCACGTGGAGCCCTTCGACCTCGCCAATTTCGCCAAGCCCGACTACTACTGGGGCTACCGCTCGGAGAAGTTCAACGCGCTGTTCGAGAAGATCCAGAACGCAGCCCGCCCCGCGGACCGCGCACGCCTGCTGGGTGACGCGCAGCGCCTGCTTGCCGAGGACTCCGTGCATGCCTTCCTGTACCAGCCCCAATGGGTCACGGTGGCCGCCAAGAACCTGCGCGGGCTGTGGAAGGACATGCCGGTGTTCGTGAACGACCTTTCCGCGCTGTCCTGGGGTTAAGGCCGGGCATGACCGCGCTCCACGACCTTTCGGCCCGCGAACTGCTGGCCGCCTACCGCACGCACAGCCTCTCGCCCGTGGAAGTCACGCAAGACGTGCTCGACCACATCGCACGCTGGGAGCCGCACCTGTGCGCCACCTACCTGCTGCGCCCTGACGCAGCCCTGGCCCAGGCCCGTGCGAGCGAAGCGCGCTGGCGCGCGGGCCGGCCGCAAGGCCTGCTTGACGGCGTGCCCGCCACCATCAAGGAGAACATCACCACGCGCGGCGACCCGCTGCCGCTGGGCACGGCCGCCAGCCTGCTCACTCCGGCCGCTGCCGACGCGCCACCCGCCGCTCGCCTGCGCGAAGCCGGGGCCGTGCTCTTCGCCAAGACCACCATGCCCGACTACGGCATGCTGTCCTCGGGCCTGTCGTCCTTCCACCCGCTCGCGCGCAACCCGTGGGATTTGAGCAAGGGCCCGGGCGGGTCGAGCGCGGGCGGCGGTGCGGCGGCCGCGGCGGGCTACGGGCCGCTGCACGTGGGCACCGACATCGGCGGATCGCTGCGCCTGCCTGCGAGCTGGTGCGGCATCTTCAGCCTCAAGCCCAGCCTGGGGCGCATTCCGATCGACCCGCCCTACCAGGGCCGCGCCGCCGGCCCGATGACGCGCACCGTGGCCGACGCCGCGCTCATGATGCAGGTGCTCAGCGCCCCCGACGTGCGCGACAGCATGGGCCTGCCGGACCAGGCCATCGCGTGGGATCGTTTCGACGCCACAACCGAGGACCTGCGCGGCCTGCGCCTGGGCCTGCTGCTTGACGCGGGCTGCGGCCTGCCCCTGGAGCCCGAGGTGCGCGCTGCCGTCGAACAGGCCGCGCGCTATTTCGAACAGGCGGGCGCCACCGTCGAGCCCATGGCGCCCTTCCTGACCCCGGCCATGCTCGACGGCATGGACCGCTTCTGGCGCATGCGCTCCCACGTGGACCTGCAGGCCCTGCCCGAGGCGCGCCGTGCACTGGTGCTGCCCTACATCCGCGCCTGGGCCGAGAGCGCCGCGGGCATGAGCGGCTTGGAAGTCTTCCACGCCAGCCAGCAGTTCCACGCCACCCGCGTGGCCACGGTGCGGGCCTGCGCCGCGTTCGACTACGTGCTCTCGCCCGTGGCCCCCATGCCCGCCTTCGCGGCCGAGCTGCCCTCGCCCACCAACGACCCGCTGCGGCCGCTGGAGCACATTGCCTTCACGGTGCCGTTCAACATGTCGGAGCAACCCGCCGCCTCGGTCAACTGTGGCTACACGTCCGATGGCCTGCCCATCGGCCTGCAGATCGCGGGCCCCCGCTTCGACGACCTGGGCGTGCTGCGCATGGCCCACGCCTTCGAGCAGCTGCGCGGGCCGCAGCGCCCCTGGCCCACGCCGCCCGGCGCCTGACGCCTACGCCGCGCGCGGCGGGGCCTGCAGCCGGGTCTGGTCGTAGACGGGCTGCGCGGGCAGGCCCTCGAGGTGGCGCGTGTCGGCCCACTGCAGGATGTCGATGCCGCCGCCCTCACGCAGGCGCACGCGGTTGAGCGCGGCGTTGGGAATGCTGCTGCGGCGAGGCCCCGCAAGGCCCAGGCCCTGCGCGGTGCGCCAGACCATGTCGAGCACGCCGCCGTGGGTGACCACCACCACGGTGCGCCCTGGCTGCGCCTGGGCGACGCGCTGCAGCGCCTGCATCACACGCGCGTGGAACTGGCGCGCCGTCTCGCCGCCGGGCATGCCGCCGTCGGGATCGAAGCGCAGCCACTGGGACCAGGCCTCGGCATGGTCGCGCTGGATGTCCTGCACGCGCAGGCCATCGACAAGGCCGAAGCTCTGCTCGCGCAGGCCGGGGTCGGTGAGCACGTCGAGGGACAGCGCCGGCAGCAGATGGCCGAGCAGCAGCGCGGCCGTCTGGCGCGCCCGCACGAGGTCGCTGCTGGCGAGGTGGTCCACCGCCACGCGCTCGGCCGCGAGCCGCTCGGCCAGGCGCCGCGCCTGCTCATGGCCCGTGGCGTTGAGGGGCACGTCCACTTGGCCCTGGAAGCGCAGCTCGCGGTTCCAGTCAGTCTCGCCGTGGCGCACGAGGATCAGTTCGGTCATGGCCTCATTATCGGCCGCCTGCGTGGCATTTGCATGAAAAGGCGCCGACAGCCCGCATCCACGTGGCGTTTTCAGCTATGAATTTAATAGTTACCGCTGCGCCGTGGCCAGGCGCACGGCCAGGCCCAGGAACACCAGGCCCGCCACGCGGTTGAGCACGGCCTGCGCGCGCGCCGAGCGCAGCAGCACCGCGCCGAACACGCCCGAGAAGCAGGCGATGGCGCCGAACACGATCAGCGTGGCCAGCATGAACACCACGCCCAGCACCATGAGCTGCGCGGCCACACTGCCGCGCGCGGGATCGGCGAACTGCGGCAGGAACGCCAGGAAGAAGATCAGCACCTTGGGGTTGGTAAGGTTCATGACCATGCCGCGCCCCACCATGCGCGCAGGCCCGCCCGCGCGGGCGCCGCCACCGCCCTCGGCGGCCTGCGCGGCGCCGCCTGGCGTGGCGGCCGGCGCGCGCAACGCCTGCCAGGCCAGGTACGCCAGGTAGGCCGCGCCCAGCACCTTCAGCACCGTGAACGCCATGCTGGACGCCGCGAACACCGCCGCCAGCCCCAGCGCCACGGCCGCCGTGTGCACCACCAGCCCCATGCACAGGCCCAGCACCACACACATGCCAGCGCGCCAGCCACGCTGCGCGGACTGCAGCAGCACGAAGACGTTGTCAGGACCGGGCGTGAGGCCCAGCAGCACGGCAACACCGAAGAACGCGACGAGGGTTTCGATCGAGGGCATGGGGCAGGCGGTTCAAGGCAAAAGGGCATTGTGCCCGCGGCGGCCGGGGCCACGCATGGTGTCTTGCCCTACTTCGCGGGCAGCACCAGCACGCGGCGGCGCGGCTGGCACATCGGCCCTTCGTAGGGGTCGCTGTCCCGCACCCAGCCTTCTCCGGGCGAGGTCTGCGCGCACACGCGGGCGCCGTTGAGTTTGCTGCGCCAGTAGTACCAGGGTGCAGGCGCAGCCCAGGCCGCGCCCCACGCCGCCAGCCCGGCCAGCACGCCGGCGATGGCGGCACGGCGGCGCAGAGGGTGGGGTGCGGGCGTCATGGGAGCATCTTCGCATCGACCGAGCGCAGGAAGGCCTCCACCGCGTCGGTATAGGGGCCACTCAGCCCCAGGAGCTCGTTGGTTTCGCGGTGCGAGAGGTCCTGCGGCAGCACCTGCACGCGCATGCCCAGCGCCCGCCCCTGGGCCGCGAAGCGTTGCGCCTGGTCGCAAGCGATGCGGCGGCGGCTCGAACACACGGCCAGCACGGGCGCCGTGGCCTGGCGCAGCTGGTGCACGGGCGAGGCCAATTCCCACTGTGCCGGATCGGCACCGAAGGCCGCGTCGTACAGGCGCAGATGGCGCTGCTGCATGACCACGGGCACGTCGAGCGCCGCGCTGTCGAGCGACACGGTGGCGCGCACAGGCTGCGCCCCCTGCTGCTGCAGGAGCGCGGGCGAGGCCGCGAGCAACGCCACGAGGTGCGCGCCCGCCGAATGGCCCATGGCCACGAAGCGCCGCGGATCAGCCCCCCAGCCGGGCGCCAGGCGCTGTGCCTCGGCCAGCGCTCGCGCCACGTCCTCCACCTGCACGAGCGGCCCGGCGTCGGGCAGCAGCCGGTAGTTGATCGATACGAACACCACGCCCTGCGGCACCCAGCGCTCCACCTTGTGCTGCACCACGCGGCCCATGGCTTTGTCGCCCAGTCTCCAGGCCCCGCCGTGCACCATGAGCACCACGGGCGCGCCCTGCGGATGCGGCGGCAGGTACACGTCCATGCGCTGGCGCGCCTGCGGCCCATAGGGCACGTCGCGCAGCACGCGCACCGTGGCGGGCGGGCGCCAATCCGCCGCAGGTTCGCCTGCGCCGTCGTCGAGCCCCTCCTCGGCCTGTTGCGCTAGGCGATCGCGCAGCGGCCCGGCCTGTGCCGGCAGATGGACCAGGCAGGCCGAAGCCGCGCACAGCGCAGCGTATGAAAGAAAGCGGGCCCAGGGGGAGAAAGCGGTCATAGCGGCGCCATGCGGTTCAACGATGGAGGCGGATTCTGCGCAGCCCGCATGAAGCGCCTGCGGCACCAGCGTATCAAGACGTAACAATCCAGCCTTCGAGTGGATCGAGCGCGGGCGGCAGGCCGTAAAGCGCATCACCCTGCGCATGGCACCGCTCGGCCCACGCCGCCTGCAGCAGGCACAGCGCGGCGTCGAGGCTGTCGCCGCTCCCGTCCTGCGCCAGCGCGTCGTGCTGCGCGGCACTCAGCACCAGACGCAGGCCCAGGCGTGTGCGCCCCGTCTCGAGTGCGGCGAGCAGGTCTTTGCGCGCGATGAGGCGCTCGGGCGTGTGCCGGGCCTTGTCGTCGCTCTTGTAGCTGCGCCGGCCCAGCACCTCGCGCGCGAGCAGGCCTGGATAGGCTTCGAGCGCCACGCGCCGCGGGTCCCCCGCCTGCAGCCCCGGCAGGTGCACGCCCGCATCGAGCAGCAGCGGCACGCCCGCGTGCAGCATGTAGGCCACGGGCGGGTTCACCCATTTCATCGAGGGGCTCGATCCGGCGGGTCCGTCGGTTGCGCGGTGGGCAAACTTGGCGCCCTTGGGCCGCGCGGCGCAAAAGCCGGCAAACGCATCGCGGATCTGCGTGCGCGCGAGGCTGCGGTAGTGCGCCATGCAGGCGGCCCAGTCGAGCGGCCAGCCCAGCGCCTGCACCAGTTCACGCGGCAGGCCGAATGGCAGATCGAACCCGCCCACCCACGAGCGCGGCTCGGCCAGCCACTGGCCGAAGGCGTCGAGCCTTTCAAAACGGGCCAAGCCCGTGAGCACCACGCGGTCGCCCTGCCGCACTCCCTGGGCCAGCACGATGGGCTTGCGCGGGCCAGGGCTGCTCGAAAAGTCGCAGCCGATGAGCGGCGGCCCCTCCATGCGCTACCCCAGCGCCAGCGCCGTCACGCCGACGGCGATGAGCGCCGCGCCCGTGATGCGCGCGGCGCGGTCGCCCTCGTTCAGCAGGTGCCCGCCGATGAGCGCAGCAAACAGCATCGACACTTCGCGCGCGGGTGCCACATGCGACAGGGGGGCCTCGCGCATCGCATAGAGCACGAGCACGTAGGCAATGGGGCTCACGGCCGCCACCAGCAAGGCAAAGCGCCACTGCACGCGCCACAGGCTGCGCGCCGTCGGCAGATCACGCAGCACGGCGGGCGCGAGCACGGCCAAGCGCACAAAGTTGCCCATGTAGTCCACAAGGATGGGCGACATCCGCAACACCTTGACCGCATAGCCGTCCACCACCGTGTAGGCCGCAATGAAGGCCCCCGTGAGCACGCCATAGAACATGCCGGCATGCACACGCTCGCGCGCCGCCGGGTCGTGCGTGGCACGCAGCAACGCGGGACCACCCGCGATGAGGAACACGCCGCCCACCACGCCAACGATACCCAGGCCGCCCAGCAGCGAGAGTTGCTCGCCCAGCAGCGCAATGGCCACGAACGACGACAGCAGCGGCCCCGAGCCGCGCGCCAGCGGATACACCACCGTCAGGTCGGCCCGGCGGTAGCCGCGCAGCAGGATCACGTAGTACGCCACGTGCAGCAGGCCGCTGGCCACGATGAAGCCCCACTCCCGCGGGCCCCACTGCACAACGGCATCCCGCCCCAGCCACCAGCCCAGCGGCGCCCACACCACCATCATGAGCGCCGAGGTGAAGAACGCGAAGCGCGAGTCACCCCCCGCCTTCTTGGCGGCGATGTTCCAGCCAGCGTGAACCAGCCCGGCCAGCAGGATGAGGGCGAAGGCCTGGAGGCTCAAGCCCGGCCGATGATGGAGGCCGTTGCCATCAGCTCCTCCAGCAGCGCGAACGACACCTTGCCCGAAGTCATGTAGGGATCGAACTCCGGCTTCTCAGAGTACTTGAGCACGATGGAATGGTTGAGCTTGGCCAGGTTCACATGGCCCATGGTCCAGCCACCGAAGCGGCGCTCGCAGATTTCCTCGAACGCGAGCAGCTCCACATCCTTGTGGCGCGCGTCGCGCTGGATGTGGCCGTAGAGCTCGCTCACGGCCGCGCGGCCACCCTCGATGGCCTGCAGGAAGATGCCGCCGCCGTAGCACAGCACGCCCGTGATACCGGACGCGGGGTTGTGCAGGCGCGAGGTGGAGAGGATGGCCTCGATGGCCGCGGGCGTGGTGTCTACAGCGCGGCTGACGTAAAGCAGGCGGACCAGCATGGGTCAGCTCCTTCCGGGGATGAGAGAGAGGAATTCGCGGCGCAGCGTGGGGTTGGTGAGGAAAACGCCGCGCATCACGGAATTGATCATCTTGCTGTCCATCTCGCGCACGCCGCGCCAGGACATGCAGAAGTGGCTCGCCTCCATGACGATACCCAGGCCGTCGGGCTGGGTTTTCTCCATGATGAGGTCGGCCAACTGCACCACGGCCTCCTCCTGGATCTGCGGGCGGCCCATGACCCAGTCCACGAGGCGCGCGTACTTCGACAGGCCGATCACGTTGGTGTGCTCGTTGGGCAGCACGCCGATCCAAATCTTGCCGATCACGGGACACAGATGGTGGCTGCAGGCGCTGCGCACGGTGATCGGGCCCACGATCATGAGCTCGTTGAGGTGCTCGGCATTGGGGAACTCGGTGACGGCGGGCGCCTGCACGTAGCGGCCCTTGAACACCTCGTTGAGGTACATCTTGGCCACGCGGCGCGCGGTGTTGCGGGTGTTGTGGTCGCCGGCGGTGTCGATCACCATGCTGTCGAGCACGCCCTGCATCTTGACCTCGACCTCGTCCAGCAGCTGCTCGAGTTCGCCGGGCTGCAGGAACTCGGCGATGTTGTCGTTCGCATGGAAGCGCTTGCGGGCCTCCGTGAGCCGCTCGCGGATCTTCACCGAGACGGGCGTTCCCTCTTGCGGGTTGGCTGGATTCATATCGGCAGCGAGTTGTCTGAACATGATGGCATGGTAACAGCGAATGCCACACCCGATACTTCGAGGGTTTTAGGCCGCAAGTGCTTACCTGTATTGCACATCAAGCTACACAAATAATAGCAAACTCAGTAACGCTTGCCCGTCACCCACAGCGCTGCGCGCATGAGGGCGTGGGCTATGCGGTCAAGCACGCGCTCGCGCCATGGGCGGTGCTCGTAGCGCAGCGGGTCCATGCGCCGCCCCGCATTGCGCATGGCGTGGCGCAATCGCGTGCGCAGTTCGGAGGCGAAGGCGCCGTCCTGGACCACCACGTTGGCCTCGCGCGCAAGCAGCAGCGACAGCGGGTCGAGGTTGGACGAGCCCACCGTGGCCCAGGGCCGGGGGCCGTTGGCGTCGATCACCGCCACCTTGGCATGCAGAAAGCTCGGCTCGTACTCGTAGATCTCCACCCCCGCGCGCAGCAGCACGCCGTAGACGGGCCGCGTCGCGTGGTACTGCATGAAGTATTCGTAGCGCCCCTGCAGCAGCAGCTGCACGCGCACGCCGCGCCGCGCCGCCAGCACCAGCGCGCGGCGCAGCTTGCCGCCGGGCAGGAAGTAGGCGTTGGCAATGATGATTTCGTGCCGCGCGGCGCCGATGGCACGGCGGTAGGCGCGCTCGATGCGGCTGCGGTTGCGCACGTTGTCGCGCAGCACCAGCGCGGCGCGCACGCCCGGGCCCGGCGTGCTGCGGCCGCCGCCGGCGTGGGTGCTGGCCGCCTCACGCAGTGCGTGCACGGCCTCTGGCAGGTGGTGCAGGCGCACATCGCGCACGGCCTGCATGCGCCACCACAGCTGCTCCATCGCGTCGCCCGCCTGGGTGGCGAGGCCGCCCTCGGCACGCACCGCGAAGTCAAAGCGCGGCGCCGTGAGCTCGCCGTGGTTCGGGTCGTGGTAGTCGTCGAGGACGTTGATGCCGCCGCAGAACAGCACGCGCCCGTCCACCACGCAGAGCTTGCGGTGCAGGCGCCGCCAGCGCATGGGCAGCAGCAGGCCCAGGGGCCCGAGCGGCGAGTACACGCGCACCTGCACGCCGGCCTCGCGCATGCGCTCACGCCACAGGGGCGACAGCGGCCCCGTGCCCACGCCGTCCACCACGAGCCGCGTGCGCACGCCGCGCCGCGCCGCACGCATGAGCGCCTCGGCCACCTCGGCGCCCGCGCCGGTGACATCGAAGATGTAGGTCTCGAACTGGATGGAGGTGCTGGCTGTCTCCATCTCGCGCACGAGGGCCGGAAACAGCTCGACGGCGCCCTGCAGCAGCTGGACGCGGGGGGCAGAGGTGAATTCGGCGGCCGCGCGCTTCACTTTCACCAACGGAATTCTGCGATCAACGGCAGGTGGTCGGACATACGCCACCAGATACGCCCGCGCGGCACGTGCAGCCCCACCGGCGTGAGTCCGCGCACGTAGACATGGTCGAGCTGGGCCAGCGGCAGCCGCGCGGGGTAGGTGAAGGCGCGGCGGGCGTCCTCGTACTCGTGCAGACCGAAATTGCGCAGCATGCGCTGGATCTGCGAGCCCCAGTCGTTGAAATCGCCCGCCACCACCAGCGGCGCGCCGCGCGGCACCTCGCGCTCGATGAAGCGCTGCAGCTGCTCGATCTGGCGCACGCGGCTGCCCGGAATCAGGCCCAGGTGCACCACGATGGCGTGCACGGGGCGGCCCTGGAACTCCACCTCCACGTGCAGCAGGCCGCGCTGCTCGAAACGGTGGTCGGAGATGTCCTCGTGCTGGTGCGCGATCACGGGCCAGCGCGTCAGCAGCGCGTTGCCATGCTCGCCGTGGCGCGTGTAGGCGTTGGTGCGGTACACGGCCTCGTAGCCCTCGGGGGCCAGGTACTCGGCCTGGGGCACGTTGGGCCAGCGGTCGAAATAGTGCTGCTCGCGGCGGTGGAGCTTGCGCACCTCCTGCAGGCAGACGATGTCGGCGTCGAGCTGCTCCACGGCCAGCCCCAGGTTGTGGATCTCCAG
>JAYSFC010000110.1:0-13552 GCA_041913505.1 Acidovorax sp.
GTGTCGCTCCAGCTGCTCCACCCTCCTGTGCAACCCCTCGAACGGCTTGCCGTGTTGACCTGCAACCCGCTACCCGTACCAAGGCAATAGAGAATCCGCGCAACCGAGAGGAAGCGCGATGCGCAAGAGCAGGTACACGGACGAACAGATCATTGGGTTCATCAAACAGGCCGACGCTGGCATGAGCGTTGCGGACCTGTGCCGCCGAGAGGGTTTCAGCTCGGCCACGTTCTACATGTATGGACTCCCTGTTGAATGCAATGGACTGGAAGCGCGACTGCTGGGTTGATTGAGGACATACGTGTCGATTGCATACATGTATTCGGCGTCACGACGGTGTCGGCGCCCCGATGGAATCCGCGCATCCAGGCCTCAACAAATGGCAGGCCTCGAGACTGGGCCGTTATAAAACTCAGGTTCCCTGGATGTCGGATCGACCGATGTGCCATCAATGAACTACAGCGCGCTTGACAGAACTTGATCAGACGGCGAGACGATAGTCCTCCTTCTTGGCTAGCAGCACCCAGATCACCCGAGCCATCTTGTTGGCGATGGCGACGATCGCCTTCGGCGCGCCTCGTCGACTTGCCACTTCAAGCGCCCAAGCGTGCTTGGCGTCGGACTTCTTCGGCGCCGTCCTGAGCACGGCCCGCGCACCGTGGACCAGCAAGGTACGAAGGTATTTGTCCCCTCGCTTGGTGATGCCCAAGAGCTGCCGCCGGTCTCCGCTGGAATGTTGTCGCGGGACCAGCCCCAGCCAGGCTGCGAAGTGGCGACCGTTCTTGAACTCCAACGGATCGCCCACTGCGGCAACAAAGGCTGTGGCCGTCTTCGGGCCAACGCCTTCGATACGGGCGATGCGCTGACACGCCTCACTGCTCTGGAAGATGGCATCGATGTGCCGGTCGAACGCCTTGATGCGCTCGTCGAGGTCGCGCAGCTCATCCATGAGTTCCGTGAGCATTGTTCGCAGAATGGGTGTGAGCGCGTTGTCCGGGTCTTGGGCAATCACGGGCACCTCTCTGCGCACCCGGCTCACGGCCTTGGCGAAGACGATGCCACGCTCGGCAAGAATGCCCCTGATTTGACAGACCAGCCCCGTGCGTTCATTGACGAGCCGCGTGCGAACGCGGTGCAAGCTCTGTATGTCCTGCTGTTCGACCGTCTTGATGGGCACGAAGCGCATGTTGGGTCGCTGCATGGCATCACAGATCGCTTCAGCGTCGTTCCCGTCGTTCTTGCAGCCCTTGACGAAGGGGCGAACGAACTGCGGGCTGATCAACTTCACCTCGTGCCCGAATCGTCTGAACACGCGGCCCCAATGGTGGGCGGAAGCGCATGCCTCCATGGCGATCTGGCACGGGGCCAAGTTGGCCACGAAGGCGCTGAGCTGATCACGCATTAGCCGTCGCTTGAAGACGAGCGCGCCGTCGCTTGCGGCGCCGTGGAGCTGGAATACGTTCTTGGCAAGATCGATGGCCAGGAAGCGGCACTCAGGCATGGCAGTCTCCTTCAGGTGGGCGGGAACGCGATCCTGTGGGCAGGTTACGCGTCGCCATGGAGGGAGTCCATCCCATTAAGTGGCGGGCGAAGTTCGGCGGCATGGAGGCCAGCGACGCCAAGCGGCTACGCGATCTGGAGGCCGAGAACAACCGGCTCAAGAAGCTGCTGGCCGAAGCGGTGTTGGACAACGAGGCGCTGAAGGTGGCCTTTGGCGTAAAGCGCTGAGCCCACCGGCGAAGCGTCGCGCGGTGGGCCGGATGTTGGAATCGACCTCGATCAGTGAACGGAGGGCCTGTGCTTTGGTGGGCTTGGCGCGTGACAGCTGGCGGCATCCGCCCCAGCGCGCGCAGCACGACCTCACCACGAGCCGGCGTATCGTGGAGTTGGCGCATGAGCGGCGTCGCTTCGGCTACCGGCGCATTGCCGACCTGCTGCGGGCTGAAGGAACGAAGGTCAACGACAAACGCGTCTATAGGCTCTACAGGCTGGCTGAGCTGTCGGTGCGCAAGCGCCGCGGCAAGCAGCGCCTGAAGCTCGAACGCGTGCCGCTGCAGCAATGCCAGAGCGTCAACGAGGTCTGGAGCATGGATTTCGTCAGCGACAGCTTGTCCAGTGGGCGGCGCATCAAATGCCTGACCGTCACCGATGACTTCAGCCATGAATGCGTGGACATAGCAGTCGATCACGGCATCAGCGGCGCGTACGTTGTGCGCGTGCTGGAGCAGGTGGCGCTGTTCCGCGGCTATCCACAGGCCGTGAGAACCGACCAGGGGCCGGAGTTCACCAGCCGGGCTTTCATGGCGTGGGCGCAGGCCAAGGGCGTGCGCCACATCCTCAACCAGCCGGGCAAGCCCACGCAGAATGCGTACATCGAGAGCTTCAACGGCAAGTTCCGCGACGAGTGCTTGAACGAGCACTGGTTCCAGAGCCTGAAGCAGGCACGTGTTGAAATTGCTCGCTGGAGGATCGACTACAACGAGGTCTGGCCGCACAGCAGTTGCGGGCGGATGCCGCCAGCGAAGTTTGCAGCCATGCATCGACAGACAACCAGCGGCACCGCGTCGGCGCCGCTGCAAACCCAGGAGTAATCTCCTTCAACCCAGCGGATTCCTCAAATCGCCTGGTACGGGTTCTGGGGGCAGGTCAGTGTGACGGCAGCGTCAGCGTGCCTCCGGGTAACCCGCGGTACCTTTGCAATGCATAAAGAAGCAGATTTCGAGCATAAAAAAGCCCCGGGGGCCTTGGCACACCGGAGCTTTGCAGTCGTTACGGCTCGGGCGGGCTAATGGGCTCCGCCTGCATCGACCGATGCGCCGCTCATGATCCGAGGCGGTCGGCGTGTCAGCCAGATCAACCCGATCAGCATGATGAACAGATAGGCCGAACCAAGGAAGATATCGTCCACGGCGCGCGTGAAGGCCTGCTGGTCGATGAGCCGGTTCACCTGGGCCAGTGCCTGATCGGGGCTGAGCCCTGCCGCCCGCAGAGCGTCGAGCGTGGCAGCGAAAGGCCCCTGCCCCTGGACCAATGGCTCGGTCATGTGCGCGTGGTGCATGGCTGCTCGGCTGTCCCACAGCGTGGTGGCAATCGACGTACCCATGGCGCCTGCGGTGATGCGGGTGAAGTTGCTTAAACCCGCCGCTGCGGGAATGCGTTCTGGCGCAATACCCGCCAAGGTGAGCGTTGTCAGCGGAATGAAGAAAAATGCCATGGCCGCACCCTGGATCAGGGTCGGTACGAGGATGTGCACGAAGTCGGCCTGTACCGTGAAGTTAGAGCGCAGCCACAGTACCAGTGCAAATACGACGAAGGCGCCCGTAGCCATACGCCTGGGGTCCCACTGGCTGACCTTGCGTCCCACGAGCGGGGTGAGCAGGATAGCAAACAGGCCGACCGGTGCGAGCGCCATGCCAGCGGCCGTGGCGGTGTAGCCCATCCATTGCTGTAGCCACAGCGGCATGAGCACGACGTTTCCGAAGAACAGAGCGTAGGCCACCGATAGCGCCAGCGCACCGAAGGCGAAGTTGCGCCGTGCGAAGAGGCGCAGGTCCACCACGGGATGCTCGTCGGTCAACTCCCAGACCACGAACACCGCGAAAGCCACTACGGCCACGACAGCGAGCGTGACGATCTCGCCAGAGGCGAACCAGTCCAGTTCCTTGCCCTTGTCCAGCATGAGCTGCAAGGCGCCCACCCAGAGCACGAGCAAAGTGAGGCCGACGGTATCAATGGGCAGCTTGCGCGTGGGCGTCTCACGGTGGCGGTAAATGCTCCAGGTCAGCGTGGCGGCGACCAGGCCCACGGGAACGTTGATGTAAAAGATCCAGGGCCAGGAGATGTTGTCCGTGATCCATCCGCCGAGCAGCGGCCCCACCACGGGGGCGACCAGCGTGGTCACACCCCACAGGGCCAGGGCCGTGCCGGCCTTGGAGCGCGGATAGCTCGCGAGCAGCAGGGTCTGCGATAGCGGAATCATGGGGCCCGCAACCAGACCCTGTAGCACGCGAAAGAGCACGAGCATCTCGAGCGAGGGCGCGAAGCCGCAGAGCCACGAGGTCAGAACGAACAGCAACACGCTCATGGTGAACAGGCGCACAGCGCCAAAGCGTTGCGTGAGCCAGCCCGTGAGCGGCACGGAGATGGCGTTGGCCACCCCGAAGCTCGTAATGACCCAGGTGCCCTGGCCCGGGCTCACGCCGAGGTCACCCGCGATGGCGGGTAGCGACACGTTGGCGATCGAGGAGTCGAGCACGTTCATGAACGTGGCCAGCGACAGCGATAGTGTCCCCAACAGCAGCGGGGTGCCGTGCAGCGGCGCCGGAATGGCGGGCTGCGCAGCCGAAGTGGCGGAACTCATGTGTGGTCCAGTTCTCTCGGATCAGTGCTGCTGCGTGGCCTGGGCTGCCGGTGCTGTGGCGATCACCTTTCGGCCCAGGTTGGCACTGATGATGCGGTTCACATAGGTGTCGGCGTCGCGCATCTGGGCCTCGAACACGGCTGTCGAGGCTACGGGCGCGTTGCGCGGGGCGTCGGACAGGGTTTTGCCGTCCTGTTGGGCCACATCGACCGAGACTTCCATCGACAGGCCCACGCGCAGTGGGTTGGCCTTGACTTCTGCGGCGTCGAGTGCAATGCGCACGGGAACGCGCTGCACCACCTTGATCCAGTTGCCCGTCGCGTTCTGAGCAGGTAGCAGTGCAAACGCCGCGCCCGTGCCGGCGCCCAGGCCGACGACGGTGCCGTGGTAGACCACCTTGCTGCCATAGACATCGGCCTCGAGTTCGGCCGGCTGGCCGATGCGCAACTTCTGCAGTTGGCTTTCCTTGAAGTTGGCGTCCACCCAGAGCTGGTCGAGCGCCACCACGGTCATGAGCGGCGCGCCGGCCGCGATGCGCTGCCCGATCTGCACGCCGCGCTTGGCGACGTGGCCGTCGAGTGGAGCGACCAGCGTAGAGCGCTGCAGCGCCAGATAGGCCTCGTGCACCTTGGCGGCGGCACGTTGCACGTTGGGGTGCTGTTCCACGGTGGTGCCGTCGGTTTGTGCCTGGCTCGCGGCCAGCTGCTCGCGAGCGGCCTGCACGGCCGACTGGGCGGCAGCGGCTGCGCTGCGTGCCGCCGCGAGTTGCGCCGTGGCATGCTGGAACTCTTCCTTGCCCACGGCGCCCGTGCTGACCAGGGGCTGGCGGCGGGTCACGTCGTCCTGCGCGCGGGCCAGATCGGCCTGCATGCGGGCGAAGTCGGCCTCGCGCAGCTTTACCTGAGCCTGGAGGGCCGCGTTGTTGGTGAACAGCGTACGCACCTCGCGGACCGTCTGCGCAAGTTGGGCGCGGGCTTGCTCCAGAGCGACCTGCGCATCGGCGGCATCGAGCTTGACCAGGGGCTGGCCGGCACGCACGAAGTCGGTGTCGTCAGCGTCGATGGCGACCACGGTGCCGCCGACCTGCGGCGTGATCTGCACCACGTTGCCCGCCACGTAGGCGTTGTCGGTGGTTTCGAAGTGGCGTGCATGGACCCAGTGCCAGCCGCCCCAGGCAATACCGCCCAGGACCACTGCGGTGGCAATCAGGGTGAGGCCGCGGCGGCGGGTGGTGCTGGGCGTGTTGGGGGTGGTATCGCTCATGGTGTGGATCTCTGTGTTTTTCGTTTTCGGTGTGTGTACGGGTGGCTGGCGCGCGGGTCAGTGCGCTGAGGCTTGCTGAATGGCGGCGGCGCTGGCGTCGGTCCAGCCGCCGCCCAGGGCCTTCATGAGGGCCAGATAGGTATCGAACTGGCGGGCCCGCAGGTCCACGGCCTGGCGCCGCTGTGCCAGCACCTGGGTCTCGGCGTTGAGCACCACGAGGTAGTTACCCAGGCCTGCGCCGTAGCGCTGCAGGGCCAGCGCATATGCCTTCTCGGCGCCGGCCATGGCTTCGGATTGCTCGCGTTGCTGGCGCACGAGGGATTGCCCCGAGCCGATTGCGTCGCCCGCCTCCTTCACGGCATCGAGCACCGTGGTGTTGTATTGCGCGATGGCGCCATCGAGGTCGGCCCGCTTGCCGCCCAGCTGTGCGCGCAGGCGCCCGCCGTCGAACAGGGGAAGGCGCAACGCTGGCGTCACGCCAAGCTGGCGGCTGCTAGCTTGCAGCAGGTTGCCCAGGCCCAGCGCGTTCAGGCCCGCGAATGCGCTGAGGTTGACGTTGGGGTAGAACTGGGTGCGCGCCACGGCCACGTCCTGCGTGGCGGCTTCCACGCGCCAGCGCGCGGCCACCACGTCGGGGCGGCGGCCCAGCAGGTCGGCGCCCAGTGTCTCGGGCTGGGCCTGCAGCGTGAGCGCGGACAGCTGCGGGGACAGCGCGGCAAGGGCGTCGGGCGCCTGGCCCGCAAGCACGGCAATCTGGCGCCGCGCGAGCATGGCCTGCTCGTCCAGGGCCTCGATCTGGGCGCGCACATCGGGCAGCGCGGCCTGGGCCTGCGTGTCTTCGACCCGGCTGTCCAGGCCCGCGCCCACGCGCTGGCGCGTGATGTCGAGCACTTCCTGGCGCTGGGCCAGGGTGCGCTGCGCCACGTCGCGCTGGGCCAGGATGCGGGCCAGCGCCACGTAGCCGCGCGCGACTTGCAGCGAGAGCGTGGCCTCGGCCGCCGCTGCGTCGGCCTGCGCAGCGCGCGCCTGGCCCAGGGCGGCCGCTTCCTCGGCCGCGTGCTGGCCGAAGAAATCGGGCGACCAGCTCAGGCCTGCCTGCAGCGTGCCGCTGTCCCAGACATTGCCCGCGATGGGTGGGGGCACAAGTCCATTGGCCGAGTAGCGCTGGCGTGCAGCCTCGGCGCTGAACGTGGCCTGGGGGCCGTTGGCGGCGCGGGTCGCATTGGCCAGCGCCAGGGCGCGCTCCGTGCGGGCGCGGGCCACGGCCAGGCTGGGATTGCCCTGCAGGGCCTGGGCGATGAGGGTATTGAGCCGTGCGTCGCCCAGGGCCGTCCACCACTGCGCATCCACGCGGGCTGTGGCTGTGGCGGCCAGATCGAGCTGCGCAGGGGTGAGGTGGGCGATGGGCGCCTTGTCCGGGCCTGGGCTCGCGCAGGCCGAGAGCAGCAGGGCAGATGCGGCGGCCAGCGCCGCAAGCGCGGCGGGCCGCCGGTAGGTGGCGGCGGAAGTGGAAGGGTGGCTGGGGGAGGTGGTCGGCATGGTTCGCTCAGTCGGTAGTGGCCTGGCGCAGGGCGTCGCCATTGGCCAGCATGCGGTTCAGAAACTGCAGCAGCAGCTGCCATTCGGTATCGGAAAAGCCCTGGAGATGGGCATTGAGCACATCGACCAGCACGGCGGGGACGCGGGCGGCGGCCTGGCGGCCTTCCTCGGTCAGCACAAGGTGGACGACGCGGCGATCCTCCTGCGAGCGCTCGCGCTGCACCAGCCCCTTGGCGACGAGGCGGTCCACCGAGCGCGTCATCGCGCCAGGGTCGATTTCGAGTTCGCGGGCCATGCTGGCCGCGGTGGCGCGCTCGTGCAGCATCAGCTTGTACAGCGGCAGCCATTGCACGTAGGTCATGCCGCAGGCTGACAGGCGCGCATCGACCTGTGAACGGATGGAGCCCATCACCTTGCGCATCAGGTAGCCGACGCTTTGGTCGGGCGTGAAGCGGTCGGGGGTGTAGGGCCCCGGGGGGCACGGGAATGAATTGCTCATGCCCGCAATTTTATTGACTAGGCAATTATTGGCGCGTCATGCATTTGTACCCATGCGCCCGAAATGGGATTGACCCACTGGTCAGTAAGGGGTGTCCATGCCCTGGATTACCCGTTGAATTGGTACCTTGTGCTTTACCCTGTTGCGTTGTTTGCTATGTTTTCAGGAGCTTTTGGCACTCAGTGCCGCCCCATGAGCCGTGCGATGAGTTCGCCCATGGCCGACACGCCGAACTTGCGCATGAGCCGCGCGCGGTGCGCGTCCACGGTGCGCGGGCTGATCTGCAGTGCGCGCGCGATGAGCTTGCTGCTCTGGCCCGTGACGAGCAACTGCGCGATCTGGCGCTCGCGCGCGGTGAGCTCGGCCGTCACGGGGCGGGCACTCGAGATGTCCTCGAACGCCCAGACGGCCGCCGCGAACGGGTCGGCGCGGTCCAGCGCGCGGCCCGAGACATGGCACCAGAACAGGCTGCCGTCCGCCTTGCGCATGATGCGTTCGTCGGCGTAGGTGCCGCAGGCCTGCATGGCCGTGAGTGCGCGCCCGCCGATGTGCTCGTACTCGCTGCCGGAGGGGTAGAGCAGCTCCAGCGAGCGGCCCACCAGTGCTTCGGGCGCGTAGCCGAACATCTGGCAGAAGGCCGGGTTGTACGAGTGCACCACGCGGTGGCGCGACACCAGCAGGCCCACGGGCGCCATGTCGAACGCGAGCCGCAGGTCGCTGTCCTGGGGCGAGGGGGCAGGGGGCGTGGCCATGGCGATGCGCGCGGGAGTGAAGGAAAACCCTAGTGTATTTCTGCGACTGCCGCGGGGTGCCGCGCCTGCCTATAGTCGCTTCCAGACCTCATTCCTTGGGAGATTCGCATGGGTGTTTCCATCGTGGGCTGGGCCCATCTGCCGTTCGGCCGGCTCGACAATCTGTCGCTCGAAGACCTCATCACGCGCGCGGGCCGCGAGGCCATGGCGCATGCGGGCATCGATGGCCAGGCCGTGGACGGCGTGTGGCTGGGCAACCTCAACGGCGGCTTCACGCCCGACGTGTTTGCCTCTTCGCTCGCGCTGCAGTGCGACGACGCGCTGCGCTGGAAGCCCGCCACGCGGCTGGAGAACGCCTGCGCCTCGGGCTCGGCCGCCGTGTACGCCGCCTGCGACGCGATCGAGGCGGGGCGCGCGCGCGTGGCGCTCGTGATCGGCGCCGAGAAGATGACGGCCGTCTCGGGCGCCGAGACCACACGCATCCTCGGCGACTGCGGCTACAGCGGCGAGGCGGGCCACCCGCCCGGGGGCTTTCCGGGCATCTTTGCCTCCATCGCGCGCGACTACTTCGCCGCGCACGGCGACCATTCGGCCACGCTCGCGCGCATCGCGGCCAAGAACCACGCCAACGGCGTGCGCAACCCCTGGGCCCATATGCGGCGCGACCTGGGCTTCGAGTTCTGCAACACCGTGTCGGACAAGAACCCCCTGATCGCCGACCCGCTGCGCAAGACCGACTGCTCGCTCGTCTCCGACGGCGCGGCCGCTCTGGTGCTGGCCAGCGACGAGGCGCTGGCCGACTTCGCGCGCGCCGTGCGCTTCAAGGCGCGGGCCCAGGTCAACGACTACCTGCCCATGGGCCGCCGCCGCGTGGTGGAGTTTGAGGGGCCGCGCCGCGCCTGGCAGCAGGCGCTGGCGATCGCGGGCTGCACGGTGGACGACCTCTCGCTGGCCGAGGTGCATGACTGCTTCACCATCGCCGAGCTGCTGACCTACGAGGCCATGGGCCTCGCGCCCCAGGGGCAGGGCCACCGGCTGCTCGAAGACGGCGTGGTGGCGCCCGGTGGGCGGCTGCCCGTCAACGCTTCGGGCGGACTCAAGGCCAAGGGCCACCCGATTGGGGCCACGGGCGTGTCCATGCACGTGGTCTCGGCCATGCAGCTCACGGGCGAGGCGGGCGATATCCAAGTGCCCGGTGCCACGCTCGCGGGCGTGTTCAACATGGGAGGCTCGGCCGTGGCCAATTACGTGAGCGTGCTGGAGCGCGCGCGATGAACATCGCACAGCTGCTGCGCCGCAGCGCATTGGCCCATGGCGCCCGGCCCGCGCTGCTGCTGGGCGAGCGCGTGCTGTGTGACTACGCCACCCTGGGCGCGCGCGTGGCCGCGCTCGCGGGCCATTTGCAACAGCAATGCGGCGTGCGCCCCGGCGACCGCGTGGCGCTGTTCGCGGCCAACAGCCCTGAATACATCGAACTGCTGCAGGCCATCTACTGGGCGGGGGCGGTGTCGGTGCCCGTCAACTACAAGCTGCACGCGAAGGAGCTGGCCTACGTGCTGGCCGACTCGGGCGCCTGCTGTGTGTGGGTAAGCGAGGCACTGCACGCCTCGGCGCTCGAAGCCGGGGCTGATCCGGCGCGGCTGCATCGGCTGGGCGGGGCGGCGTATGAGGCGGCGGCTCGGCATGTTCCCGCACCGCTGGCCGAGCGCGCGCCCGATGACGTGGCCTCGCTCTTCTACACCTCGGGCACCACGGGCCGGCCCAAGGGCGTGATGCAGACGCACCGCAACCTGCTCGCGATGACGCTGTGCTACTTCAGCGACGTGGACGACATCGCGCCCCAGGACGCCATGGTCTACGCCGCGCCGCTGTCGCACGGGGCGGGCCTGTACCACTTCGCGCAGATCGCGCGCGGCGCGCGCCATGTGCTGCCGCCCTCGGGCGGGTTCGACCCGGCCGAGCTGGTACAGCTCTCGCACAGCGTGGGCCGGCTCACCCTGTTTGCCGCGCCGACCATGGTGCACCGGCTGGTGGAGCATGTGCGCGCCACGGGGGCCGACCCTTCGGGCTTCAAGACCATCGTCTACGGCGGCGGCCCCATGTACGTGGAAGATTTGCGCGCAGCGCTGGCTACCTTCGGCCAGCGCTTCGTGCAGATCTACGGCCAGGGCGAGAGCCCCATGACGATCACGGCCCTCGCGCGCGAGCAACTGGCCGATACGGCGCACCCGCGCTGGGCCGAGCGCATCGCCTCGGTGGGCGTGGCGCACGCGGCCGTGGAGGTGCGCGTGGTCGATGACCAGGGCCGCAGCCTGCCGCCTGGCGAGACGGGCGAGGTGGTGGTGCGCGGCGAGACCGTCATGCCCGGCTACTGGGCCAACCCCGAGGCCACGGCCAAAACGCTGCGGGGCGGCTGGCTCTGGACCGGCGACATGGGGCAGATGGATGCCGACGGCTTCCTCACGCTCAAGGACCGCTCGAAGGACGTGATCATCGCGGGCGGCTCCAACATCTACCCGCGCGAGGTCGAGGAGGTGCTGCTGCAGCACCCCGGCGTGAGCGAGGTGGCCGTCGTGGGGCTGCGCGACGCCGAATGGGGCGAGGTGCCCGTGGCCTTCGTGGTGGCCCAGGCGGGCGCGGCCGGCGTGGACGCGCCGGTGCTCGACGCGCTGTGCCTTGCGCACATCGCGCGCTTCAAGCGGCCCAGGCTGTA
Source organism: Acidovorax sp. (assembly GCA_041913505.1). GTDB lineage: Bacteria > Pseudomonadota > Gammaproteobacteria > Burkholderiales > Burkholderiaceae_C > JAYSFC01. Next base: position 11,127 of record JAYSFC010000110.1, read on the forward strand.
CCGTTTCGTCGCGGCGCTGCCCAAGAACAGCTACGGCAAGGTGCTCAAGACGGCGCTGCGCGACCTGCTGGCGCAGGATTAGGGCGGGGCAGGCAAGGTCTTTGGCGCCGGCCTACCATGGGGCTCTCTTTGATCTCCTCCGGCCCCGCCATGACCCAAGCGCTCAAGATCGATTTCGTCTCCGATGTGTCCTGCCCCTGGTGCGCCATTGGCCTGCAGTCGCTGGAGCAGGCCGTGCAGCGCCTGCCGGCCGGCATGGCCGTGGAACTGCACTTCCAGCCCTTCGAGCTGAATCCGCAGATGGGCCCCGAGGGCCAGGACATCGGCGAGCACCTGCAGGAAAAGTACGGCGCCACGCCCGAGCAGTCGCAGCAGAACCGCGAGGCCATCGCCGCGCGCGGCGCGGCGCTGGGCTTCACGTTCAACATGGGCAAGCGCGACCGCATCTACAACACCTTCGACGCGCACCGCCTGCTGCACTGGGCCGAGGAAACGGTCGGCCCGGCCGTGCAGAAGGCGCTCAAGCAGGCGCTGTTCAAGGCCTACTTCACCGAGGGGCTGAACCCCGGCGACCACGCGTTGCTGGAGCGCCTGGCGGGCGAGGTGGGGCTGGACGCCGCGCGGGCGCGCCAGATTCTGGCGGGTGACGAATATGCGGCCGAAGTGCGCGAGCGCGAGCACTTCTACCAGCAGCACGGCATCCAGTCCGTGCCCTCGGTCATCGTGAACGGCCGCCACCTGATCCAGGGCGGCCAGCCGCCCGAGGTGTTCGAGCAGGCGCTGCGCCAGATCGCGGCGGGTACTGTCTGATTGCTCTGTTTTTTGTAGCTATAAAAGACCGCCAAGAAAGCACAGGCGGCCTATTTGGCTGCAATCAGGGCTTGACGGGGATGGGCGTGGCGCGGTCCACGGGCACGGCCGTCACGCTGTTCTGTGGCGAGCCGTCGATGAGCTTGTCGGAGTAGGTCAGGTAGACCAGCGTGTTGCGCTCAGCGTCCACCATGCGCACGATGCGCAGGCGCTTGAAGAGGATGGACATGCGCTCGCTGAACACCTCCTCCTGCTTCTTGAGCGGCGCCTTCGGAAAGCCGATGGGCCCGACCTGTCGGCAGGCGATCGAGGCTTCGGCGCGGTCCTCGGCCAGGCCCAGCGTGCCCTTGATGCCGCCGATGCGCGCGCGCGAGACGTAGCAGGTCACGCCCTGCACACCAGGATCGTCGTAGGCCTCGACGATGATGTCGTGGTCGCGCCCGATCCACTGGAAGGCCGTGTCCACGGTGCCGATCTTCTCGCCGCCCGCGGCCAGGGCCGCGCCGGCCGCCAGCAGCAGGGCCGCGCAGGCGGCCACCCGGCGTGCGGCGGTTTTCACGCGGCCGTCCCTTGGGCCGACCCTTGCGCGGCGGCCTCGGCGCAGCGCTGTGCGAGGTGGGCCAGGGCTTCGTCCACCTGGTCCACGAGCACCAGGCACAGGTCGCCCGCTTGCAGGCGCGCGAGCGCCGCGTCGATGGCGATGAATTCGCCGCGGATTTCCTCGATGTACGTCGTGCGCGAGGCGTTGGCCAGGCCTTCGCGCAAGAGCGCGGTCACCTCGCCGTCGGCGCGGCCGCGCTGGGCCGCGTCCTGGTAGAGGATCACGTCGTCGAACGCGGCGCCGAGGATCACCGTCTGCTCGCGGATGTCCTCGTCGCGCCGGTCGCCCGCGCCGCTGATGACAACGCTGCGGCGCTTGGCCGGCAGGGCCTCCACGGCCTGCACCAGGGCGCGCATGGCGTCGGGGTTGTGGCCGTAGTCGGCGATCACGGTGGCGCCCGCGTAGTCCATCACGTTGAAGCGGCCTGGTGCGTTATCGCTGTCGTTCACGAAGCCCGAGAGGCCGCGCCGGATGGTCTGCCAGGGCAGGCCCGCGCCCCAGGCGGCGGCCACGGCGGCCATCACGTTCTCGACCTGGAAGCCGATCTTGCCGTTGCGCGTGATGGGCACGTCGCGCAGGTGAATGGTCTCGCGCCACGAGCCTTCGGCGGCCACGATGGAGTCGCCGTCCACGTACACGGTGCGGTTGCCCTGGGCGCGGTGCGTGGCCATCACGGGGTGGTGGCGGTCGCTTGCGAAGTAGATGATCTTGCCGGGGCAGGACGGTGCCATGGCCGCCACGTGCGGGTCGGCCGCGTTGAGCACGCCGTAGCCGTCGGGCGAGACGTTCTGCACGATCACGCGCTTGAGCACGGCCACGTCCTCGACGGTGGTGATGTAGTTCAGGCCCAGGTGGTCGCCCGCGCCCACGTTGGTGACCACGGCCACCTGGCAGCGGTCGAAGCCCAGGCCCTCGCGCAGGATGCCGCCGCGTGCGCATTCGAGCACGGCCGCGTCCACTTCGGGGTGCAGCAGCACGTTGCGCGCGCTCTTGGGGCCCGAGCAGTCGCCGCTGT
>JAYSFC010000111.1:0-13116 GCA_041913505.1 Acidovorax sp.
TGAGCGCCCAGGTGTGGGTGACCGAGATCGACCCCATCAACGCCCTGCAGGCCGCCATGGAAGGCTTCAAGGTCGTGACCATGGAATACGCCGCCGACAAGGCCGACATCTTCGTGACCACCACCGGCAACCGCGACGTCATCACCTTCGAGCACATGAAGGCGATGAAGGACCAGTCCATCGTCTGCAACATCGGCCACTTCGACAACGAGATCCAGGTCGCCAAGCTGGAAGAGCACTGCCAGTGGGAAGAGATCAAGCCCCAGGTGGACCATGTGATCTTCCCGGACGGCAAGCGCATCATCCTGCTGGCCAAGGGCCGCCTGGTGAACCTGGGCTGCGGCACGGGCCACCCCAGCTTCGTGATGTCCAACTCGTTCGCCAACCAGACCATCGCGCAGATCGAGCTGTTCACCCACCCCGAGGGCTACGACGTGGGCAAGGTCTACGTGCTGCCCAAGCACCTCGACGAGAAGGTGGCGCGCCTGCACCTGAAGAAGGTGGGCGCCATGCTGACCGAACTGAGCGACGAGCAGGCCGCCTACATCGGCGTGCCCAAGCAGGGCCCGTACAAGCCCGACACCTATCGCTATTGATTCAACTGCTATTAATGTAATAGCTGCCAGCGCCCGTAAACAGGGCGCTAGAACGGTATTTTGCTTATGAAAACCCAGCGTGCCGATGTGCTCCTGGTGGAAAAGGGGCTGGCCAGCACCCGCTCGCAGGCCCAGCGCCTGATCGCCTCCGGCGTCGAATGGCGCCTGGGCCCGGGTGCGCCCTGGACCAAGGTGCAGAAGAACGGCGACGACATTCCGGCGGGTTCCGAACTGCGCCTGCTCGACGCGGCCGAAGCGCGCTTTGTCTCGCGCGGCGGCCTCAAGCTCGACGGCGCGCTGGAATCCCTGGGCCTGGCGGTGCAGGGGCTGCAGTGCCTGGACGTGGGCCAGTCCACCGGCGGCTTCACGCACTGCCTGCTGGAGCGCGGCGCGCGCCGCGTGGTGGGCGTGGACGTGGGCCACGGCCAGTTGCACGCGCAGTTGCGCCAGGACCCGCGCGTGGTCTGTCTCGAAGGCATCAACGCCCGCGCGCTGGCGCCCGAAATGCTTCAGATGGCCTGGGAGGACGCATGGTCCGAGCCCTCCGCCGCCGCCGTGGAGGACGAAGCCGAGCCCGAAAGCCCGTACCGCTGGATGTCTGGTGATGGCGAGGTGACCGACTACGACGACAGCGACGATGTGAGCGACGACGACGTGGAGGCCGACCTGGCGCGCGAGCGCGAAGACGCCGCGCCGCCCGCCGCTGCGGGCGCCCGCCGCCGCCTCCAGGCCTGGGTGGGCGAAAGCACCGCGCCGGTGTTCGAGTTGGTCACGGGTGACCTGTCCTTCATCTCGCTCACGCTGGTGCTGCCTGCCCTGGTGCCGCTGCTGGCGCCGGGCGGCCACCTGCTGATGCTGGTCAAGCCGCAGTTCGAGCTGCAGCCCGGCCAGGTGGGCAAGGGCGGCATCGTGCGCGACCCGCTGCTCCATGCGCAGGTCGAGCAGCGCATCCGCGCGTGCTGCGCCGAGCTGGGGCTGCAGGTGCTGGCCTGGATCGACAGCCCTATCGAGGGCGGCGACGGCAACCGCGAGTTCTTCATTCACGCAAGGAGGCAGGCATGAGCCTTTCCTCGGCCCTTCCGGTCAGCTTCGAGTTCTTTCCGCCCAAGACGCCCGAGGGCGCCGACAAGCTGCGCGCCGTGCGCCAGCAGCTCTATGCGCGGCAGCCCGAGTTCTGCTCGGTGACCTACGGCGCGGGCGGCTCCACGCAGGCGGGCACCTTCGGCACCGTGCGCGAGATCCTCGCCGAGGGTGTGAGCGCGGCCTCGCACTTCTCGTGCATCGGCGCCACGAAGGACAGCGTGCGCGCGCAGCTCGCCGAGCTCAAGGCCATGGGCGTGAAGCGCCTCGTGGCGCTGCGCGGCGACCTGCCGAGCGGCTACGGCATGGGCGGCGAGTTCCACTACGCGAGCGACCTCGTGGCCTTCATCCGCGCCGAGACCGGCGGCGACTTCCATATCGAAGTGGCGGCCTACCCCGAGGTCCATCCCCAGGCCCGCTCGGCCGAGGCCGACCTGCAGGCTTTCGCGGCCAAGGTGCGCGCGGGGGCCGACTCCGCCATCACGCAGTACTTCTTCAACGCCGACGCGTACCTGCGCTTCGTGGAAGATGCGCGCCGCCTGGGCCTCGACGTGCCCGTGGTACCCGGCATCATGCCGATCACGGGCGCCTCGCAGCTCATGCGCTTTTCGGACGCCTGCGGCGCCGAGATCCCGCGCTGGATCCGCCTGCGCCTGCAAGGCTTTGGCGACGACACGGCCAGCATCCGCGCTTTCGGCCTGGACGTGGTGACGCAGCTGTGCGAACAGCTGCGCCGTGCGGGCGTGCCGGGGCTGCACTTCTACACCATGAACCAGAGCGCGGCCACGCTCGCGATCTGCGAGCGGCTGGGGCTCTAGGGCCTGCACGGTCGGCGCCATGCTCAGCCGCTGGAACATTCGCCTGTCCTGGGGGCGCTGGCCGTGGGCCCTGGGGGCCTGCCTGCTGACGGCCCTGCTGGCGGGCTGCGCGGCGCCGCCCGGGCCGCCCGCGGCTTCGCCTGCCAGCGAGCTCCCCGCGCAGCCCCCCCGCGCCAGGCCCGCGCCGGCTCCCGCTCCCAAGTCCCGGGCGGCGGCGCCGGCGGTGCCTGCCCCGCCTGCGCCCGACGCTGCGGCGCCCGCCGAGGAGCCTGCCGCCGCGCCCGATGGCGTGCTGCTCGGGCGTGGGCTCGCGTCCTGGTACGGCCCCAATCTGCACGGCCGCCGCACGGCCAGCGGAGAGCGCTTCGACCGCTACGAATTCACGGCGGCGCACCGCACGCTGCCGTTTGGCGCGCGCGTGTGCGTGCGCAGTGTGCTCACGGGCAAGGCCGTAGTGGTGCGCATCAACGACCGCGGCCCCTTCGGACCGGACCGTGTGATCGATCTGAGCGAGGCGGCCGCGGAGGAGCTCGGGATGGTGGGCTTGGGCATCAAGCCCGTGGAGCTGTGGCACCTTGGGCCCGATGAAGAGCGCTGCCCGGACGGATGGGGCGACGCCGAGGCCCCAGACGGCGAGGAGACCGCTGCCGCAGCCCCCCGCCGCGCGGGCGGCAAGGTGCGCGCCAAGTCCAGGGGCAAGAGTAAGCCCAAGCCCAGGGCCCGGGTGCGCTGACGTTCAGCCGCCGGAATCGAGCGTGTAGGCCGCGTTGCGGTCCTGGCCCAGCAGTTCCACCATCTGGGGCAGCGCCTGCTGCAGGGCGGCCTTCAGCGTGTAGGGCGGGTTGATGAGGAACATGCCACTCGCGGGCAGGCCTGGCCGCTTGGCCTCGCCGTCGGCGTTCTTGACGATCTGGCTCGACTTGACGGTGAGCGCGGCGTGCAGCCAGCCCTTGCCAGCCTTGGTGGCGAGCGTCTTGAGCCGGCGCGGCAGGTCATGTGCCTCGGGGCGCGGGATGATGGGGTACCACACCGCGTAGGTGCCCGTGGCGAAACGCTTGAGCGCGTCCTGCACCATGTCGAGCACGCGGCCGTAGTCGCTCTTCATTTCATAGCTGGGATCGCACAGTACCAGCGCACGCCGGGCCGGTGGGGGCAGGAATTTCTTGGCGCCCTCGAAACCGTCCTCGAGCAGCACGGCCACCTGGCGGCCCGCTTCGAGCTGGGCCACGTTGCCGGCGAGCGAGCGCTGGTCGGTGGGGTGCAGCTCGAAGAGCTTGAGCTTGTCGTGGTCGCGCAGCAGGCGCTGCGCTATGAAGGGCGAGCCCGGGTAGACCTTGGTGACCGCCGTGGTGTTGAACGAGCGCACCAGGTCCACGTAGTCCTGCAGGGCGGGCGCCAGATCGCTGGCCTGCACCAGGCGCAGGATGCCGTCGGCGGCCTCGCCGCTGGTGTTGGCATAGTCCCCGTCGAGCCGGTACAGACCGGCTCCGGCATGGGTGTCCACCACCGTGAGCGCCGCGTCTTTCTGCGTCAAGTGTTGCAAAGTGGCAATCAGGACCGTGTGCTTGAGCACATCGGCATGGTTGCCCGCGTGGAAGGCGTGGCGGTAGCTGAACATGGGCCTCTATGGTAACCAGCGCGGGCCAGGTGTTGGCGGGAGCGCCAAAATCGCGGGAGGCGCCGCACCCGTGCGCGCCTGTGACGCATTTGGCAGGCATGATGCGGTTTGTTGCGAAAGCGGCCGCGCCATGCGCCATGATGCCGGCTGTTGCCCGGCGCCGCCGGGACTCTGCTCACACCCGCCCTATCCATGACCGAATCCGCCAGCCTTGTTCCCGCGCCGGGCGTGCGCCATATCGACGCGCTGCCCGCGGGCACGCGCCTGGCCGAGTTCGAGATCCAGGCCTTGCTTGGCGTGGGCGGTTTCGGCATGGTCTACCAGGCCTTTGACCATTCCCTGCGCCGCAGCGTGGCGATCAAGGAGTACATGCCCTCGGCGCTGGCGGGGCGCGCGCAGGGGCAGTCGCTGTGGGTGCGCACCTCGAGCGATGAGCAGACCTTTCGCGCGGGCCTGGCCTCGTTCGTGAACGAGGCGCGGCTGCTGGCGCAGTTCGACCATCCCTCGCTGGTCAAGGTGTTCCGCTTCTGGGAGGCCAACAACACGGCCTACATGGTGATGCCGCTCTATGCGGGCATGACCTTCAAGCAGGCGCGCGCGCAGATGCGCACGCCGCCGCCCGAAGCCTGGCTGCGCAAGGTGCTGTGGGCGGTGCTCGACGCGCTGCGCGTGCTGCACGGCAGCCACATGCTGCACCGCGACATCTCGCCCGACAACATCTTCCTGCAGGACGCGGGCCCGCCCGTGCTGCTCGACCTGGGGGCCGCGCGTCACGCCATCAATGACAACGAGCGCCAGCACACGGCCGTGCTCAAGGTCAACTACGCGCCCATCGAGCAGTACGCCGGTGGCGAGGGCAGCGGCCTGCCCCAGGGGCCGTGGAGCGACCTGTACTCGCTGGCCGCCGTGGTGTACGGCTGCCTGTGCAACGACACGCCGCTGCCCGCCACGCTGCGCTCCATCCGCGATCGCATGGTGCGCTTTCCGCGCGTGGCCAAGACCGTGCGCCGCCAGTTCGGCGTGGAGTATTCGGAGCCCTTCGTCGACGCGATCACCCAGGCGCTCGAGTTGCAGCCGCAGAAGCGGCCCCAGAGCATTGACGCCTTCCTCGAACGCATGGACATGAAGACCGCGCCCGAGGGGCTGCAGCATTTCAACTGGCGGGCCGAGCTGGGGGCGATCTGGATGCCCGCGGCCGAGGGCGGCCCGACGTCGTCCATGGCCGGAGTGGATGCCGATACGCGGACGCGGAACATGGAGCCACTCCCCGCAGGCGCGGCCGTGGATGTCGACATCGACACCATGGTGCTGGATGCCCCGCTGTCCGAGCAGCCTGCCGAGCCCGAAGTGGTGGCGGCCGCACCCCGGCCAAGCCCAGCGCCACTGCGCCACGGCGCGCGCCGGCCCTGGGCCTGGGGGGGCGCCGCGGCGGCGATGGCGGGCGTGGTGTTCGCGGGCTGGTGGGCCATGCGTGCGCCCGCGGCGCCGCCCAAGGACGACATCATCACCGAGTGGGCAGTTCCCGCAGCCGCGCCGGCCTCGGCCGCCGTTGTGCCCGCCGCGCTCGAGTTGCCCGCCGCGGAGGCGGTGGAGCCGGCCGCCCGGGAGGTCCCCGCGCCTGTATCCGGGGCCGAGGCGCCCGCGGCCCCTGCCTCCCGGTCTGCTGCTGCACGCCGCACCGCGCACCGCACGAGCGCGTCCGAGCCGGTGGCGGCCGTGGGGGCTGTGGCGCCCGAGCGGCCGGTGCCGGCGCCGGAGCCCGCCTCGGCGCCTCCGCCCCGTCCCAGGCCGGCGGCGCCGGCACCGGACCCGCTCCAGGCATGCGCCCAGGTGGGCTTTCTCTCGCGGCCTCTGTGCCTGTACCAGGAATGCCAGAAACCCGGGCTGGCGAGCCACCCTGTGTGTGTGGAAAACCGCCGCCACCTCGAGGCCGAGGAACAACGCCGCCACACCCTTGGCCAGTGAGGTCTTGAGCGGGCCGGTGGTCCCGGTTTGCATGGATAAGGGGCTCTTTCGTATAATGGCGGGCTTCGCAGCGATTTTGGGTCCCGCGGCGAGGCGTATTGATCCCACCTAAGAGGCTTCCGAAAGAGAAGCACCGACCGTGGAAAAGGGCCCCCCAAACCCTCTACAAAGAGAAAACTCATGTCTACTTTCAGCGCAAAGCCCGCTGAGGTCGTGCACGAGTGGTTTGTGATTGACGCCACCGATAAGGTGCTCGGACGTGTCGCCAGCGAAGTGGCACTCCGTCTGCGCGGCAAGCACAAGGCCATTTACACGCCTCACGTCGATACCGGCGATTTCATCGTCATCATCAACGCATCGAAGCTCAAGGTCACTGGCACCAAGTCCCTGGACAAGGTGTACTACCGCCACTCCGGCTACCCCGGCGGCATCACGGCCACGAACTTCCGTGACCTGCAGGCCAAGCACCCCGGCCGTGCGCTCGAGAAGGCCGTCAAGGGCATGCTGCCCAAGGGTCCCCTGGGCTACGCCATGATCAAGAAACTCAAGGTGTACGGTGGTGCCGAGCATCCCCACACCGCTCAGCAGCCCAAGGCGCTGGAAATCTAAGGAGTCTTGAGATGATTGGTGAATGGAACAATGGCACCGGCCGTCGCAAGTCCAGCGTCGCCCGCGTGTTTCTGAAGAAGGGTTCCGGCAAGATCACGGTGAATGGCAAGGACATTCAGCAGTATTTCGGCCGCGAAACCTCCATCATGATCGCCAAGCAGCCGCTCGTGCTGACCGGCAATGTCGAAGCCTTCGACATCCAGGTCAACGTGCACGGCGGCGGTGAGTCCGGCCAAGCCGGCGCCACCCGCCACGGCATCACCCGCGCCCTGATCGACTACGACGCAGCGCTGAAGCCCGCACTGAGCCAAGCCGGCTTCGTGACCCGCGATGCCCGTGAAGTCGAGCGTAAGAAGGTCGGCCTGCACTCCGCTCGCCGCGCCAAGCAGTTCTCGAAGCGTTAAGCTTCGCAGGCCGCAGGAAAACCGCCCTTGGGGCGGTTTTCTGCTTTCTGGGCCGCCTTTTTGTCACGACCGATGCGCTTTCGTCTGCTACGCCGCCGCCTCACGATCTCCGCGCCCCGCGTGGCCGTGCGCAGCGCGCTGCCCTGGCCGCTGCGCTGGATCATGCTGGCCGTGGTGTTCGGTTTCTGCGCGGCCATCGCGCTGTGGGCGTTCGAATTTGGCAAGAGCATCGCAGGGCTCGACGCAGGGGCGCGCGAGGAGCTCGCCCGGCTGCGGGCCGAGGTAGTCCAGCTGCGCGAGGAGAACCGCGAGCAGCGCACCGTGGCCCAGGCGGCCGACAGCCTGCTCACCGCCGAGCGCGCGGCGCGCGAGGGTGTGGCGGCGCAGGTGCGCCAGCTCGAGGCCGAGAACCGCAGCCTGCGCGACGACCTGGGGTTCTTTGAAAAGCTGCTGCCCGCCGCCAGGACCGACGGCGTGGCCATCCGGGCCCTGCATGCCGAGGTGCTGGCCGATACCCAGCTGCGCTGGCAGGCCCTCGTGATCCAGCCCGCGAAGAATGCGCCCGAGTTCAAGGGGCGCCTGGAGCTCCTGCTGTCGGGCACGCGTGCGGGGCAGCCCTGGAGCCAGGTGTTGCCTGCCGAGGGGCTGCCGCTGCAGTTCCGCCAGTACCGGCGCCTGGACGGCGTGCTCGCCTTGCCGGCGCAGGCCATGGTAAAAACCGCGACGGCCCGCGTGCTCGAGGGAGATCAGGTGCGCGCCGTGCAGACCCTGGCGCTCGACGCGCCACCCCCGTCCCGGCCCTGAGCCGTCGCCACCGGAGCCCCATCCCATGTTTTCCCGCAAGAAGCAGCCCCCGCTCAAGAGCCTGATTGCCCACGGCACCCGCATCGAGGGGCAACTGCTGTTCGCCGAAGGCCTGCGCATCGATGGCGAGGTGCGGGGCGACGTGCGCGCCACGACCGAGCAGCCGAGCCTGCTCGTGGTGTCCGGGTCGGCGCGCGTCGAGGGCGCCGTGCATGCTGACCACGTGATCGTCAACGGCACGGTGCACGGGCCCATCCATGCGGCCGAGCTGCTGGAGCTGCAGCCCCAGGCGCGCATCGTGGGCGACGTGGTCTACAAGGCCCTCGAAATGCACCAGGGGGCCATCATTTCAGGCCAAATGCGCCCCATGGCGCTGCTGGTCGAGGAAAAGCCCCCACTCAAGCTAGCGTCAAACAACCCCTGACCCCAAGGCCCGGCCCCGATACAGTAGCATTCAGGACAAACCCTGAATCGGAGTACCCCATGAGCGCCGTTGCCGAAACCGTCCACACCGAAATGCCCGCCCCCATCCTCTTCACCGACAGCGCGGCTGCCAAGGTGGCCGAGCTGATCGCCGAGGAAGGCAACCCCGATCTGAAGCTGCGCGTGTTCGTGCAGGGCGGGGGATGCTCGGGCTTCCAGTACGGTTTCACGTTCGATGAAATCACGAACGAGGACGACACGACCATGACCAAGAACGGCGTGTCGCTGCTCATCGATGCCATGAGCTACCAGTACCTGGTGGGCGCCGAGATCGACTACAAGGAAGACCTGCAGGGCGCGCAGTTCGTCATCAAGAACCCCAACGCCGAGACCACCTGCGGCTGCGGGTCGAGCTTCTCGGCCTGATCCGGCCCTTTCATACACTCCAGCCGCCCGCATTCCGGGCGGTTTTTTTTTGACCTGCAGCCGTTACCGCCTCCCATGTCCGCCGCTTCCGAGCGTTCCCATTCCCTCCTGCTGTGGCTCGTGGCCGTCGGCTTCTTCATGCAGACGCTCGACGCCACGATCGTCAACACGGCCCTGCCGGCCATGGCCCAGAGCCTGGGCGAGAGCCCGCTGCGCATGCAGTCGGTGGTGGTGGCGTATTCGCTCGCCATGGCCATGCTGATCCCGGCCTCGGGCTGGATCGCGGACCGCTTCGGCGTGCGCCGCGTCTACCTGGGGGCCATCGTCGCCTTCGTGCTCGGCTCGGTGCTGTGCGCGCTCTCGCCGCGGCTGGACCTGCTTGTGGCGGCGCGCGTGCTGCAGGGGCTGGGCGGAGCGCTGCTGCTGCCCGTGGGGCGGCTCGCGGTGCTGCGCTCCTTCCCGCGCGAGCGGTTCCTGCAGGCCATGAGCTTCGTGGCGATTCCGGGGCTCATCGGGCCGCTGATCGGGCCCACGCTGGGTGGCTGGCTCGTCGAGGCGGCATCGTGGCACTGGATTTTTCTCATCAACGTGCCCGTGGGCCTCGTGGGCTGCGCGGCCACGCTGCGCTTCATGCCCCGCATACGGGGCGCCGCCGTGGCGCGCTTCGACCTCGCGGGCTACCTGATGCTGGCCTTCGGCATGGTGGCGCTTTCGCTCTCGCTTGACGGGCTGTCGGGCCTGGGGCTGCGCCAGGCCAGCGTGCTCGTGCTCATGGTTTTTGGCCTCGCGAGCCTCGTGGCGTACTGGCTGCATGCCGCGCGCAAGAGCGATCCGCTGTTCTCGCCGCACCTGTTCACGGTGGCCACGCTGCGCATCGGGCTGCTGGGCAACTTGTTCGCGCGCCTGGGCAGCGCGTGCATGCCGTTCCTGATTCCGCTGCTGCTGCAGGTGAGCATGGGCTACTCGCCGCTGCACGCGGGCCTCATGATGCTGCCCGTGGCCATCGCGGGCATGTCGGTCAAGCGCGTGGCCACGCCGCTCATCACGCGGCTGGGCTACCGCCGCGTGCTCGTGGGCAACACGCTGGCCGTGGGCCTGGCGATGGCGAGCTTCGCGTTCGCGTCACCCGATCAGCCGCTGTGGCTGCGCATCGTGCAGCTGGCCCTGTTCGGCGCGGTGAATTCGCTGCAGTTCACGGCCATGAACACGGTCACGCTCAAGGACCTGGACCATGCCATGGCCAGCAGCGGCAACAGCCTGCTGTCGATGGTGCAGATGGTGGCCATGGGCATGGGCGTGGCGGCCGCGGGTACCGTGCTGGCCGCGTTCACCGAGGTCTTCGGCGCGGGCGGCGGCGCGCAGACGCTGCATGCGTTCCAGGCCACGTTTGCCTGCATGGGGCTCATCACCATCGCCTCGGCGGGCATCTTCGCGCAGCTGGCCCCCGCCGAGCGGCCGGGCCAGCCTCCGGCCGATCTGGAGGGCTGAGGCTCAGGCCGGGTAGATCGCGCCCAGCACGCGCGGCCCCTCCGCGCCCGTGACGCTGGCCAGGTTGCCGGGCTGGCGCTGTACGGCGCGGTGCGCCAGCCACGCGAAGGCGGCGGCCTCCACCTGCAGCGGCGGCAGGCCGTGGGCGGCGGACGAGTCCACGGCCCAGCCCGGCAGCAGGGCCGCCAGGCGTCGCATCAGGTGGCCGTTGAGCGCGCCCCCGCCGCACACGATCAGCGTGGCGCTCTCGTTTCCATAGCGCATGGCGTCCGCAGCACAAGCACTTGCGGTCAATTCGGTCAAGGTGGCCTGCACATCGGCGGGGGAGGCCGCGGCGAAGGCCGCCAGCCTTTCCGCGAGCCAGGCGGGGTTGAAGAGGTCGCGCCCCGTACTTTTTGGGGGCGGCAGTTGCAGGTAGGGCTCCGCCTGCAGCGCCCGCAGCAGCGCGGGCAGCACCCGGCCGCTGGCGGCCCAGGCGCCGTCGGCGTCGAAGGGCTGGCCCGTGTGGCGCTGGCTCCAGTGGTCCATGAGCGCATTGCCGGGGCCGCAGTCGAAGCCGATCACCGCGCCATCGGCGCCGAGCACGCTCAGGTTCGAGATGCCGCCGATGTTGAGCACGCAGACCGTGCGGCCGGCCTGGCCGAACAGGCCCTGGTGGAAGGCGGGCACAAGCGGCGCGCCCTGGCCTCCAGCGGCCACGTCGCGGCTGCGGAAGTCGGCCACCACGTCGATGTCCGTGAGCTCGGCGAGCAGGGCCGGGTTGCCCAGCTGCAGCGTGTAGCCCGTGCCATCGAAGGCCTGGGGGCGGTGGCGCACCGTCTGGCCATGCACGCCGATGGCGCGCACGGCGCCGGGGGCCACGCCCTGCGTGCGCAGCAGCGCCTGCACCACGCCCGCGTAGGCGCGGGCCAGTGCGTTGCCGGCCAAGGCCGCGCGGTGCAGCTCGTCGGGGCCGGTGCTGTTGAGGGCGAGCAGCTCAGCTCTTAATTCAGGAGCGAAAGGTGCAGACGAATAGCCGACAACACGGCATTCTGGTGCCGAAAAGTCGGCCAGCACGCCGTCGACCCCGTCGAGCGAGGTGCCCGACATGAGGCCGATGTACAGGCGTGCCACGGGGAGGGCGGCGCGGGCTTATTCGGCGCTGGCCTGCTGGATCCGTTCGGCCGCGTCGAGCTGGGTGCGCATCAGGCGGGCCAGGCGGTCGAAGGCCGGGCGCGCTGCGGCTGCCACCGGCTGGGCGGCCTCGCTCTGGCGCGCGATGGTCATCGGGTCCTGCTGCTGGCCGTTCACCCGGAACTCGAAGTGCAGGTGCGGGCCCGTGGCCCAGCCCGTGGCCCCCACGGCGCCGATGGTCTGGCCCTGCGTGATGGCCTGGCCCTTCTTCACGTCGATGCGGCTCAGGTGCGCGTACACGGTGACATGCGTGTTGCGGTGCTGCACGAAGACCACGTTGCCATAGCCGTTCTGCACGCCCGCGAACTCCACCACGCCGTCACCCACGGTGCGCACGGGCGTGCCCGAGGGCGCCGCGAAGTCCGTGCCCAGGTGGGCGCGCCAGGTTTTCTGGATGGGGTGAAAGCGCATCGCGAAGCCGCTGGAGATGCGCGTGAACGCCACCGGCGAGCTCAGGTAGGCGCGGCGCAGGCTCTGGCCGTCGGGCGTGTAGTAAGCGCCCTTGGCTGCGGCGGATTCCTGGAACCAGATCGCTTGGTGCGTCTTACCGTTGTTGCGGAACTCGGCGCTCAGCACGCGGCCGCTGCGCAGCGGCTCGCCGTCGGCCTCGAGGGTTTCGTAGACCACCGAGAAGCGGTCTTCCTTGCGCAGCGAACGGCGGAAGTCGATGCTGCCCGAGAAGATTTCGGCCAGCTGCGTGGCCACGGCATCGGGGATGTTGGCCTCGTCGGTGGCAGCAAACAGCGAGCTGCGGATCACGCCGCCCGCGAGGCGGCTCGACACAGTGAGGGGCGCGGTCTCGATGCGCGAGGCGAAGTCGCCGCTGCCGTCCTTGCGTTCCACGACCAAGCGGCGAAAGTTGCCGCTGTCGTCGCTCACCCAGCGCGCCGCGAGGCGCACCAGGCGGTGGTCGTCGGTGGTTTCCGCCGACACGAGGCGGCCCGCGCGGCCCAGCAGGTTCTGGCGCACCTGCGCATCGGTGCGCAGGAAGGCGGCGGCCACGGGGTCGGCCACGCCCATGCGCTGCAGCAGCGACTCGGCCGTGTCGCTGCTGCGCGTCTGCTCGGAGCGGAACAGCGAGAACGGGGGCATATCGGTGAGCGCGGACAGCGGCTGGTCTTCGGCCAGCGATTCCACCGGGTACTGCACCGTACGCACGGGCAGGTCGGCCGGATCGGGCGCGAGAGAGGCCACGGCGAATGCGCCGCCGCCGCCCGTGAGCAGGAGAACGGCCAGGGCGGCCGTGATGCGTTTGGGATGGTGCTGGGCGGTGCGGGAGAGCCGATCGAGCAAAGCCTTGCAGGCGGTGGTCAAGCCGTGGTTCAAAGTCGATCCCCAAGGAGGTGAATGCACATCCGCGGAGGCATGGGTCCCGGCCCTGCGGCGGGGGTGCCTGGATGCACTGAACGTTCCGTATGCAACCCTTCGACAGGGTCGAAGGAGCGGGCCCACTAGAATCCGCCTTTTGCAAGTGTGGGCCGAAGTATAGCGATGCGCGTGCTCGGGACATCGAAAAAAACCCTTATGAATCAATCCACTGTTGTTACAACTGGCCCGGTCACCGATGGTGTAAGGCAGGCGCTCGAAATTTCCCTGCGCGGCGTGGAGGAGCTGCTGCCGCAGGAGGAGTGGGTGAAGAAGCTCGCGCGTTCGGAGGCCACGGGCCAGCCGCTGCGCATCAAGCTGGGCCTGGACCCGACGGCGCCCGACAT
>JAYSFC010000112.1:0-12964 GCA_041913505.1 Acidovorax sp.
GCGCGGTGCTGGTCGCCTACGACAAGCAGAGCAACGACATCGCCCAGGGCGTGGACCACGCCAGCGACGACCACCTCAACACCGGCGCCGGCGACCAGGGCCTGATGTTCGGCTACGCCTGCGACGAGACGCCCGAGCTGATGCCCGCGCCCATCTACTACGCCCACCGCCTGGTGGAGCGCCAGGCGCAGCTGCGCAAGGACGGCCGCCTGCCCTTCCTGCGCCCCGACGCCAAGAGCCAGGTGACGATGCGCTACGTGGACGGCAAGCCCCACAGCATCGACACCGTGGTGCTCTCCACCCAGCACAGCCCCGACCAGAGCGAGACGCCCACCAAGATGAAGGCGAGCTTCACCGAAGCCATCATCGAGGAGATCATCAAGCCGGTGCTGCCCAAGGAGTGGCTGCAGGACACCAAGTACCTCATCAACCCCACGGGCCGCTTCGTCATCGGCGGCCCGCAGGGCGACTGCGGCCTGACGGGCCGCAAGATCATCGTGGACACCTACGGCGGCGCCTGCCCGCACGGCGGCGGCGCGTTCTCGGGCAAGGACCCGACCAAGGTGGACCGCAGCGCCGCCTACGCCGCGCGCTACGTGGCCAAGAACATCGTGGCCGCCGGCCTGGCGCGCCAGTGCCAGATCCAGGTGGCCTACGCCATCGGCGTGGCCCGGCCCATGAACGTGACGGTCTATACCGAAGGCACGGGCGTGATCCCCGACCACGAAATCGCCAAGCTGGTGCAGGAGCACTTCGACCTGCGCCCCAAGGGCATCATCCAGATGCTGGACCTGCTGCGCCCCATCTACGCCAAGACTGCCGCCTACGGCCACTTCGGCCGCGAGGAGCCCGAGTTCACCTGGGAGCGCACGGACAAGGCGGCGGCGCTGCGCGCTGCCGCTGGGCGGTAAGCCCGCCCAGCGCTGCGGCCCCGGGCGGCGCGCGCGTTCCCGGGCGCGCGCCCCGGCCCGCTCACTGCGGCTGGGCCAGCCGCTGCATCAACGCGGTGGTCGAGGCATCCACGCCCTGCCAGTCGCCGCAGCCCTGGCGCGCGTGCAAATCGCGCGCCAATTGCTTGCCCAGCTCCACACCCCACTGGTCGAAGCTGTTGATGCCCCAGACCGCGCCCGAAACAAAGACCCGGTGCTCGTAGAGGGCGATCAGCGCGCCCAGCGAGGCCGGATCGAGCTTCTGCAGCAGCAGAAAGCTGCTGGGCCGGTTGCCGGGGCAGAACTTCTCGCGGCTTTCGGCGCGCCGCCCCACCATCAGCGCCTGGGCCTGGGCAATGGCATTGACCACCAGACTCTGGTGATGGGCTCCCAGGTACTTGCCCCCATCGCGCAGCGCGATGAACTCCACGGGGATCACATCCTGGCCCTGGTGCAGCATCTGGAAGAACGCATGCTGGCCGTTGGTTCCGGGCTCGCCCCAGACCACGGGAGCAGTAGGCACGGGCAACACCTGCCCCTCTGCGGTCACGCCCTTGCCGTTGCTCTCCATCTCGAGCTGCTGCAGGTAGGCCGTGAGCCGTCGCAGGCCATGGCTGTAGGGGGCAATGCAGCGGCTGCCGAAACTGCAGAAATTGCGGTACCACACATCCAACAGCCCCAGGCGCACAGGCAGGTTGCCCTCCAGCGGCGCGGTGAGGAAATGCGCGTCCATCGCATGCGCGCCCTGCAAGAGCGCGCGGAACGGCTCCGCCCCCACAGCGATCGCGATGGGCAAGCCGATCGCAGACCATAACGAATAGCGCCCGCCCACCCAGTCCCAGAAGCCCAGGGTCTGGGTAATGCCGAATGCCGCCGCGGCCTCGGTGTTCGTGGTCAGCGCAACAAAATGGCGCGCGATCGCGCGGGGGTGGCCGGCATCGGCACTACCGCCCTGCTCCAGGAACCAGCGCCGCGCCGAATGCGCATTGAGCATGGTCTCGGCGGTGGTGAACGACTTGGAGGCCACGAGGAACAGCGTGCTCTCGGGCCGCACGCGGCTCAGCACATGGCCAAGTTCGTGGCCGTCCACGTTCGACACGAAATGGAAGCGCTTGCCCGAATCACACCAGTCCTCGAGCGCATGTACAACGACTTCGGGCCCCAGGTGCGAACCGCCGATACCGATATTGACCACGTCGGTGATCGCCGCATCGGCGCGCACGCGTTCGGCCAGCGCAAGCATGGCGTCGAGCGTGGCGTGCACCTCGGCCAGCGCCTGCTGCACGGCCGGCCTCCAATGCCGCTGGACCGACGTGCCCTGGAGCAAGCCCGCGTCGCGCGGCGTGCGCAGCAGCCAGTGCATCGCCGCACGCTGCTCGGTGGTGTTGACAGATTCGCCCGCGAACATGGCATCGCGCCGCGCGGGCACGCCACGCTCCTGGGCGAGCTGCCGCAGCAGCGCCTCGGTTTCGGGCAGCAGCAGGTTCTTCGAGAGATCGGCGAACACATGGGGCGCCTGCTGGCTCAGCGCGTGCAGCCGCTGTGGATCGCGCGCAAAGGCCTCCTGCAGATCCAGCCCCGCGATGCCATCGGCGAAGTGGCTTTGCAGCGCAGCCCAGGCCGAGGTTTCATGGCACAGGCTCATGGATCAGGCGGCCTGCTGCATCAGGGCTTCGAGCTTCAGCGCGTCGGCGGCGAAGGCGCGGATGCCCTCGGCCAGCTTCTCGGTGGCCATGGCGTCCTCGTTGAGCGCGAAGCGGAAGCCCGCCTCGTCGTATTGCACGGGCGGCAGGTCGAGCCCTCGGGCCGCCTCGGCATCGAGCGCGCGCGCCACGGGAGCCTCGCTCGCGGCCAGCTGGGCCAGCAGCTCGGGCGCAATGGTCAAGAGGTCGCAGCCCGCGAGCGCGACGATCTGGCCTGTGTTGCGGAAGCTCGCGCCCATGACTTCAGTGGCGATGCCAAAGCGCTTGTAGTGGTTGTAGATCGCGCGCACCGAGCGCACGCCGGGGTCGTTGGCGCCGGCCATGGCGGCTTCGTCCCACTGGCTGCCGGCCTGCTTCTTGTACCAGTCGTAGATGCGGCCCACGAAGGGCGATATCAGCTGCACCTTGGCCTGGCCGCAGGCCACGGCCTGCGCGAACGAGAACAGCAGCGTGAGGTTGGTGTGGATGCCTTTGGACTCCAGGCGGCGCGCAGCTTCGATGCCCTCCCAGGTGGCGGCGATCTTGATGAGCACGCGGTCAATGTGCACGCCCTCGGCCTGGTACAGCTCGATGAGACGCTCGGCCCGTGCCACGGAGGCTTCGGTGTCGAACGACAGGCGCGCATCCACCTCGGTCGAAACGCGGCCCGGGATGATCGAGAGGATTTCGCAGCCGAAGCGCACGAGCAGCCGGTCCATGGTTTCGTCCAGCCCCCGGCCGTGCCAGCGGGCCACGGTGTCGGCCAGCAAGGGGGCGTATTCGGGCTTTTGCACGGCCTTGAGGATCAGCGACGGGTTGGTCGTCGCGTCCTGCGGGCGGAATTGGGCCAGTTGGCGAAAGTCGCCCGTGTCGGCCACCACGGTGGTGAATTGTTTCAGTGCGTCGAGCTGGTGCATGAAGAATCCTCGTCCCGGTGCCGGGCGGGCGGCGCGCCCGGTCGGCGGCACCGACCCCCCAAGTGTATGCGGCCGCGCAACGGGTTACCGGTCCGATGAAACTCGATTACATTCCCAAACCACACAGCGCAAATGCAACCATGAGTTTCGATCTGGTTTTGTTCGGCGGTACGGGCGATCTGGCCTGGCGCAAGCTCCTTCCGGCCCTGTTCCAGGCCCACCGACACGGCACCCTGCCCGAGGGCGGCCGCATCATCGGCGTTGCGCGCGACGACTTGGACGACGCACAGTACCGCGCGCTGATCGCGAACCGCTTCGCGGCCGTCGAGGGTGAGAAGCGCCCCAGCGCCGAGGAGTTCGAACGCTTCGCGCAACTGCTGCACTACGTGCGCATGGACCTGTCCCAGGCCTCCGACTACGCGCGCCTGGCCGCCGCGCTGCGCGCGCGCGCGGCGAACACGGTGGTCATGTACCTCGCCACGGCGCCCACGCTCTTCACCACCGCGTGCGAGCAGATCGGCGCCGCAGGCCTGGCGACGCCCCATACGCGCGTGGTGCTCGAAAAGCCCCTGGGCCACGACCTGGCCTCCAACCGCGCGATCAACGCGGCCGTGCGCGGAGTCTTTACCGAACAGCAGGTGTTCCGCATCGACCACTACCTGGGCAAGCCCTCGGTGCAGAACCTGCTCGCGCTGCGCTTCGGCAACGCGCTGTTCGAGCCCCTGTGGCGGCGTGAGACCGTGGCGAGCATCGAGATCACCATCGCCGAGCAACTCGGCGTGGAAAAACGCGGCGCCTTCTACGACGGCACGGGCGCGCTGCGCGACATGGTGCAGAACCATGCGCTGCAGCTGCTGTGCGCGATCGGCATGGAGCCACCCATCGACGCGCACGCCGACGCCATCCGCGACGAGAAGCTCAAGGTGTTGCGCTCGCTCAAGGCCTGGACGCCCGAGACGCTGGCCCGGGACGTGGTGCGCGGCCAGTACGTGGGCGGCCAGCTCGCAGGCGAGGCCGTGCCTGGCTACGGCGAAGAGGCCGGCGTGGCCTCCGGCAGCACCACCGAAACCTTTGTGGCGCTGCGCACCGAGATTGCCAACTGGCGCTGGGCCGGCGTGCCCTTCTACATCCGCACGGGCAAGCGCCTGGCCGCGCGCGAGGCCCACATCGCCGTGCACTTTCGCGAGGCCCCGCACGCAATCTACCGCACGCCCATGGGCGCGGCCAACCGCCTCGTGATTCACCTGCAGCCGCGCGACGGCCTCGCTCTGCACCTGTTCGCCGCCGGGCAAAGCCAGCGCGCACCGGCCACGGCCGCGCAGACGCTCGCGCCCGTGCAGCTTGACCTCGACTTCGACCAGCGCTTCGGCCAGGAACGCGTGGGCGCCTACGAGCGGCTGCTGCTCGACGTGATCGCCGGACGGCTGAACCTGTTCGTGCGCAGCGACGAGCAGGAGGCCGCCTGGCGCTGGGTGGAGCCCATACTGCAATCATGGCGAGAAGCCGACACCCGCGGCGAGGGCCCGCGCCCCTACGCGGCCGGCAGCTGGGGGCCGAGCGCCGCCAGCGCCCTCGTGGCCCGCAGCGGCCACGCCTGGATGGAGGAGTTCTGATGCTCGACCGGATCACCGCCTCCCTGCCCTCGCTCGCGCCCGCCGAACAGCGCGTGGCCCGGCTCGTGCTGCAGGACGCGCGCGCCTTCGCGCGCCTGCCCGTGCGTGAGCTCGCTGCCCGCGCGCACGTGAGCAAGCCCACCGTGGTGCGCTTTTGCCGCAGCATGGGCTACGACGGCCTGGCCGACTTCAAGCTCAAGCTCGCAGGCAGCGTGAGCGAAGGCGTGCCCTTCATCCACCGCAGCGTGGATGCCGACGACAAGACCGGCGACGTGCTCGTGAAGGTGGTCGACAACGCCGTGGCCGCCTTCCTGCAGTACCGCAACGCGGCCAGCACGGGCGCGGTGGAGCGCGCAGCCGAGGCCATCGCGTCCACCTGGAAGACAGGCAATCGCATCGAGTTCTACGGCGCGGGCAACTCCGGCATCGTCGCGCAGGATGCGCAGCACAAGTTCTTCCGCCTGGGCGTGACCAGCATCTCGACGAGCGACGGCCATATGCAGGTCATGAGCGCCACGCTGCTGGGCCCCGGCGACTGCGTGGTCATCATCTCGAACTCGGGCCGCACGCGCGACCTCATGGATGCGGCCGACATCGCACGCAAGAACGGCGCAACCACCATCGCCATCACCGCGAGCGGCTCGCCGTTGGCCAGCGCCTGCGCCATCCACCTCGCGGCCGACCACCCCGAGGGCTACGACCGCTACAGCCCCATGGTTTCGCGCCTGCTGCACCTGCTCGTGATCGACGTGCTCGCCACCTGCGTGGCGCTGCGCATCGGCCCCGCGCTGCAGCCGCTGCTGCAGCAGATGAAGGACAACCTGCACGCCAAGCGCTACGCCTGAGCCTCGGGCCGGCAAGTCAGGCCGTGCACCAGGCTAGGGCTCCAGCGTGCAGACACTGGAGCAGCCGTCTCCAGAGGTCGTATTGCCATCGTCACAGGTTTCAGGCGCCGTGACGCGGCCATCGCCGCAGTAGTCGCCCGTCAGGTTCAGCACGGCGGAGCAAGTCGCGTTGCAAACGGAGCAGTTCCGCGTGCCATAAGGGCAACTGGTTTCGGTGACGTTGTTGCCGTCATCACAGACTTCGGAAGCCGAGACGCGGTTATCGCCGCAGTAATCGCCGGTCAAGCTCAGAGTCGCTGTGCAGGTGGCATTGCAAACGGTGCAGTTGCGCACGCCATAGGGGCAACTGGTTTCGGTGACGTTGTTGCCGTCATCACAGACTTCGGAAGCCGAGACGCGGCTATCGCCGCAATAGTCGCCCGTCAGGTTCAGCACGGCGGTGCAAGTCGCGTTACAGACGGAGCAATTGGGCGAACCATAGGGGCAACTGGTTTCGGAGACCGTATTGCCGTCGTCGCAAACCTCGGCGCCACTGACCACCCCATCGCCACACACTGGCGCGGCGGCGCTCACATTCACCGTCGCAACCCCCCAGCCGCCCGCAGTCAGGCCATTGTGTGCCCGGTACTCGAAGCGGTAGGTTCCTGCGGCGGCGGGGGGGCCCAGGGTGAAGCCTCCGTTGGCGCCCACCGTCAGCGTACTGCCGGCAAATGCGATCGCGCCACCGGCCGGTGTAGTTGAAGACGCCCCCTGCAAGCGGAATTCACGCACCTGCATAGGGGGTGAACCCAACGCATCATTGGCCAGCACCCCCGGAGCGGAAACCGGGAGCGGACTGCCAATCGTTGCGGCATAGGGACCGTCGTCCTGCGGCGTCCCATTGCGCACACCCAGGTCGAGGTCATAGCGCAGATGCAGCGTGTCGCCTTCCATCAGCGCATAGACCGCCGCGAACTGAAGCGGCCCCGTCGCCGGTGCGGTCGCAACGGGGGGAATGCCGCTCCAGTCGGCCGGACCGCCGTCGCGCACGATGGCCGCCCAGGCCAGCCCCACGGCGAAGAGCAGGCACAACACCGAGCCGGCTGCAGCCGCACGACGCGCCCGGGTGAAGCGGTACGTGGTCAGGGCCAACAGGATGGCGATCAACAGCAGCCCGCCCGCACCTGCAGCCGGCACGGACATCGCCGCCGGAGCCGCAAGACGGACCGCTGCCCCGCCTGCGCTGCCATCAGTCGAAAGCAGGCCGCTCGGCGCCAGGCTGCCGTCCGTGGTGTTGGCCACGAAGGCCAGCCGTACCGCCGTAGTTGGCGATGCGAATCGGGTGTAACTCTCCACCACGTCGAGCTGGCTCCCCGCCGCAGCAACGCCAAGCGGCCATTGCAGCGGGGCGAGCGGCACGAAGCTCGGGTCAGCGACCAGCGTGCCGTTTTGGCAAATCTCCCGCGATACATCTCCCACCGGGTTGGACGCCGCCAGGTCGACATAAGTCACCGCGACCTGGTCCACGCCGGGAAAAACCCCTGCCGGCGTGGTGACGGAGCAGCCCGTCCCCGAATTGCTGTCGCTGTCGATCAGGGTCCGCAGTTCTGTCACCGCATGGGCGGCGGTCGCATTCAGCAGCAAGGCGATGCCGCACACGGCAAGCATGGAGCGCATGCCGCAGGCACGCGCGAGCAAATCATGAGTCCGGGAACGGAGGCTGTACATGGAGGGGGAAAGTCCAACGCAAGACTGGATACCGATGAAGCCCGGGCCGCACAGGACGGCCGCCCGGGGGCTCCACGGGCCGGTGCAGAATTGCACCGAGTACAAAAATCGTACAGTTACATTTGCCGCGTGTCATGCGCTATTTGCGCACCATCTCGTCGCGGCAGGCCCCACAGGTGTGGCGGCTGCTGCCGCACGAGCCATGATCGCTCGGCCTGGCGGCGGCCGTATGGCGCAGACCCGCGAGCTCTCGCCGCCAACCAAGGGGCAAAGGCTGCCTAGTTCCAGCGCTTGAGCACCAGCGACGCATTCACGCCGCCAAAGCCGAAGCCGTTGACCAGCGCGTGCTCCATGGCCAGCGGCCGCGCCGCGCCCACGATGAGGTCCAGCCCCTCAGCCAGCGGATCGGGCTCGGTCAGGTTCAGCGTGGCCGGCGCCACCTGGTCGCGCAGCGCCAGCGCCGCAAAGATGGCCGCCACGGCGCCCGCCGCGCCGAGCAGGTGGCCCGTGGCCGATTTGGTGGAGCTCACGGCCACGCCGCACCGGTCGCCAAACAGGCGGCGGATCGCGGCCAACTCGCCGCGGTCGCCCACGTACGTGGACGTGGCATGGGCATTGAGGTACTGCACCTGGCCCGGCGCAACCCCTGCCATGGCCAGGGCCTGCGCCATGCTGCGGTGCGCGCCATCTCCATCTTCGGGGCCGGCCGTGATGTGGTACGCATCGGCCGATGTGCCATAGCCCACGACCTCGGCCAGCGGCGCGGCGCCGCGCGCAAGCGCGTGGTCCAGCGATTCGAGCACGAGCGCACCCGCGCCCTCGCCCATCACGAAGCCGTCGCGTCCCGCGTCAAACGGGCGCGAAGCCTCGTGCGGGCGGTCGTTGTAGCCCGTGGAGAGGGCCTTGGCCGCCGCAAAGGCGCCCAGGCTCACGCGGTCGACCGCGGCCTCGGTGCCGCCGCACAGCGCTACGTCGGCCTCGCCCGAGCGGATCAGGCGCAAGCCGTCGCCCACGGCCTGCACGCTCGCCGCGCAGGCCGTGACGGGCGCACCCAGCGGCCCCTTGAGGCCATGGCGGATCGAGACATGGCCCGCCGCGAGGTTCACGAGGAAGGCCGGCACGGTGAACGGCGACAGGCGCGATGCGCCCCGGCTGTCCGTGGTGCGCACGGCCTGCGCGATGGCGCCGAAGCCGCCGATGCCCGAGGCGATCACGCAGGCCGTGCGGGCCTGGGCCTGCTCGCTGTCCGGCTGCCAGCCGGCCTGGGCCAGGGCCTGGCCCGCCGCATCGAGCGCGAGCGGGATGAAGCGGTCCATCTTGCGCTGCTCTTTGGCGGATGCCACGGCATCGATGTCCCAACCACCCTCGGGGTCCTGCGCAAGCGTGGGCACCAGGCCTGCCACCTGCGCTGGCACGTCGGGCGCCATGCCTTCGGGCAGGCGCCGGATGCCCGAGGCCCCCGCGCGCAGCCGCTGCCAGCACAGCTCCGCCCCCCGCCCCAGCGGCGAGACCATGCCCATGCCGGTAACGACCACACGGCGCGCCATATACGCCGCGCTCATGGGCGAGCTCCTTTGCATGCGTTCATCGATTGCTCCTAATGGAAAGGACTGCCCGCGCCGCAGGCGCTGCCGGGTCCAGGTTTATGATGATGGTCGTCATCATAAATGCATTTTGATGACGACCATCATCAATAAAAACTTGCCATGAAAGTCTCGAAAGCCCAGGCCGCGCAGAACCGGCAGGACATCCTCGAAGCCGCGGCGCGGCTGTACCGTGAGCACGGCCTCGCGGGCGTAGGGGTGGCGGAGGTGACGCGGGGCGCGGGTCTCACGCACGGCGGGCTGTACCGCCACTTCGAATCGAAGGACGCGCTGGTGCGCGAGGCCTGCGCGCGCGCGTTCGACTGGTCCATTGCGCCGCTTGACGGCGTGGAGGGCGACGATGGCAGCCTGGCGTCCCGCGTGCAGTCCTATCTGTCGCCGCAGCACCGCGACAGCCCGGGCAGCGGCTGCCCGGCGGCGGCGCTCGCGGTGGACGTGGCGCGCGCAGGCGGCGACCTGTCGGCCGTGTTCGCGGAAGGGGTGGAGCGCAACATCGCGCGCTTTGCACGCGTGATCGGGGGCCTGGCCGACGGCGAGGCGCCTGGCCCCGACCTGCGCGCCCAGGCCATGACCATGCTCAGCGGCATGGTGGGTGCGCTGGTGCTCGCGCGCGCCACGGCGGCGGCCCAGCCCGCGCTGTCGGACGAAATCCTGGCCACGGTGCGCGAGCGCCTGCTTGCGCTGGCGCCCGAAGCCAATACTGAGCCAAAAAGGACTCAAGTGCACGTCCACCGTGCACGAGAAGATCCTAAATAAGGAGCAATCAGCTGCGCCCGTAAGTGGACGTGAACTGGGCCTTGGCCAGCGTGTGGGCGTTGACCATGAAGCCTGCGAGCGCAGCCGTGGCGTCGTCGGGAATCTCGAGCCGCTCCACCGACAGCGCATGCACGGTGAAGATGTAGCGGTGCGGTTTGTCGCCCGGCGGCGGGCACATGCCGCCCCAGGCCAGCACACCGTAGTCGTTGCGGATCTGGCGTGCCGGCGCGGGCAGCAGGGCGCCCCCCTTGGCACCCGCGTTGGCCGCGAGCTGCGCGACGCTGGCGGGCAGGTCCACCACGAACCAGTGCCACCAGCCCGAGCCCGTGGGCGCGTCGGGGTCGTACACCGTGAGCGCGAAACTCTTGGTGCCGGCCGGCGCACCGCTCCAGTGCAGCACGGGCGACTGGTTCTGGCCTGAGCAGCCGAAGCCATCAAATTCGAAACGGGGGTCAATGCTGCCGCCGCTCGGGATATCGGGGCTGCTGAGGGTGAATGCGGTCATGGCGGATCTCCTTGCGAAGCATCCAGTATGCCGGCATGCGCCCCCACCTTCCACCGTCCGGCCCGCGCCGGATCAGTTGGGCCCCTTGAACGTGCGCGTGCTGTACAGCGACGTGTCGAGCGCCCTGAGCACCGGCAGGCCACTGGTGGCGTCCTTGGACTGCTTCTCGATGTAGCTGAAGAACACGTCGGCATCGAGCACGCCGATGTCCAGGCGGCGCGCGGCCGGCACCGCCGCCAAGGTCTTGTAGCCATCACCGCCCGTGGCGTTGAAGCTCAGCACGAAGAGCTTGTAGGTCTTGGCCGGATCGAGCGGACCCCAGGCGCCCGTGGCGGGGTTGCGCACCTCGACGTTGGCCACGCGCTGGCCCATGGCCGCGGCCGCATTCACATCGAAGCGCAGGCCGCCCGTGTAGGGATAGGGGCCCGTGGAGCCGCCCGCGCCGTAGACGGCCTCGAGCCCATCCTCGAGCATGGACTTGACCTCCTGGCCCGTCACGTCGAGGCGGAACAGCATGTTGCCGAACGGCAGCACCTGGATCACGTTCGCCGCCGTCACGTCGCCCAGCAGCGGCACGCGCACGCCACCGCCGCTTTGCAGCGAGATGTCGGCACCGCCATACTTGGCGTTGGCCACCTCGAGGTAGGCCTGGGCCACGAGCTGCTGGATGTCCCCGCCGCGCAGGCTCACGCTACCCGCGGCATTGCAGGCCACGCTCGAGCGGCTGTAGTCCACGGAACCCGGGCCGCCGGGCACGCGGCGCGAGCACAGCTCGGCGGGGGCCGTGGCCACGAGGGTCTTGTTGAACACGGCCACCTTGTCCTTGTAAGGCGCCAGCGCGGCCGTGGCGGCGGCCTGGGGCTGCGTGACGCGCAGGAAGCCGCTCGCGGCCACGCTGGCCTGCAGCGCCTTCTTCTCGGCGTCGCTCGGGGCCTTGCCGGCGATGGTGAAGTTGTCGCCGATCAGCACGTGCGGCGTGCCGGCGCAGTTCTGCACATCGCCCTTGTCGTCGAACGTCACCTTGAGCTCGCCCACCACCTGCGCGTATTCCCAGGCCTGGACCACGCAAACGGTCTTGCCGTCCTTGTCGGTCGTGCGCGTGGGGTAGGCGCCAGCGGGCGTGCCCACGCCGCGGGTCTTGAGCGTATCGGGACCGAGCAGTGTGTGCGAGTCGCCGCCCACCACCACGTCCACGCCGCTGAGCTTGGCGGCAACCTGCTTGTCGTAGTCGTAGCCGATGTGGCTCATCAGCACGATCTTGTTCACGCCCTGGGCGCGCAGCCTGTCGATCTCGCGCTGCGCAGCCGTGGCTTCGTCCTCGAACTGAGTGTCTGGATCGGGGCTGGAGGAGGCCTTGGTCTTGCCCGCGATGGTCAGGCCCACGACGCCGATCTTCTGGCCGCCGCGCTCGAGTACCGTGGACGGCAGCACGGCGCCCGGCGCTTTGGCGGCACCAAGAGCGGAGCTGGCGCCGAACTGCGCGTTCGCGCTCAGCGCGGGCGTCTTGCACGAGCCCTTGCGCAGCTGATCAAGGAAGCCCTTGAGACCCGCGTCGCCCTTGTCGAATTCGTGGTTGCCCAGCGTGAAGGCATCGAAGCACACGGTGTTCATCATGGCCGCGTCGGCCTCGCCGTCCGCGCCCGCGCGGTTGAAGTACAGCGTGCCCGTGAGCGCATCGCCCGCGTGCAGCTTGAGCACGTTGGGGCCCGCGGCCTGCGCGAGCTCGTCGAAGGCTGCCGCCACGCGCGGGAAACCGCCCGCATCCACGGCCACCGCCACGGCCGTGCCGCTGCCCGCGTCGAGCTGCAGCGTCCTGGACTTGGATTCGAGCGTGGAGTGGTGGTCGTTGATGTGCAGCAGCGTCAGCGTGTACGGCTGGGCGGGTGTCGAAACGCCGTCCGAACCGCCCCCGCACGCCGTCACCAGGCCAGCCACCGCCAGCATCGTTGCCGCCACGCGCCCGCGCGCGCCCATATTCCAGTCCATGCTCCCGCTCCCTCTGGGTTTTGAAACCCCGCATGCTGGAGGGCACGGATGACAGGTCGATGAAACCGCCGCGCGGCGCCAGGTCTTGGCCGCCGCGCGTGGGGTCAGATACGGCCTTCCTCCACCGCGTGGCAGGCGATGCGGATGCCCCCGATGGTTTGCAGCTGCGGCCGCTCGGTGCGGCAGCGGTCGTTCGCGTGCGGGCAGCGCGGGTTGAAGGCGCAGCCTGGCGGCGGGTTCAGGGGGTTGGGCACCTCGCCTTGCACGGGCGTGCGCGCTTTGCCCGTGTCGTGCATCTTGGGGATGGCGTCGAGCAGCATGCGCGTGTAGGGATGGCGCGGGTTGCTGAAGAGCAGCGCCTTGTCTGCCAGCTCCACCAGGCGCCCCAGGTACATCACGCCCACCTGGTCGCTCACGTGG
>JAYSFC010000113.1:0-12850 GCA_041913505.1 Acidovorax sp.
AGAACAAGATCGTGCGCAAGTGGCGCCTGCAGCCCGGCAAGATGTTCCTGATCGACCTCGAGCAGGGCCGCCTGATCGAGGACGATGAGCTCAAGGCCAACATCGTCAACACCAAGCCCTACAAGCAGTGGATCGAGAACCTGCGCATCAAGCTCGACAGCATTGAAACCGGTGCTGATGCTGTGGCCCCACAAACTGCTGACCTGCCCCTGCTGGACCGCCAGCAAGCCTTTGGCTACACGCAGGAAGACATCAAGTTCCTGATGGCCCCCATGGCCAAAAATGGCGAAGAAGGCATTGGCTCCATGGGCAACGACAGCCCGCTGGCCGTACTCTCGGGCAAGAACAAGCCGCTGTACAACTACTTCAAGCAGCTGTTTGCGCAGGTGACCAACCCGCCGATCGACCCGATCCGCGAAGCGATCGTGATGTCGCTGGTGTCCTTCATCGGCCCCAAGCCCAACCTGCTGGACATCAACCAGGTCAACCCGCCGATGCGCCTCGAAGTGAGCCAGCCGGTGCTGGACTTCGCCGACATGGCCAAGCTGCGCAACATCGAGCAGGCCACCAAGGGCAAGTTCAAGAGCGCCACGCTGGACATCACCTACCCCGCCAACTGGGGCCGTGAGGGCGTGGAAGCCAAGCTGGCCTCGCTGTGCGCCGAAGCCGTGGACGCCATCAAGAGCGGCAGCAACATCCTCATCATCAGCGACCGCGCCGTGAGCGCCGAGCAGGTGGCCATCCCCGCGCTGCTGGCGCTGTCGGCCATCCACCAGCACCTGGTGCGTGAAGGCCTGCGCACCACCGCCGGCCTGGTGGTGGAGACCGGCTCCGCCCGCGAAGTGCACCACTTCGCCGTGTTGGCGGGTTACGGCGCCGAAGCCGTGCACCCCTACCTGGCCATGGAAACGCTGGCCGCCCTGCACAAGGACCTGGGCGCCGATTTGTCGGCCGAGAAGGCCATCTACAACTACGTCAAGGCCATCGGCAAGGGCCTGTCCAAGATCATGTCCAAGATGGGCGTGAGCACCTACATGAGCTACTGCGGTGCGCAGCTGTTCGAGGCCATCGGCCTGAACACCACCACCGTGGACAAGTACTTCACGGGCACGGCCAGCCGCGTGGAAGGCATCGGCGTGTTCGAGATCGCCGAAGAAGCCATCCGCATGCACAAGGCCGCCTTCGGCGACGACCCGGTGCTCGAAACCATGCTGGACGCCGGCGGCGAATACGCCTGGCGCACGCGCGGCGAAGACCACATGTGGACGCCCGACGCCATTGCCAAGCTGCAGCACAGCACGCGCGCCAACAACTGGAATACGTACAAGGAGTACGCCCAGATCATCAACGACCAGAGCAAGCGCCACATGACGCTGCGCGGCCTGTTCGAGTTCAAGTTCGACCCGGCCAAGGCGATTCCCGTGGACGAGGTCGAGCCCGCCAAGGAGATCGTCAAGCGCTTCGCTACGGGCGCCATGTCGCTGGGCTCCATTTCCACCGAGGCGCACGCCACCCTTGCCGTGGCCATGAACCGCATTGGCGGCAAGAGCAACACGGGCGAGGGCGGCGAGGACGAGCGCCGCTATCGCCAGGAGCTCAAGGGCATCCCGATCAAGCAGGGCGACAGCCTCAAGAGCGTGATCGGCGCCGAGAACGTCGAGGTCGACCTGCCGCTGCTCGCGGGCGATTCGCTGCGCTCGAAGATCAAGCAGGTGGCATCGGGCCGCTTCGGCGTCACGGCCGAATACCTGTCCTCGGCCGATCAGATCCA
The DNA here is from genome assembly GCA_041913505.1 of Acidovorax sp. Taxonomy (GTDB): domain Bacteria; phylum Pseudomonadota; class Gammaproteobacteria; order Burkholderiales; family Burkholderiaceae_C; genus JAYSFC01. Next base: position 1,772 of record JAYSFC010000113.1, read on the forward strand.
GATCAAGATGGCCCAGGGCGCCAAGCCCGGCGAGGGTGGTCAGCTGCCCGGCGGTAAGGTCTCCACCTACATCGGCAAGCTGCGCCACAGCGTGCCCGGCGTGGGCCTGATTTCGCCGCCGCCGCACCACGACATCTACTCGATCGAAGACCTGGCGCAGCTCATCCACGACCTGAAGAACGTCGCGCCGCACGCCGACATCTCGGTCAAGCTCGTGTCCGAAGTGGGCGTGGGCACCATCGCGGCCGGCGTGGCCAAGTGCAAGAGCGACCACGTGGTGATCGCCGGCCATGACGGTGGTACGGGCGCCTCGCCCTGGTCGTCCATCAAGCATGCTGGCGGACCCTGGGAAATCGGCCTGGCCGAAACCCAGCAAACCCTGGTGCTCAACCGCCTGCGCGGCCGCATCCGCGTGCAGGCCGACGGCCAGATGAAGACCGGTCGTGACGTCGCCATCGGCGCGCTGCTGGGCGCGGATGAATTCGGCTTTGCCACCGCTCCGCTGGTGGTCGAGGGCTGCATCATGATGCGCAAGTGCCACCTGAACACCTGCCCCGTGGGCGTGGCCACGCAGGACCCGGTGCTGCGCGCCAAGTTCTCGGGCAAGCCCGAGCACGTGGTGAACTACTTCTTCTTCATCGCTGAAGAGGTGCGCCAGATCATGGCCCAGCTGGGCATCCGCAAGTTCGACGACCTGATCGGCCGCACCGATCTGCTCGACATGCGCGCCGGCATCGAGCACTGGAAGGCCAAGGGTCTGGACTTCGGCCGCCTCTTCGCGCAGCCGCAGGTGCCCGCCGACGTGCCGCGCTTCCATGTGGAGAAGCAGGACCACAACATCGACCACACGCTGGACCGCAAGCTCATCGAGCGCAGCAAGCCCGCCATCGAGAAGGGCGAGCGCGTGCAGTTCATCGAGGTGGCGCGCAACGTGAACCGCTCCGTGGGCGCCATGCTCTCGGGCGCCGTGACGCGCGTGCACCCCGACGGCCTGCCCGATGACACCATCCGCATCCAGCTCGAGGGCACGGGCGGCCAGTCGTTCGGCGCCTTCCTCACGCGCGGCATCACGCTGTACCTGATTGGCGACGCGAACGACTACACGGGCAAGGGCCTGTCGGGTGGCCGCGTGGTGGTGCGCCCCAGCATCGACTTCCGTGGCGATACGGTGCGCAACACCATCGTGGGCAACACCGTGATGTACGGTGCCACGACCGGTGAGGCCTTCTTCAGCGGCGTGGCCGGTGAGCGCTTCGCCGTGCGCCTGTCGGGCGCCACGGCCGTGGTGGAAGGCACGGGCGACCATGGCTGCGAGTACATGACGGGCGGCACGGTGGTGGTGCTCGGCAAGACGGGCCGCAACTTCGCGGCCGGCATGAGCGGCGGCGTAGCCTACGTGTACGACGAGGACGGCCAGTTCGATACGCGCTGCAACATGTCCATGGTGACGCTGGAGCGCATCCTCCCGGCCGACGAGCAGGCCGCCAGCATGCCGCGCGGCATCTGGCACCGCGACCAGACGGACGAGGCACAGCTCAAGAAGCTGCTCGAGGACCACAACCGCTGGACGGGCAGCAAGCGTGCGCGCGAGCTGCTGGACAACTGGGCCGCCTCGCGCAGCAAGTTCGTCAAGGTCTTCCCGACCGAGTACAAGCGTGCACTGTCCGAGATTTATGAACGAAAAGTGCTGGAAGAGCAGGCAACGCCTGCGGTAGCAGCTACCAAAAAGGAAGCGGTGCCCGCCAAGTAAGGCCGCGCACGCTCCATCCGCACAGCATTCATAGACAAGGACACCTTCATCATGGGCAAGACCACTGGTTTCATGGAATACGAGCGCATCGAGGAGGGCTACAGGCCCGTCGCCGAGCGCCTGAAGCACTACAAGGAATTCGTCATCGGGCTCGACGAGAGCCAGGCCCAGGTGCAGGGCGCGCGCTGCATGGACTGCGGCACGCCGTTCTGCAACAACGGCTGCCCGGTCAACAACATCATTCCGGACTTCAACGACCTGGTCTACCACGGCGACTGGAAGAACGCGATCGATGTGCTGCACAGCACCAACAACTTCCCCGAGTTCACCGGCCGCATCTGCCCCGCGCCCTGCGAGGCCGCCTGCGTGCTCAACGTGAACGACGATGCCGTGGGCATCAAGAGCATCGAGCACGCGATCATCGACCGCGCCTGGGCCGAGGGCTGGGTCAAGCCCCAGCCGGCGGCGGCGAAGACCGGCAAGACCGTGGCCGTGATCGGCGGCGGACCGGCCGGCCTGGCGGCGGCGCAGCAGCTGGCGCGCGCCGGCCACGGCGTCACCGTCTTCGAGAAGAACAGCCGCATCGGCGGCCTGCTGCGCTACGGCATTCCCGACTTCAAGATGGAGAAGTCGCACATCGACCAGCGCGTCAAGCAGCTGGAAGCCGAAGGCGTGGTGTTCCGCACCAGCGTGTTCGTGGGCGCGGCCAAGGACGGCCTGGGCAAGGGCTCCAAGGTGACCAACTGGGCCAAGGAAACCGTCACGCCCGAGCAGCTGAACAAGGAGTTCGACGCCGTGCTGCTCACGGGCGGCGCCGAGCAGTCGCGCGACCTGCCCGTGCCGGGCCGCGACCTTGACGGCATCCACTTCGCCATGGAATTCCTGCCGCAGCAGAACAAGGTCAATGCGGGTGACAAGCTCAAGGGCCAGTTGCGCGCTGACGGCAAGCACGTCATCGTGATCGGCGGCGGCGACACGGGCTCCGACTGCGTGGGCACGAGCAACCGCCACGGCGCCGTGAGCGTGACGCAGTTCGAGCTCATGCCCCGGCCGCCCGAGCAGGAAAACCGTCCGCTGACCTGGCCCTATTGGCCGATCAAGCTGCGCACCAGCTCCAGCCACGAGGAAGGCTGCGAGCGCGAATTCGCCATCGCCACCAAGGAATTCCTTGGCGAGAAGGGCAAGGTCACGGGCCTCAAGACCGTGCGCGTCGAATGGAAGGACGGCAAGATGCAGGAAGTGGCCGGCAGCGAGCAGGTGCTCAAGGCCGACCTCGTGCTGCTCGCCATGGGCTTCGTGAGCCCCGTGGCGGCCGTGCTCGAAGCCTTCGGCGTGGACAAGGACGCCCGCGGCAACGCGCGTGCCACGACGGATTTCGATGGCGGCTACGCCACCAACGTGCCCAAGGTGTTCGCGGCGGGCGACATGCGCCGCGGCCAGTCCTTGGTCGTGTGGGCCATCCGCGAGGGTCGCCAGGCCGCGCGCGCCGTGGACGAGTTCCTGATGGGCTACTCCGACCTGCCGCGCTGAGTCGGTTACGCAACTACCACCTTGTGCAACGGGCCGCGTGAGCGGCCCGTTGGCATTTATGGTGCTGCGGGTTTTCCCGAATCTGGGACAATACGGGGCTATCCAGCCCCCATCCGGTGCAGGCCTTCGGCCCGGCGTACCGGCCGGGGGCATGTTCTTTTCCAACCATTGCTCTTCTCACACCCATGAAAAAGTTTGCCGCGGTCATGCTCATGTCCCTCGGGGTCGTTCTGGCCGGATGCTCCAAGCAGGAGCCTGCCGCCCCCGCCGCTGCGCCGGCCCCCGCCGCCGTGGCCAAGATCGTCATCGGCCTGGACGACAACTTCCCGCCCATGGGCTTTCGCGACGAGAAGAACGAGATCGTGGGCTTCGACATCGACATGGCCCGTGAAGCGGCCAAGCGCCTCGGTGCCGAGGTGGACTTCAAGCCCATCGACTGGAGCGCCAAGGAGGCCGAGCTATCCGGCAAGCGCGTGGATGCGCTGTGGAATGGCCTGACCATCACCGAAGAGCGCAAGCAGAACATCGGCTTCACCGCGCCCTACATGGAGAACCACCAGATCATCGTGGTGGCTGCCAATTCCGGCATCAAGACCAAGGCCGATCTGGCCGGCAAGGTGGTCGGTGCGCAGGAGGGCAGCAGTGCCGTGGACGCCGTGAAGAAGGATGACGCGGTATTCAAGGGCTTCAAGGAGTTCAAAACCTTCGGTGACAACGTCGCCGCCCTCATGGACCTGTCAGCAGGCCGCCTGAACGCCGTGGTGGTCGATGAAGTGGTGGGACGCTACCTCGTTTCCAAGAAGGCCGACCAGTACGCGGTGCTCGACGACAACTTCGGCACCGAAGACTACGGCGTGGGCGTGCGCAAGGACGACACCGAACTGCTGGGCAAGCTCGACAAGGCCCTGGCCGACATGAAGCAGGACGGCACCGCAGGCCAGATCGCCACCAAGTGGTTCGGCAAGAACATCATCAAGTAACCTATCCCCTTCGGGCTTCCCTGGCACCGGCAGCGCCTGTACTGGCCTGCCGGTGTTTGCATGATGGACTACGTACTCTCCCTCCTGGGGCCGCTGGCGCAGGGCGCGCTGGTCACCCTCAAGCTGTTCGCGATCACGCTGGCGCTGGCCGTGCCGCTGGGGCTGGCACTGGCGCTGGCACGCGTGTCGCGCTTCGCGGCACTGAGCCAGGCGGTGAATGGCTACATCTGGCTCATGCGCGGCACGCCGCTCATGCTGCAGATGCTGTTCATCTACTTCGCGCTGCCCTTCGTGCCCGTGGTCGGCGTGCGCCTGCCGGACTTTCCGGCCGCCGTGGTGGCGTTCGCGCTGAACTACGCGGCCTACTTCGCCGAGATCTTCCGCGCCGGCATCCAGTCGGTGGACCGGGGCCAGTACGAGGCCGCCAAGGTGCTGGGCATGGGCTACGGCCAGACCATGCGCCGCATCGTGCTGCCGCAGATGGTGCGCAGCATCCTGCCGCCCATGAGCAACGAGACCATCACGCTCGTGAAGGACACCTCGCTCATCTACGTGCTGGCCCTCAACGACCTGCTGCGCGCCGCGCGCGGCATCGTGCAGCGCGACTTCACCACCACGCCCTTCATCGTCGCGGCGGCCTTTTACCTGGCCATGACGCTGCTGCTCACCTGGGCTTTCCAGCGCCTGGAGAAACGCTATGCCAAGTACGACCAGTGAAGCGCCCATGATCGAGGCGCGCGACCTGCGCAAGCGCTTCGGCGCCAACGAGGTGCTGCGCGGCGTGTCGCTGCAGGTGCGCAAGGGCGAGGTGGTGGCGGTGATCGGGCCCTCGGGCTCGGGCAAGAGCACCTTTCTGCGCTGCCTGAACCACCTGGAGACCATCGACAGCGGCCACATCGCCATCGAGGGCGAAACCCTGGCCACCACCGATGCGCAGGGGCGCTGTGCCTACGTGCCCGACGCCGAGGTGCGACGCATTGGCGCCAAGACCGGCATGGTGTTCCAGCACTTCAACCTGTTCCCGCACCTCACGGTGCTGGAAAACCTCATCGAGGCCCCCATGGTGGTGCAGGGCCTGGCGCGTGATGCGGCGGTTGCCCGCGCCGAGGCGCTGCTCGCCAAGGTGGGTCTGCTGCCGAAGCGCGACAGCTACCCCGCGCGCCTGTCGGGCGGGCAGAAGCAGCGCGTGGCCATCGCGCGCGCGCTGGCCATGGAGCCCGACATCCTGCTGTTCGACGAGCCGACCTCGGCGCTCGACCCCGAGCTCACGGGCGAGGTGCTGCGCACCATGCGCCAGCTCGCGCAGGAGCACATGACCATGCTCGTGGTCACGCACGAAATGGGCTTTGCGCGCGAGGTGGCGCACCGCGTGGTCTTCATGGACCAGGGGGAGCTCATCGAGTCGGCACCGGCTGCCGAATTCTTCGCCCAGCCGCGGCACGCGCGCACACGAGCCTTCCTGCAAAGCATGCTCTGACCGCTGCGCACGCCATGGCGGCAATTTGAATAAAATGGGCCGCTTGCGCTGGAGCGGCAAGCACAGGAAGCTATAAAAAATATAGTGCCGATGCGAGGTTGCCACCTGCAAACATGCGTGAATGTATGTTGAGTTACCATCGCATCCCCTGGGGTTTGCCCTGAGAATCCCCCCCTCGACCCTCCTTTTTCCCATTCCGCTGCATGGCTGAGCAACCTCTTCTGGTGGAACTGCGCAACGTCACGTTCTCGTACGGCGAGCGCGTGATCCTGCGCGACCTCTCGTTGCAAGTGCCGCGCGGCAAGGTCACGGCGCTCATGGGCGCCTCGGGCGGTGGCAAGACCACGGTACTGCGCCTCATTGGCGGGCAGCAGCGTGCCCAGCAGGGGCAGGTGCTGTTCGACGGCCACGACGTGGGCGCGATGGACCGCGATGCGCTCTACGCCGCGCGCCGGCGCATGGGCATGCTGTTCCAGTTCGGCGCGCTGTTCACCGACATGAGCGTGTTCGAGAATGTGGCATTTCCGCTGCGCGAGCACACCGACCTGCCCGACGAACTGGTGCGCGACATCGTGCTCATGAAGCTGCACGCCGTGGGCCTGCGCGGTGCGCGCGACCTGCTGCCGAGCCAGATCTCGGGCGGCATGGCGCGGCGCGTGGCGCTGGCACGCGCCGTGGCGCTCGACCCCGAGCTCGTCATGTACGACGAGCCTTTCGCGGGGCTCGACCCGATCTCTCTGGGCACGGCGGCGCAGCTCATCCGCGAGCTCAACGACGCGATGGGCCTGACCACCATCCTGGTCTCGCACGACGTGGAGGAAACCTTCCGGGTGGCCGACCACGTGATCGTGCTCGGCCCCGGCACGGTAGCCGCCCAGGGCTCGCCCGACGAGGTGCGCGCGAGCAGCGATCCGCTCGTGCACCAGTTCGTGCACGCGCTGCCTTCGGGACCGGTGCCGTTCCACTATCCGGGGCCCGACGTGGCGCAGGACTTCGGCCCTTCGGGCGTTTCTTTTGACGGAGGTGGGCGATGAGCTGGTGGCGGCCTTCCGATGTGGGTTTTGCCGTGCGCAGCCAGCTGGCCGACATCGGCCAGGGCGCGCGCCTGCTGGCGCAGTTGCTGCGCCTCTTTGGCACGGCGTTCAAGCGCCCCCGGTTCGTGGGCGACCAGATCCATTTCCTGGGCAACTACTCGTTGTCGATCATCGCCGTGTCGGGCCTGTTCGTGGGCTTCGTGCTGGGGCTGCAGGGCTATTACACGCTGCAGCGCTACGGCTCGGCCGAGGCTCTGGGCCTGCTCGTGGCGCTGTCGCTGGTGCGCGAGCTGGGGCCTGTGGTCACGGCGCTGCTGTTCGCGGGGCGCGCGGGCACCTCGCTCACGGCCGAGATCGGCCTCATGAAGGCGGGCGAGCAGCTCAGCGCCATGGAGATGATGGCCGTGGACCCGGTCAGCCGCATCCTCGCGCCGCGCTTCTGGGCCGGCCTGATCGTGATGCCGCTGCTCGCGGCCGTGTTCAGTGCCGTAGGCGTGATCGGCGGTTGGATCGTGGGCGTGCTCATGATCGGCGTCGATGGTGGCGCGTTCTGGGGGCAGATGCAGGACGGCGTCGATATCTGGAAGGATCTGGGCAACGGCGTACTCAAGAGCGTGGTGTTCGGCCTGGCGGTGACCTTCGTGGCGCTGCTGCAGGGCTACACCGCCAAGCCCACGCCCGAGGGCGTTTCGCGCGCCACGACGCGTACCGTGGTCATGGCCTCGCTGGCCGTGCTGGGGCTGGACTTTGTCCTCACGGCCCTGATGTTCAGCATTTAGAAAGAGACAGAGAACCATGCAGCATTCGAAGAACGATGTCTGGGTCGGCCTGTTCGTGATGATCGGCGCCGCGGCGCTCGTGTTCCTGGCCCTGCAGTCCGCCAACCTCCTGCACCTCAATTTCCAGTCGGGCTACCGCGTCACGGCGCGCTTCGACAACATCGGCGGGCTCAAGCCCAAGGCTGCCGTGCGCAGCGCCGGGGTGGTCGTGGGCCGCGTCGAGGCGATCACGTTCGACGACAAGACCTTCCAGGCCCGCGTGACGCTGGCGCTGGACGATCGCTATGCGTTCCCCAAGGACAGCTCGCTCAAGATCCTCACGAGCGGCCTGCTGGGCGACCAGTACATCGGCATCGATCCTGGCGCGGACGAGAAGAACCTCGCCCCCGGCGACACCGTGACCTCCACGCAGTCCGCCGTGGTGCTGGAGAACCTGATCGGGCAATTCCTCTACGGCAAGGCCGAGGCCGGTGGCACGGCACCAGCGGCAGGGAGCAAGAAATGACCACCACGAACCCATCCACCCCCACGGGCCCCGCCTGCGCGCCGTCAGCCGTGGTCGCCATGGCGCTGGGCGCCGCACTGCTCGCGGGCTGCGCCTCGGGGCCGCACGCCAATCCGGCCGATCCCTTCGAGGGCTACAACCGCGGCATGACCCGCTTCAACGACGGGCTCGACGAGGCGGTGTTCAAGCCCGTGGCCACGGCCTACAAGGAGGTCACACCGCAGCCCGTGCGCTCGGGCGTGACCAACGTGTTCGCCAACCTCGGCGATGCCTGGTCGTTCGTCAACAACCTGCTGCAGCTGCGCATGGCAGGCGCGCTCGACAGCCTCGTGCGCTTCAACGTGAACACGGTGTTCGGCATCGGCGGCCTGTTCGATGTGGCCAGCGAGATGGGCATCGAGCGGCACAAGCAGGACTTTGGCCTCACGCTGGGGCGCTGGGGCGTTCCGAGCGGCCCGTACCTCGTGCTGCCGCTGCTCGGCCCCTCCACGGTGCGCGATACCGTGGCGCTGCCCGTGGACTGGCAGGGCGACGTGGTAACCCAGATCGACCATGTGCCCACGCGCAACTCGCTTTACACGCTGCGGGTCGTGGATACGCGCGCCAACCTGCTCAGCGCGGGCTCGGTGCTCGAGTCGGCCGCGCTCGACAAGTACAGTTTCACGCGCGATGCGTACCTGCAGTACCGCGCCCGGCAATCTGGCAACGCCGAGTCCCTGCCGGCCGATGGCGGCGACGACGGCCGGTTGCCGCCCGAGCCGAACTGACCCGCTGTTGCAAATGCTTGCAGGCCGCGACAGGTGCGACGCCCATGCGCCGCGTGCCGCGGCCAGAATGTGCCCATCCACCCGCCGTGCGGGGCACCCCGAGAAAAGGATCCGAACATGATGAACCGACGCTCCCTCAGCCGCCTGGCCCTGGGCCTGGCCGCCACCGTCTCGCTGGCGGGCACATTGGCGCTGCCCGCGTACGCTGCCGATGAGGCCCCCGATGCGCTGATCAAGCGCCTGTCCACCGACGTGCTTGAGACGCTGCGTACCGACAAGTCCATCAAGGCCGGCGACATCCCCAGGATCGTGGCCCTGGTCGACAAGACCGTGATGCCCAACGTCAATTTCCGCCGCATGACCGCTGCTGCCGTCGGCCCGGGCTGGCGCCAGGCCACGCCCGACCAGCAGGCGCGCCTGCAGGAGGAGTTCAAGACCCTGCTCGTGCGTACCTACGCCGGCGCGCTCGCCCAGGTGACCGACCAGAGCATCGTCATCAAGCCGATGCGCGCCGCGGCCGACGACAAGGACGTGCTCGTGCGCACCGAGATCCGCGGCCGCGGCGATCCGGTGCAGCTCGACTACCGCCTCGAGAAGACCCCTGGCGAAGGCGCGGGCTGGAAGATCTACAACCTGAACGTGCTCGGCGTGTGGCTCGTGGAGACTTACCGCAACCAGTTCGCGCAGGAGATCAACGCCAAGGGCGTGGACGGCCTCATCGAGTCGCTGGTCGCGCGCAACAAGAGCAATGCCGCGGGCGGCAAGAGCTGAAGGTGTAACGAATCATCGCCATGCTGGTGCTGCCCCCCGAACTCACCCACCGCCAGGCCTCTGCCTGCCTGCGCCTGCTGCTGCAGGGGCTGCGGGCGCTGCGCGAGCCGCAGATCGTCGTCGATGCGGGTGCGCTCGCGGTGTTCGATACCTCCGCGCTCGCCGTGCTGCTCGAATGCCGGCGCGAGGCGATCACGCACGGCAAGGGCTTCGCCGTCAAGGGACTGCCACAGGGGCTTGCGGGCATGGCGGGCCTCTATGGCGTGGCCGAGCTGCTGCCGTCCGTCAACTGAGCCCCGGCGCCGGCACGATCGGGCCCCAACCCGTAAAATCACGGGTTCCCATGCCCGCCGTCTCATTCCAATCCGTCTCCAAGATCTACCAAACGCCCAAGGGGCCGTTCCAGGCGCTCAACCAAGTGAGCCTGGACATCGAGGAGGGCGAGTTCTTCGGCCTGCTCGGGCCCAATGGCGCGGGTAAGACCACCCTCATCAGCATTTTGGCGGGCCTGGCGCGCGCCACCAGCGGCCGCGTGCTCGTGCAGGGCAGCGACGTGCAGGCCGACTACGCGGCCGCGCGCCGCAAGCTCGGCGTGGTGCCGCAGGAGCTGGTGTTCGACCCCTTCTTCAACGTGCGCGAGACGCTGCGCATTCAGTCGGGCTACTTCGGTGTGAAGAACAACGAGGCCTGGATCGACGAACTGCTTGAAAACCTGGGCCTGGCCGACAAGGCCACGGCCAACATGCGCCAGCTCTCGGGCGGCATGAAGCGCCGCGTGCTCGTGGCGCAGGCGCTGGTGCACAAGCCGCCCATCATCGTGCTGGACGAGCCCACGGCCGGTGTGGACGTGGAGTTGCGCCAGACGCTATGGCACTTCATTGCCAAGCTCAACAAGCAGGGCCACACGGTGCTGCTCACCACGCACTACCTCGAAGAGGCCGAGGCGCTGTGCAACCGCATCGCCATGCTCAAGGGCGGGCGCGTGGTGGCGCTCTCCAGCACCTCGGAGCTGCTCAAGACCGCCACCTCCAACGTGCTGCAGCTCAAGACCGATGCCGCGCTGCCCGCGTCGCTCGCGCCGCTGGCACGCGTGACGGGGCGCATCGTGCAGCTGCCCGCGCAGGACGCGCACGAGATCGAGCGCCACCTCGCCGCGCTGCGCGAGGCGGGCATCGCCACCGAGGACGTGGAGATCCGCCGCGCCGACCTGGAGGATGTGTTCCTGCAGGTCATGGCCGCCGAGCAGGGAGGGCAAACCGCATGACCGGCTGGCAGACCCTTTTCTACAAGGAAGTGCTGCGCTTCTGGAAGGTGAGCTTCCAGACCGTGGCGGCGCCCGTGCTCACGGCAGTGCTGTACCTGCTGATCTTCGGCCACGTGCTCGAAGACCACGTGAAGGTCTATGACCGCCTGAGCTACACGGCCTTCCTGGTGCCGGGCCTGGTGATGATGAGCGTGCTGCAGAACGCCTTCGCCAACAGCTCGT
>JAYSFC010000114.1:0-12317 GCA_041913505.1 Acidovorax sp.
CATCAGCTACATCCGCCGCAACTACGGCATGCTGATCGGCGAGCCCACGGCCGAGGCCATCAAGAAGCAGATCGGCTCGGCCTTTCCCGGCTCCGAGGTGCGCGAGATGGAGGTCAAGGGCCGTAACCTGTCCGAAGGCGTGCCGCGCAGCTTCACGATCAGCTCCAACGAGGTTCTGGAGGCGCTGACCGAGCCGCTCAACCAGATCGTCTCGGCCGTCAAGAACGCACTCGAGCAGACGCCGCCTGAACTCGGCGCCGACATCGCCGAGCGCGGCATGATGCTCACGGGCGGCGGCGCGCTGCTGCGCGACCTCGATCGCCTGCTGGCCGAAGAGACCGGCCTGCCCGTGCTGGTGGCCGAGGAGCCCCTGACCTGCGTGGTGCGTGGCTGCGGCATGGCACTCGAGCGCATGGACCGCCTGGGCAGCATCTTCACGAGCGAGTGACGCACAGCCGCTCCTGAACGGGTCCGCCCATGCCCCTTGGCACCCTGGAGCGCAGCGCTCCCCCCTTCTTCAAACAGGGTCCGTCGGCCCTGTCCCGTTGGGCCCTGTACAGCGCTTTGGCGCTGTTTTTGATGGTGGCCGACGCCCGCTTCCAGATTACCGATCCCTTGCGCAAGGCCGTGGGCGCGGTGCTCTACCCTGTGCAGTGGCTCATGCTGCAGCCCGTGGAACTGGCTGGCCGTGGCGCAGGCTACTTCGAGTCCCTGCAGGCCGCACAGCAGGAGGCCAACGACGCGCGCCAGCGCATGACCCAGATGTCGCAGCGCGCCAACCAGGCCGAGCTGCTGCTGCAGGAAAACGCTCAGCTGCGCAAGCTGCTGGAGTTGCGCGAACGCCTGAACACGCCCGCGCAGGCCGCGCAGGTGGTCTATGACGCGCCCGACCCCTACACCCGTCGCGTGATCGTGGACCGGGGCCAGGTGGGGGGCGTCGAGCTGGGATCGCCCGTGCTCGACGAGTTCGGTGTGCTGGGCCAGGTCACGCGCGTGCTGCCGTTCCTCAGCGAAGTCACGCTGCTCGTCGACCGCGACCAGGCTATTCCCGTGCTGAACCCGCGCACCGGCGCGCGCAGCGTGGCCTATGGTGATCCTGTGGTGGGCCATGGCGGCAGCATGGAGCTGCGCTTCATGCCGAGCAACGCCGACGTGCAAGAGGGCGATCTGCTCACCACGAGCGGTGTGGACGGCGTTTACCCGCCGGGCCTGCCCGTGGCCCGCGTGCGGCGCGTGGACCGCCGCGCCGATTCGGCCTTCACGCGCATCTATTGCGACCCGGTGGCGCAGGTCAACGGCGTGCGCCACGTGATGGTGCTCAAGCCGCTGGCCGAGCACCTGCCGGAGCGGCCCGATCCCGTCCCGCCCCCCGCGTCCGCACGCAAGGGCGCACGCAAATGAAGGAGCCGCAAGCATGATCATGCCGCGTGGCCAGCAACTGCTGCTGCCCGTCAACCCGGTCTTCATCGTGGCCAGCCTCGCGGCGGCCCTGGCCGTCAACCTGCTTCCCCTGGGGCGCGCGGTGTGGATGCCCGACATGATCATGCTGCTGCTCGCGTTCTGGGGCGTGCACCAGCCGCAGCGCGTGGGCATGGGCATCGCGTTCGTGCTCGGCCTGTGCATGGACGTCCACCAGGCAGCCCTGCTGGGCCAGCATGCCCTGGCGTATACGGCGCTCATGTTTGGCGCGGGGGTGATCCACCGGCGCCTGATGTGGCTCAGCGTGCCTTCGCAGGCGCTGCAGATGCTGCCGCTGTTCGTTGCGGCCCATGCCGTGGAACTGCTGGTGCGCGCGGTGTCGGGCGGCATTTTCCCCGGCCTGGCCATGCTGGTGGCGCCGGCCGTGGAGGCGGTGCTGTGGCCACTGGCCAGCTGGGTGCTGCTCGCGCCCCAGCGGCGTCCGCCCGACCGCGATGAAAACCGGCCCCTGTGAGATCGGCATGACGGGGCTGGGGCGGCCATGACGGAGCTGCGCAATACCGAGGCCGATGCCTCGCGCTTTCGCCTGCGGGTTCTTGCGGTGGCGCTCGTGGTGTTTCTTGCGTTCTGCCTGCTCGTGGCGCGGCTTGTGTACCTGCAGGTGGTGCGCCACGAGGATCTGGCCGACCAGGCCGAGAGCAACCGCACGGCCGTGGTGCCCATCGTGCCCAACCGCGGCCAGATCCTCGACCGCAACGGCGTAGTGCTTGCCACCAACTACTCGGCCTACACGCTCGAGATCACGCCATCGAAGGCGGGCGTGCTCGAGGACACCATCGAGGCGCTGTCCCAGGTGGTCGACATCCAGCCGCGCGACAAGCGCCGCTTCAAGCGGCTCATGGAGGAGTCGCGCAGCTTCGAGTCGCTGCCGATCCGCACGCGCCTGACGGACCAGGAGGTGGCGCGCTTCACCGCGCAGCGCTATCGCTTCCCCGGCGTGGACATCAAGGCGCGGCTGTTCCGCAACTACCCGCTCGGCGAGGTGGCCAGCCACGCGATCGGCTACATCGGCCGCATCAACCAGCGCGAGAAGGAGCGCATCGACGACTCGGACGAGGCGCCCAACTACCGCGGCACCGAGTACATCGGCAAGCTTGGCGTGGAGCAGGCCTACGAGCAGCAGCTGCACGGCACCACAGGCGTGGAGCTCATGGAGACCTCGGCCGGTGGGCGTGCCGTGCGCAAGCTCAACAGCCGCGCGGCCACGCCGGGCGACAACGTGATGCTGTCGATCGACATCAAGCTGCAGAAGCTCATCGAAGATCTGTACGGCGACCGGCGCGGCGCGCTCGTGGCCATCGACCCGCGCAACGGCGAAATCCTCGCACTCGTCTCCAAGCCCACGTTCGATCCCAACCTGTTCGTCGAGGGCATCGACGCCGAGAACTGGCAGGCGCTCAACGAGTCGATCGACAAGCCGCTGCTGAACCGCGCGCTGCGCGGCACCTACCCGCCGGGTTCAACCTACAAGCCCTTCATGGCGCTGGGCGCGCTGCAGCTGAACAAGCGCAACCCCGCGCTGGTCATCAACGACCCGGGCTTCTACACCTTTGGCGGCCACACCTTCCGCAGCCACGAAGGTGGCCTGGGCGGGGTGGACATGACCCGCGCCATCCAGTTCTCGAGCAACACCTATTTCTATTCGCTGGCCGTGGACATGGGCGTGGACACCATCCACGACTTCATGAAGCCGCTGGGCTTCGGGCAGCTCACGGGCATCGACCTGGGCGGCGAGGTGCGTGGCGTGCTGCCCAGCACCGAGTGGAAGCGCAACACCTACAAGCGCCCCGAGATGAAACGCTGGTTCCCCGGTGAGACCGTGTCGCTGGGCATCGGCCAGGGCTACAACAACTTCACCATGCTGCAGCTCGCCTCGGCCGAGGCCACGCTGGCCAGCGGCGGCATGCGCTACCGCCCGCACCTGGCCAAGGCCGTGAAAGACACGGTGACGGGCGCGGTCACCGAGCTCGCCCAGCCGCCCGGCCAGTCGATGGGCTACCTGCCAAAGAACGTGGAGATCGTGCGCAACGCCCTCATTGCCGTGAACAAGGGAGGCACGGGCACGCGCCTGTTCGCGGGGGCACCCTACACCTCGGCGGGCAAGACGGGCACCGCACAGGCCGTGAGCCTGGGCCAGAACGTGAAGTACAACGCCAAGGCGCTTGAAGAGCACCAGCGCGACCACTCGCTGTTCGCCGCGTTCGCGCCCGCCGAGGAGCCCCGTATCGCGCTCGCGCTCATTGTGGAGAACGCGGGCTTCGGCGCCGCGAGCGCCGGCCCCATCGCGCGCCGCGTGTTCGACTACTGGCTGCAGGGCGAGTACCCGAGCGAAGAAGATATCGCCGCCACGCGCAAGGGCCAGTCGAGCGCGCCCATCGGCAAGCCGCGGCCCGTAGCCGAGGTGCCGCTGCCCGGCGCGCAGCTACCCCCCAGGCCCTGAGCGCCAGGCGTCAGGTGGTGGGCCGCATCAGCGTGGACTTGCCGAACAGGCTCTCCAGCAGGTCCACCGCGAGCGCGGCCGTCTGGTTGCGCAGATCGAGCGCGGGATTGAGCTCCACCACGTCCACCGACCCGAGCGCGCCGCAGTCGGCCAGCATTTCCATGCACAGCTGCATCTCGCGGTAGGTGGGGCCGCCGCGCACGGGCGTGCCCACGCCGGGGGCGATGTCCGGGTCCAGGCAGTCGAGGTCGAAGCTCACGTGCAGGTGGGTGTCGGCGTCCACGCACTGCAGCGCCTGGGTCATCACCGTGCGCATGCCCATCTCGTCGATGCTGCGCATGTCGTAGACCTCGATGCCGCGCTCGTTCACGTAGCGCTTTTCGGTGGCATCCACGCTGCGCAGCCCGATCAGGCAGAGCTGCTCGGGCCGCAGCGCTGGGGGATCGGCCAGCGCCGTCAGGCTGGCCGGACCGTCGCCGAGCAGGCAGGCCACAGGCATGCCGTGCAGGTTGCCGCTGGGGCTGGAGGCGGGGGTGTTCGCGTCGGCGTGTGCATCGAACCAAAGCACGCGCAGCCGCTTGCCGCTGCGACGGCAATGCTGCGCCACCGCGCTGATCGAGCCGATCGCCAGGCAGTGGTCGCCGCCCAGCAGCAGTGGCAGCCGTCCCGATGCGAGCGTGGCGGACACCGCGCCGAAGACCTGGCGGTTCCACTGGGTGACCTCGGCCAGATGTCGGAACCCCCCTTGCGGTGCCTGTTGCGGATTGGCGGGGCCCAGGAGGTTGCCCTGGTCCTCCACGTCCAGACCGCGCTGGCGCAGCGCGGGCGCAATGCCCGCGATGCGCAGCGCGTCGGGCCCCATGCTCGCGCCGAGCACGCTGGCGCCCACGTCGGTGGGGGCTCCGATCAGGGTGAGGGGAATGCTCTGCATGGAGGCCTCCGGGTCAGCGCAAAAAGGCGTCGTAGCCGGTCTTGAGGATCAGCAGGCTCACCACGACGATGAAGATGGCGCGCACGAAGCCCGTGCCATGGCGCAGCGCCATGTGCGTGCCCAGCATGCTGCCGGCCACGTTGGCCACCGCGAGCGGCAGCGCGAAATGCCACCAGACATGCCCCTTGGCGGTGAACAGGATGAGCGCCGCGACGTTGGTGGCCAGGTTCAGCAGCTTGGCCGAGACCGATGCGTTGAGGAAGTCGTAGCCCAGCAGGCGCACGAAGGCGAAGACGAAGAAGCTGCCCGTGCCGGGGCCAAAGAAGCCATCGTAGAAGCCAATGACCGCGCCGATCAGGCTGGCCACAGCCACCTCGGCATGGCCCGCGAAGCGCGGCTGGTGGTGGCGGCCCAGTTCCTTTTTGGCCAGCGTGTAGCCCAGCACGGCCAGGAGCACGAGCGGCAGCAGCTTGCGCAGGAAGTCGGGCGACATCACCGTCACGGCCCAGGCCCCGGCGAAGGAGCCGCCGAACCCCGCGGCGGCGGCCGGCAGCATGGCGTGCCAGGGCATCTGCACACGGCGGCTGTACTGCCAGGTGGCCATGGCCGTGCCCCAGACCGAGGCGCTCTTGTTGGTGCCGAGCAGGGTGGCGGGCGGGGCGCTGGCGAACGTGGCGAACAGCGCGGGCACCAGGATCAGCCCGCCTCCGCCCACGATCGCATCCACGAAACCGGCCAGAAGCGATGCCAGCGAGACGAGTATCCATTCCATCGGCCGATTGTCGCATCGGCAGCCCCGGCGCCGGGGGCAAATAAAAAGGCGCCGGGGTTGCCGGCGCCTTGTCAAAGAGGCATCTCGTGGAGGATGCTTTTCGTTTCTGTACTGGTTCTCGAGATGTCTCCTCGGGCTCCTCTCTTGCGCACCGCGGCGCGCTTCGAGTGGTGCCACTTTAACTGGCCGCCCCCGGTTGGTGCATTGGGGGTTTCCCGACCCCGTGGGGTCGGGCCGGCGCGCGGGGTGGCTCAGGCGCTGCGCTGGTCGGCGCGGATCCACTCGGCCGCCTTCTCCGCGATCATGAGCGTGGGCGAGTTGGTGTTGCCGCTGGTGATGGTGGGCATGGCGCCCGCGTCCACCACGCGCAGCCCAGCGATGCCGCGTACGCGCAGGCGGCTGTCGAGCACGGCCAGGGGGTCGTCATCGCTTCCCATCTTGGTCGTGCCCACGGGGTGGAAGATCGTCGTGGCGATGTCGCCCGCCAGGCGCGCGAGTTCCTCGTCGGTCTGGAACTGCACGCCGGGCTTCCATTCCTCGGGCCGGTACTTGGCCAGCGCGGGCTGGGCCACGATGCGGCGCGTGACGCGCAGGCTGTCGGCCGCCACCTGGCGGTCCTCCTCGGTGCTGAGGTAGCGCGGCGCGATGGCGGGCGCGTCCTCGAAGCGCGCGCTCTTGATCTGCACCGTGCCGCGGCTCGTGGGGTTGAGGTTGCACACGCTGGCCGTGAAGGCCGGGAAGTCGTGCAGCGGCTCGCCGAAGGCGTCGAGCGAAAGCGGCTGCACGTGGTACTCGATGTTCGGCCAGGGCAGGTCCGGGCGGGAGCGCGTGAAGGCGCCGAGCTGCGAGGGCGCCATGCTCATGGGGCCGCTGCGGCTCCAGGCGTACTGCAGGCCGATGCGCGCCTTGCCCCACAGGCTGGCGGCCTGGGTGTTGAGCGTCTTGACGTTCTGCACCTTGTAGACCGAGCGGATCTGCAGATGGTCCTGCAGGTTGGCGCCCACGCCGGGCAGGTCGAGCATGGGCGCGATGCCATGCTGGTGGAGCAGCGCGCCCGGGCCTATGCCCGAGAGCTGCAGCAGTTGCGGCGAGTTCACTGCGCCCGCGCACAGCAGCACCTCGCAGGTGGCGTGGGCGGTGACCATCTCGTGCCCGTCCCACACCTGCACGCCGGTGCAGCGGCGCTGGCCGCTGGCATCGGTCTCGATGAGCAGCCGCGTGGCGTGCGCGCTGGTCCACATCTCGAAGTTGGAGCGGCCGTAGCAGGTGGGGCGCAGAAAGGCCTTGGCCGTGTTCCAGCGCCAGCCGGCCTTCTGGTTGACCTCGAAGTAGCCCACGCCCTCGTTGTTGCCGCTGTTGAAGTCCTGCGTGGCGGGAATGCCCGCCTGCTGCGCGGCGTGCGCAAAGGCGTCGAGCACGTCCCAGCGCAGGCGCTGCTTTTCCACGCGCCACTCGCCCGTGCTGCCCGTGGCCTTGTTGCCGTGCATGCGCTGGAAGTCGGCGTCCACGCCGTCGGGCTGGTCCAGGCGCCAGTGGTCCTCGTGACGGCGGAAGTCGGGCAGCACGTTCTCCCAGCGCCAGGCGTCGTCGCCGGTGAGCTGGGCCCACTGGTCGTAGTCGCGCGCCTGGCCGCGCATGTAGATCATGCCGTTGATGCTGCTGCAGCCGCCCAGCGTCTTGCCGCGCGGGTAGCGCAGCCGGCGGCCGTTGAGGCCTGCGTCGGGCTCGGTCTGGTAGAGCCAGTCGGTGCGCGGGTTGCCGATGCAGTACAGGTAGCCTACGGGGATGTGGATCCAGTGGTAGTCGTCCTTGCGCCCGGCCTCGATGAGCAGCACGCGGTTCTTCGGGTCGGCGCTCAGGCGGTTGGCGAGCAGGGCGCCGGCCGTGCCGCCGCCGATGATGATGTAGTCGAAGGTGGTGTCGCTCATGGAATAAAGACGGCCCGAGGACCAAGCTGCTGAAAGGCCGTTCCATTGTGCGGATCGGCCCCGGCCTGTCGAGGGGGGAGATCCCTTTGTGCTTCAAAATTAATAGCTGATGATGCCCTCCGCTCTTGCACTGGAAGGCAATTTGATAATAATTACAAGCATCGGGCCGGGCCCTGTGCTTGCGCGGCACCGCCGCCTGCACGCTATCCTGCGCGCTGGTTCTTCTTCCCGCTCCGGCCTCCCTGCATGTCCGACCATCCACCCCAGCTTCTCCGCACCGACACGCCCGACGGGCCGTGCGCCGTGCTGCAGGGCCGCTGGGGGGCGGCCGAGCTGGGCCAGCGCGCGCAGTGGCGCGCGCTGCGCGGCCAGCTCGCGGCGCTGGCGCCCGCGGCGGACCTGGGCTGGGACCTCAGCGGCCTGCAGTGGCTCGACCACGTGGGCGCGCAGTTGCTGTGGAACCACTGGGGCCGCGCCTGGCCCGCGCGCGTGGCCGTGAACGCGGCGCACCGCGCCCTGCTCGAGCGCGTGGCGGGCCTGTGCACCGCGCCCGCGCCGCCGCCCGAGCCCTGGCGCTTCATGGACCAGGTCAACCGGCTGGGCCTGCTCGTGCTGCATGCGCGCAGCCACGTGCTGCACCTCGTGCAGCTCATCGGCCAGCTCACGCTCGATCTCGTGCGCCTTGCGCGCGCGCCGCAGCGCGGGCCCTGGCGCGACGTGTCGGGCCATCTCTACCGCATGGGCGCCACGGCGCTGCCGATCACGGCGCTCGTGGGCTTCCTTATCGGCGTGGTGCTGGCCTACCTCATGGCGCTGCAGCTGCGCCAGTTCGGCGCCGAGTCCTTCATCGTGAACATCCTGGGCATTTCGCTGATCCGCGAGCTGGGGCCCATGCTGGGCGCCATCCTGGTGGCAGGGCGCTCGGGCTCGGCCATCACGGCGCAGATCGGCGTGATGCGCGTGACCGAGGAGCTCGACGCGATGCGCGTCATGGGCATCGCGCGCGGCTTCCGGCTCGTGCTGCCGCGCGCGATGGCGCTGGCCGTGGCCATGCCGCTCATCAGCGTGTGGACCACGCTGGCGGCGCTAGCGGGCGGCATGCTCGCGGCCGACCTCACCATGGGCATCACCCCCGCCTATTTCGTGCAGGCGCTGCCGCGCGCCGTGGCGCCGGCGAACCTGTATCTCGCGCTGGCCAAGTCGGCCGTGTTCGGGGTGATGATCGCGCTCATCGGCTGCCACTGGGGGCTGCGCGTCAAGCCCAACACGCAGAGCCTGGGCGAGGGCACGACAGCCTCGGTGGTCACGGCCATCACCGTGGTCATCGTCATCGATGCGCTGTTCGCTATCGCCTTCAAGAGCGTGGGGATATGAGATGAATCACCCCCTGAGTCGCTTCGCGCCTTCCCCCTCTCTCTACGCGCTGCGCGCCAGGGGAGGGGTGCGCAGCCAGCGCGGCGGCCCTTGCGCGGCTGCCCTGGCCTGGCAAGCGCTCGTTTCACGGGCTGCAGGTGGCGCCCAGCGCCATGGATGACTGACATGGTGGATACGTCGCCCGAATCCATGGTGCGCATCGAGGGCCTGTGGTCCGTGTTCGGCCAGGGCGACGAGGCCTTTGCCGTGCACCAGGACCTCGATCTCACGGTGCTGCGCGGCGAGATGCTGTCGCTCGTGGGTGGCTCGGGCACCGGCAAGACGGTGCTGCTGCGCCAGATGCTGGGCCTGGAGCGGCCCGCGCGCGGCAGCGTGACGGTGCTGGGCCGCCCGGCGGCCGAGATGGGCGGCGAGGGCGCTGCGGCACGCGTAGGCATGCTGTTCCAGCACGGTGCGCTGTTCTCGGCCTTCAACGTGCTCGACAACATCGCGTTCGCGCTGCGCGAGCAGGGCACGCTGCCTGAATCGCTCGTGCGCGATGCGGCCATGGTCAAGCTGCAGATGGTGGGGCTTCGGCCCGAGCACGCCCTGCGCATGCCGGCCGACCTTTCGGGCGGCATGGTCAAGCGCGTGGCGCTGGCGCGCGCGCTCATCATGGACCCGCCGCTGCTGC
Source organism: Acidovorax sp. (assembly GCA_041913505.1). Taxonomy (GTDB): domain Bacteria; phylum Pseudomonadota; class Gammaproteobacteria; order Burkholderiales; family Burkholderiaceae_C; genus JAYSFC01. Next base: position 9,598 of record JAYSFC010000114.1, read on the forward strand.
TGCTCGACGAGCCCACGGCGGGGCTCGATCCCAACAGTTCCGACGATTTCTGCGCCCTGCTGCGCGAGCTGCATGCGGCGCTGGGGCTCACGGTGGTCATGGTCACGCACGATCTCGATACGCTCTTTGCACTGTCCACGCGCGTGGCCGTGCTGGCCGAAAAGAAGGTCATCGTCACCGGTGCGCCGCGCGAGGTGGCGCAGTTCGCGCACCCGTTCACCGAACAGTTCTTTCGGGGCGAGCGTGGCCGGCGGGCCATGGCGCCCCTGCACGGCGGCATGTCGCCGCTGGAGGCTTCCTGATGGAAAACAAATCCCATGCCCTGGCCGCGGGCACCTTCGTGATCGCGGTGACGCTCCTGCTCTCGGCCCTGGTCCTGTGGCTCACGCGGGACCGCACGCACTACAGCGTGTACGAGCTCTCCAGCCGCGAAAGCGTGAGCGGTCTGCAGCCCCAGGCCGCCGTGCGCTACAAGGGCGTGGCCGTGGGCAAGGTCACGGCCATCGGTTTCGATACGCAGGTGCCCGGCAACGTGCTGATCCGCATCGCCGTCAACGCCGAGGCGCCCATCACGCCCTCCACCTACGCCGTTCTGGGCTACCAGGGCGTGACGGGCCTGGCCCACATCCTGCTCGACGATGCCGACGAACCCCTGCCCGCGCTGCCGCCCGGCCCCAGCGGCGCGCCGCGCCTGCCGCTGCAAACCTCGCCCTTCGGCCGGCTGGCCGAGCAGGGGCCGGCCATCCTCGGGCAGATCCAGGACGCGGCCGAACGCATCAACCAGATCCTGAGCGACGAGAACCAGGCACGCCTGAGCACTGCGCTCACCAACATCGGCCAGGCCGCCGGGCAGTTCGCGCAACTGGGCCAGCGGCTCGACGCCACGGTGACCCAGCGCCTGGATCCCGCGCTCGCCGCCGTGCCCGCGCTGACCACGGACGCACGCCACACGCTGCAGGCGCTGCAGCAGGCCGGGGCCAGCACGGCCGCCGCCGCCGCCGACATCGGCCAGACCGCCCAGCGCCTGAACGCACCGGGCGGCGCCCTCGAACAGATCACCCTGGGCACCCAGGCCCTGGCGCGCGCGGCCGACAACTTCGGCAGCACCACGCTGCCGCGCGTACACCGCGCCACCGACGAGGCCGCGCGCGCCGCGCGCCAGTTCGGCCGGGCCGCGGGCGGCATCACCGACAACCCGCAATCCTTCATTTACGGCCCGGGCACGGCCCAGCCGGGGCCGGGCGAGCCCGGTTTCGTTACGCCCGCTGCGCATTGAGCCGAGGAAGATGCCGCCATGAATACTCTCTTTTTCATAGCTGATGGTGACCGCTACATGCGCACTATGGCCGTTTGGGCTGCTATTTTCCTGGGAGGGTGCTCGGCCCTGCCGCAGCCGCCCGTGCGCGCCACGCTCTACGACTTCGGTCCCGGTGCCGTGAGCGAAACGCCTGCTGCTTCCGCGCCCGCCCTGCCGACGCTGGCCCTGGCCGACGTGGACACGCAGGGCCTGGCCGACACGAGCGCCGCCGTGTACTACCGCCTGGCCTATGCGGATGCGCACCAGCTGCGCCCCTACATGCAGGCCCGTTGGAGCCAGCCGCCCGCCACGCTGGTGCAGCAGCGCCTGCGTGAGCGCCTGGGCCAGCGCCGCGCCATCTTGCAGGCCAGCGATACCCCGGCCGCGCGTGGCTCGGGCAAGCCGACCGCCGTGCTGCGCGTGGCGCTCGAGGAGTTCAGCCAGGTGTTCCAAAGCCCGTCGCAGAGCAGCGGCCTGCTGCGCCTGCGCGCGACGGTGCTCGATGCCGTGCCGGCGGGCGAGGTGCTGGTGGCGCAGCGCGTGTTCGTGGTGCAGCGGCCCGCGCCGAGCGCCGATGCGGCCGGCGGCGCGCGTGCGCTGGCCGAGGCCACCGACCAGGCCGCGCAGGACCTCGCGCAGTGGCTGGAGGCGCTGGGGCGCTGAGCGGGGAAAGTCCTGCGGGCGGTGCGCCCGCCGCAGGTGGCGGGACGTTAGACGCCGGCCGCGTGGGCCTGCTGGTCCGCGTGGTAGGAGCTGCGCACCATGGCGCCCACGGCCGCGTGGCTGAAGCCCATCTTGTACGCCTCGGCCTCGAACATCTTGAAGGTGTCGGGGTGCACGTAGCGGCGCACGGGCAGGTGGCTGTTGCTGGGCGCAAGGTACTGGCCGATGGTCAGCATCTCAATGCCGTGCGCGCGCATGTCGCGCATCACTTCCAGGATTTCCTCGTCGGTTTCGCCCAGGCCCACCATCAGGCCGCTCTTGGTCGGCACGTTCGGGTGCAGGGCCTTGAATTTCTTCAGCAGGTTCAGCGAGAACTGGTAGTCCGAACCCGGGCGCGCCTCCTTGTACAGGCGCGGCACGGTCTCGAGGTTGTGGTTCATCACGTCGGGCGGCGCGGCCTTGAGGATCTCGAGCGCGCGGTCGTCACGGCCTCGGAAGTCGGGCGTGAGGATTTCGATCTGCGTGCTGGGCGAGAGCGCGCGGATGTTCTTGATGCACTCCACGAAGTGGCCCGAGCCGCCGTCGCGCAGATCGTCGCGGTCCACGCTCGTGATCACCACGTACTTGAGGCGCAGTTGGGCGATGGTCTTGGCAAGGTTGAGGGGTTCGTCGGCGTCGAGCGGGTCGGGCCGGCCGTGGCCCACGTCGCAAAAGGGGCAGCGGCGCGTGCACTTGTCGCCCATGATCATGAACGTGGCCG
>JAYSFC010000115.1:0-12270 GCA_041913505.1 Acidovorax sp.
TGACGATGCCGCCCTTGACGTAGATCTTCCACGAGCAAGAGCCCGTGCAGTTCACGCCGTGCGTGGAGCGCACGATCTTGTCGTGCGCCCAGCGGTCGCGGTAGGCATCTTCCCAGGTGCGGTCTTCGCCGTTGGTCTGGCCGTGGCCCTGCGAGAAGGTTTCGCGCGGCTGCGCGAAGTACGAGAGTCGGTCGAGAAAATGGCTCATCGGAGGCTCCTGAATCTGTTTATGTGAGAAGGGCTCAGCACGGCATCTCGGCGTGCTGGCGCGCGTAGTACCACCAAGTGATTGCAATGCAGATCGCGTAGAACGCCACGAAGACCCACAACGCCGCCTGAGGGCCACCCGTCAGCGCAATGGAGCTACCGTAGCTCTTGGGAATGAAGAAACCGCCGTAGGCTGCCATGGCGGCGGTGAAGCCCAGCGTGGCGGCGCCCAGCGTATTGCCCTCTTTCTGGGCCTGGGCCACGGCGGTGGTGTCGTTGCGGTCCACACCGCGCAGTGCCTCCGTGAGGAAGATCACGGGGATCATGCGGAACGTGGAACCATTGCCAATGCCCGTGGTGAGGAACAGCACGAGGAAGCACACGAAAAATCCTGCGAACTGCCCGCCTGCGCCGTTGGTGGGCAGGAACTGAACCACGCCCACCACGGCCAGCGCCATCACGATGAAGTTCCACAGAGTGACGCGCGCGCCACCGAGCTTGTCGGCCAGCCAGCCGCCGAAGGGCCGCACCGTGGCACCCACCAGGGGGCCCAGCCATGCATAGGCCAGCGGGTTGACGCCCGGGAACTGGCTCTTGATGAGCAGCGGGAAGCCCGCGGCGTAACCAATGAACGAGCCGAAGGTGCCCAGGTAGAGCACGCACATCAGCCAGTTGTGCTTGCGGCGGAAAATCGCGGCCTGCGCGGCGAACGAGGCCTTGGCGTCCGAAATGTCGTTCATGCCGAACCACGCGGCCACCGAGGCCAGCGCGATCCAGGGCACCCAGATGAAGGCTGCGTTCTGCGTCCACACCTGCAGGGTCTGCGTGCCCTTGGCCACGGTCTGCGGATCGCCACCGAACACGCCGAAGATGCCAGCGGTGACCACCAGCGGGCTCATGAACTGCACCACCGACACCCCGAGGTTGCCCAGGCCAGCGTTCACCCCCAGGGCCGATCCCTTGCGTTCCTTGGGGAAGAAGAAGCTGATGTTGGCCATGCTGGAGCTGAAATTACCACCGCCCAAACCACACAGCAGCGCCAGCACCAGCATGGTGGGGTAGCTGGTCGTGTTGTCTTGCACGGCAAGGCCGATGCCGATGGCAGGAATCAGCAGCGAAGCCGTGGAGATGGCCGTCCAGCGGCGCCCGCCGAAAATGGGCACCATGAACGAGTAGAAGATGCGCAGCGTGGCGCCCGAGAGCGCAGGCGCGGCAGCGAGCCAGAATAGCTGGTTGGTCGAGTACTTGAAGCCCAGCGATGGCAGGTTCACGGCGACCACGCTCCAGACCTGCCAGATCGCGAAAGCCAGGAACAGGGCCGGCACCGAGATCCAGAGGTTGAGCTTGGCAATGGCCTCACCCTCCTGCTCCCAGAAGGTTTTGTCCTCGGGAGTCCAGAGCGTGAGCAGACGCCCGGGACGGCTGAGAGGCCGTGTTGAGGAATTGGCGGACATGAAAGTTCTCCGGTGAAAACGGGGATCAGCGGGCGGCCTGCGCCAGCGTGGAGGCGGATTGCGTGCCACCGACCACATCGGCGCGGCGCACCTCGGTGAAATACATCCAGATCAGCGAGACCCAGACCACGCCATACATGAGCATGAAAGCGCTGGAGCGCACGCCGGTCCAGTCCATGAGCAGGCCGAACAGGATGGGCAGAATGAAACCGCCCATGCCGCCCGCCAGGCCCACGATGCCGCTGATGGCGCCAATGTTGTGCGGATAGTCGTCGCTGATGTACTTGAACACGCTGGCCTTGCCGAAGGCCCAGGCGATGCCCAGCACGAACATCAGCGCGGTGAACAGGTACACGTTCAGGCCGATGTGCAGCGTCAGGGGGCCGTTCACGGTCTGGATGGTGAAATCGGTCTGCGGGTAGGACAGCAGGAACAGGCAGATCCAGCTCACCCACATCACCCACCAGGTGACGCCGTGCGCGCCGTACTTGTCGGACAGCCAGCCGCCGATCGCGCGCAGCACGCCGCCGGGCAGCGAGAAGCAGGCCGCCAGCAGCGCGGCGGCGCGGATGTCCAGGCCGTACTCGCCGACGTAGTACTGCACCATCCACAGCGACAGCGCGACGTAGCCGCCGAACACGATCGAGTAGTACTGGCAGTACTTGAGCACGCGCGGATCCTTCAGCGCCTTGAGCTGGTCGCTGAACTTGGTGTTGGAGGGCACCAGGTGCGCCGGATCGCTGTGGCTGAACATCCAGAACAGGATCACCGTGCCCAGCATCACGGCCGCGTAGACCTGCGGCACCATGGTCCAGCCGAAGGCCACGACCAGCGCCGGCGCGATGAACTTGTTGACCGCGGCGCCCGAGTTGCCCGCGCCGTAGACGCCCATCGCGAAGCCCTGGCGGTTCTTCGGGAACCAGCGCGCCACGTAGGGCGTGCCGACCGAGAACGAGCCGCCGGCCAGGCCGACGAACAGGCCGATGGTGAGGAAGTGCCAGTACTGCGTGGCGTAGGCCATCAGCCAGATGGCGGGCACCGTGAGGGCCATCAGCACGGCCATGACGATGCGGCCGCCGTACTTGTCGGTCCAGATGCCCAGCGGCACGCGCACGAGCGAGCCGGTAAGCACGGGCATGGCCGTGAGCAGGCCGAACTGCGTGGCGTTAAGGTTCAGCATCTTCTTGATCGGGATGCCGATGACGCCGAACATCATCCAGACCATGAAGCAGACGGTAAAAGCCAGCGTGCTCACGATGAGCACAGACCAAGCCTGGCGGGTGCGGCGCGGATCGTCGGCCGCGGCTTGCGACGGGGTAGCCATTGCACTTGTCCTCTCTTGATGTATGGCATGTATCCTCCCGCGAAACGCCGGCGCTGCCCATCCTTCGCACGGAGGCCCACTCCGATGCAGAAGAACGAGGGCAGCCCAGGCCGCCCTCATCCGAAAGAACTATGTACCGCTGCTAGGGTTATTCCGTAGGCCGCTGCCGGTCCGAGGCGTACACGGCTGCCTGCACGCGCGAGGACAGCCCGAGCTTGCGCAAGATGTGCTGCACGTGGATCTTCACGGTGGTCTCGGCGATGTCGAGAGCGCGCGCGATTTCCTTGTTGCTCGCGCCGCGTGCGATCTCGCGCAGTACGTCCTCCTCGCGCGGTGACAGCGGCGAGGCGGGCGCGGCATCGGGATCCTCCGCCAGCGGCGGCTCGGGCGCGCCCTGGGTCTGGAAGGCCGCCACGAGCTTGCCCATCATCTCGGGGCTCACCACGGGCTCGCCACGCGCCGCGCGACGGATGGCCTCGGCGAGCAGATCGCCGTCGATGGTCTTGAGCAGGTAGCCCTGCGCGCCGTTGCGCAGTGCGGCGGCCAGGTCCTGGCCGTCCTCGCTCACCGTGAGCATGATCACGCGGCTGCCGGGCGAAGCCTCGCGCAGGCCCGCGATGGCATCCACGCCCAGCACCCCGGGCAGGTGGTTGTCGAGCAGGATCACCTCGGGCCGCAGATCCGGCACGAGGCGCAGGGCCTCGCCCGCGTCGGCGGCGCCGCCGACTACGCGCAGGCCGGAGTCCTGCGACAGCAGCGCGATGAGGCCTCGGCGCATCAATGCGTGGTCATCGACCACGAAAACCGTCACGGGAGAGACAGGGGACATGGGTCAGGCGGCCAGCGCAGAGGCCGGCAGAACGGAAGAAGCAGGGGGCAGCTCGATGCATACGCGGGTGCCCCCCTGGGGCTCGGAGTCCACACGCACCGTGGCGTCCACGCGCAGCGCGCGCTCGCGCATGATGCCCAGGCCCACATGCATCGAATCGGGCGCCACGTGCGCGGGGTCGAACCCGCAGCCGTCGTCGCGCACCTCGAAGCGCCACGGATGGCGCTGCACGAGCAGCTCGACACGGCTGGCACCCGCGTGCTTGCGCACGTTGGACAGCGCCTCCTGCACCATGTGCAGCACCTGGATCTGTACGTCCGGCGCGAGGGGCAGGCCCTGCCCCGTCATCGTGAGCGCCGTGGCGATGCCCGTCTGGTGCTCAAACTTCGAGAGCGTGGCGCGCAGCGCGGCCTCGATGTCCTCGTCGCTCGTGCGCGTGCGGAAATGCACCAGCAGTTCGCGCACGTCGGCATAACATTCGCGCACGCCCACGTCGAGCTCCGCCATGCTGCGGTCGCGCGCCTCGGTGTTGTCCTTGGCAATGGCGTCACGCAGCAACTGCGTCTGGATCTTGAGGAAAGCCAGCGACTGCGCGATCGAGTCGTGCAGCTCGCGCGCGATCAGGCTGCGCTCCTCGGCCACTGCGGCCTCGCGCTCGAGCGCCGTGGCGCGCAGGCTCTCCATCGAGCTGGCCAGGTGCCGCGCCATGGTGGACAGCAGGTCGCGCACACCGTCCGCGAGCACCACGGGCGAGCGGAAGAACAGGTTGACCTCGCCGAGCAGGCGATGCTGCAACTGCACGGGAATGCTCACCACGGCCTCGAAGCCCGCCTCGCGGCAATGGGGTAGCCGCACATCGGTCACGGGAGTGATTGGGATCACGCGCATCTGCGCCTGCTCACGCGCCTGGCCGCACAGGCAGGCGCCCGTGTGCAGGCAATGCTCGCGCTCGGCCATGGACTGCGGGACGCCGTCGCCCGCGAGCAGCACATAGCGCTCGTTGGCCTCGTCGGACCAGCGCACGACGGCCGCATCGCAGCCCGCGACGCGGCGGATCTGCTGTGCGAACCCCTGGGCCAGCGCCTCAAGGCTGCCGGCCTCGGCCGCGAGCGCGCTCACCGAGTACAGCGCGGCCAGGCGCTGGTTGCGCACTTCGATGCTCGCGGTCTTCTCGAGGACCTTGCGCTCCAGATCCTCGTGCGAGGATTGCAGCGCATGGGCCATGAGGTTGAAGCCCGCGGAGAGCTGCCCGAACTCGTCATTGGTATCCACTTCGAGGCGCGTGCCCAAGTCCCCCTGGCGCATGCGCGCGAGCGCCTGCTGCAGCCGCGCCACGGGATTGAGCACGAACAGGTAGCTCACGGCCATGAACGTCACGGCCGCCGCGATGGCCAGCGCCATCATGAGCAGCTGGAACAGGTGCAGCGCGGCCGTCCAGCGCGCAATCTGGGTTTCGATGGCGTCGACGAAGCTGTCCACATGGCGCACGAAGACGTCCGCACGCGCCACCGCCTGGGCGTTGCTCACGAACTCGCCCCGCGCCCACGCGCTGCGCAGCGCACTCCACTCGCTGCGCACGCGCTCGTAGCGCATGCGGGTATCGGGGCTCCACGGCACGAACAGCGGGCGCGCGGGATCGCCCGTGCGCAGCAGTTCCAGGCTCGCGTCGAACTGGTCCTCGAGCACCGCCTGCTCCTGCGCAGACTCGTTCTGGCGCGCCACCACCACGCGCAGCATGTTCATGCGCAACCGGCCGGCCTCGTTCACGGCGGCCGCACCGCCTTCGAGCTTCCAGGTCACCCACAGCGTGAGGCCAATGGACGCGATGGCCACCAGAAGGAAGCCCGCGCCCATGGCGAGCAGCTTGGCGGATAGCGAAGGCTTCTTGCGCATGCTCCGCAGTGTAGGCATTTACCGCGCCGATTCCTTGACTCGGATCAATTTCCCGGGCCGCGTAGCATCGCGCCATGGCGACTGCATATTCCCCCATCGCTTTCTGGCACCTTGCCGCCCTCTCGCTGGCCTGCCTGGGCGCCGGCTGCGCTACGCCGCCGTCCGCGCCGGATGGGCTGCCCCAGCTTTCCGCACTGCTGCCGACCGACTTGCTGCTGCTGGGCGAGCAGCACGACGCCCGCGAGCACCAGCAGTGGGAGCAGGCCACCGTGCAATGGCTGGCCGGGCGCGGCCGGCTCGCGGCCGTGGTGATCGAGATGGCCGAGACGGGTCGCAGCACCGAGGGACTGCCCGCCAGCGCCACCGAGGCGCAGGCCCGGCAAGCGCTGGGCTGGAGCGATGCCGCCTGGCCCTGGGCCTCGTACGGCCCCGTGGTGATGGCCGCCGTGCGCGCGGGCGTGCCCGTGCGCGGCGGTGACCTGCCGCGCCAGGACCAGCGCGCAGCCCTGCAGGACACGGCCTTCGATGCGCACCTGCCCGCACCCGCACTCGAGCGCCAGTACGCGGCACTGCGCGCGGGCCACTGCGGCCTGCTGCCCGAGAGCCAGATCGCCCCCATGGCGCGTGTGCAGCTCGCGCGCGATGCAAGCCTGGCGCGCGCCGCCCGGCAGGCCATGCAAGCGATGCACCCTGGCCAGACCGTGGTGCTGGTGGCGGGCATGGGCCACGCGCGGCGTGACCTGGGCGTGCCCACTTGGCTACCCGCCGGCTTGAACTACAAAGTGGCGATAGCGCAGGCGGGGCAGCCTATGGATGCTATCGAAAAAGAAGCTGACCTGATTCACGCCACACCGGCATTGCCCGCGCACGACCCCTGTGAGGAGCTGCGTGCGCGCTGGCGTCCAGCGCCCGGCGCTAGGCCCGCGGCTGCGCCTGTAGCAGCGCCGTGAACCCGGCCACGGGCATGGGCCGGCTGCACAGGTAGCCCTGGTAGCGGTCGCAGCCGCGCTCACGCAAAAAGTCGAGCTGCTCCTGCGTCTCCACCCCTTCGGCCAGCACCTGCAGGCCCAGGCTGTGGCCCATGGCGATGATGGCCGCGCTGATGGCCATGTCGTCGCCACTGCGAGGAATGTCGCGGATGAAGCCCTGGTCGATCTTGAGCACGTCGATCGGGAAACGCTTGAGGTGCGCCAGCGACGAGTAGCCCGTGCCGAAATCATCCACCGCCATGCGCACGCCCAGCTCCTGCAGGCGCAGCAGCACCTGGCGCGCCTCTTCGGGGCGCTCGGCCAGCGCGCTCTCGGTGAGCTCGAACTCCAGCCGCTGGGCCGGGTAGCCGCTTTCGGCCAGCGCCGACGCCGCGCAGCCGGCCACGTCAGTCAGGTTGAACTGGCGCGGCGAGAGGTTCACGGCCAGCGTGAGCTCAGGCAGCCCGGCCTCGCGCCAGCACTGGCCCTGGCGGCACACCTCGCGTATCACCCATTCGCCCAACGGGCCGATCACGCCCGAGCTCTCGGCCACGGGGATGAAGCGCGCGGGCGAGATCAGGCCCTCTTCGGGGTCGAGCCAGCGCACCAAGGCCTCGGCCCCCACGATGCGGCCCGTGGCAATGTCAACCTGCGGCTGGTAGTAGACCTGCAGGTGCCCCTGCGCAAGCGCCTGGCGCAGGCGCGCCTCCATGGCCAGACGCTCGCGCGCAGCCAGGGTCATGTCCTCGTGGAAGAAGCTCCAGGCGCCGCGCCCACGCGCCTTAGCCGCGTACACGGCGGCATGGGCGCCCTGCAGCAGCGTCTGCGCGGTCTGCGCATGCTGAGGGAACATGCAGATGCCCACGCTTGCGCCGGTCTCCACGGCCCAGCCCTCGGGGGCGTGCCAGGGCTCTGCCACGGCCTCGATGAGGTAACGCGCCACAGCCGCAGCACCGTCGGCATGGCGCAGATGGCGCGCCACCACGGCCAGTTCATCGCCCGCCAGACGGCCCAGCAAGTCGCCAGGACGCAGCGCGGCACGCGCCTGGCGCGTGATGTGCTTGAGCACTTCGTCACCCACGGCGTGGCCGTAGCTGTCGTTCACGTCCTTGAATCGGTCGAGGTTCAGCAGCAGCACGGCCAGCCGCTCACCGCTTGCGCGCGCCTGCTGGACGACGTCCTCGAGCTGCTGGCCGAACCAGGCGCGATTGGCCAGGCCGGTGAGGGGGTCGTTGTGCGCGAGGAATTCGAGTTGCTGGCGCTGGGCCTTCTCTTCGGAAATGTCGGTGAACATGCACACGTAGTGCGTCACGGTGCCGTCGACATCCTTCACGGCCGACAGCGACATGTGCTCGGGGAAGATCTCGCCATTCTTGCGGCGGTTCCAGATCTCGCCCTGCCAATGGCCCGTGCGGCGCATGCGCTCCCACATGGCCTCGTAGAACGCGCTGTCGTGGCGGCCCGACTTGAACAGGCTCGGCGTGAGCCCCAGCAGTTCGTCCTCGGTGTAGCCCATGAGGCGCGTGAAGGCTGCGTTGACCGAGAGGATGCGGCTGTGCGCGTCGGTCACGACCACGCCCTCGATGGTGTTGTCCACCACGGTCGTGGCCAGGCGCTGGCGCTCCTCCGCGCGGCGCTGGTCCGACAGGTCGGTGAGGATCCCCGAGAAACGCTCGGGCCGCCCCCGCGCGTCCAGGTGGCGCTGGCCTCGCGCCTGGAACCAGCGGTAGGTGCCGTCGAAGCATTGCAGGCGTGCGGTCTCGAGGAACGGCCCGCCCTTGGCGACGGCATACCGCACGGCGCGGCGCACGCGCGGTACGTCGTCCGGGTGCAGCCGGCGCTCCAATTGCAGATCGGCCGCCGCGTCGCGCCCCGCGTAGCGCAGCAGGCGCTCCACGCCCTGCGAGAACGTGGCTCGGCGCGCCACCAGGTCCCAGTCCCATATGCCGCTGCCGCTGCCGTCGAGTGCCAGGCGCAGGCTGGTTTCGCTGCGTTCGAGCGCAGACCGGGCAGTCCCGATCTCGCTCATGTCCTGCAGCACGCACACGAGGTGCTCGGGCTCATCGCCCGCCGCGGGCACATGGCTCACGGTGCACAGCACGGGCACGGACGGCCCGCCGTCCGGGCGGCGGCACAGGCGCTCGCCCTGATAGTGATCGATATGGCCGGCCAGCAGGCGCTCGAGCTGCTGCGATGCCCAGGCGCGGTCGCTGGCCACCACCACGTCGCGGAAATTGCGCTGCCGTAGCGCATCGAGCGGCATGGCAAGCCACTCGCACAGGCGCTCGTTGGCCCAAAGGAACCGCCCGCCGGGCTGCACGCGCGCGATGCCCGCGGGCGCGTGCCGGGCGATCTGCGAAAGCTCCTGCACCACCGCGCCGCGCACCCGCTCGGCATTGCGCATGCGCCGCAGCAGCCACCACGCGAAGCTGCCCACGAACACCAGTGAAACCGCACCCTTCCATGCATGCAGGCGCGTCAGATCGGCCGGATCGGAGGCCATCGCCGCAACCGCCGCATCGCCCGCGAACACCCACACCGCACCGACGGCGGCGAAAAGGGCGATGCCCCAGCCTGGGGCGATGCGAGGGGCCGGGCCCGCTCTGTTCATGGTTGTCCTCATTCCACACAGGCGCGGGCCGGGCTGCGACAATTGCACCCTTATGACCCAAGCCTACATACTTACCTTGTCCTGCCCCGACCGCCTGGGACTGGTGCACGCTGTGTCCGGGTTCCTGCTGGAGCATGGCGGCAACATCGAGGAAGCCGCCCAATACAACGATGGCGCCACGGGCCTGTTCTTCATGCGCGTGCAATTCGCCTGCGCCGGACAAGACCCCGCCGAACTCAAATCCCATCTGGCCGCCTTCGCCGAAGGGCACCAGATGCGCTGGAGCCTGCACGCCAAAACCGAGGCCATGAAAACCGTGCTCATGGTCAGCAAGGAAGGGCATTGCCTCAACGACTTGCTGTTCCGCTGGAAAAGCGGCCTGCTGCCCATTCACATCGCTGCCATCATCAGCAACCACCGCGATTTCTACCAACTCGCGGCCAGCTACAACATCCCCTTCCACCACATTCCGGTCACCGCCGCCACCAAGGCCCAAGCCGAGGCCAAGCAATACGAGATCATCGAGGCCGAAGGCGCAGAACTCGTGGTACTGGCCCGCTACATGCAGGTGCTCTCCAACGATCTGTGCACCAAGCTGGCCGGCCGCGCGATCAACATCCACCACAGCTTCCTGCCCAGCTTCAAGGGCGCCAAGCCCTATTACCAAGCGCATGACCGCGGCGTCAAACTGATCGGTGCGACCGCCCACTACGTGACGGCCGACCTCGACGAAGGGCCGATTATCGAACAAGATGTTACACGTGCAGACCATACGGATACTGTGGAGGCTCTCACCGCCCGGGGCCGCGACACCGAAAGCCAGGTACTGGCGCGCGCCGTGAAATGGCACAGCGAACACCGCGTGCTGCTCAACGGCCACAAGACGGTCGTGTTCCGCTAGAAGCCCCGCCACCATGGCAACGGCCGCCCCCGGACACTTCAGCAGCAGCGCGGCGCGGCGCATTCCGCCCATACAGTGCCTGCTCACTTTCGAGGCGCTGGCGCGCCTGCGCAGCGTGACGCAGACGGCCGACGAGCTGTGCGTGACGCCCAGCGCCGTGAGCCACCGCGTCAAGCAGCTCGAGCAGATCCTGGGTACGCGCCTGTTCGGGCGCACCGACTTCTCGCTCACCACGGAGGGCAGCAGCTACCTGGCGCAGGTACGCGAGGGCCTGGGCGCGCTGCAGCGCCTGCCGGGCACCGCCACGGCGCCGGGCCGGCGGCGGCTGAAGCTCGCCGTCACGCCCACCTTCGCGCGCTCCATCCTGATCCCGCGCCTGCGCCAGTTCACCGAGACCTACCCGGAAATCGACCTGGCGCTGCACGTGTCCATCCCGCTGCTGGACGTGGTCGCGGAAGATGCCGACCTCGTCGTGCGCTACGGCCCTGGCCACTATGCCGACATGGAGCACGTGGAGATCGCACGCGACGTGCTCACCCCGCTCGCATCCCCCACCTTCGTGCGGGAGCATGGCCCCTTCGAGCGCCCCGAGGACCTGGAGGGCCTGCCCCTGCTGCGCAGCCCGCTCGAGCCCTGGCGCACCTGGTTTGCCGCCGTGGGGCTCGACTGGGCCGAGCCCAACGAAGGCTCGCAGTTCAACGACGTAGGCCTGATGTGCGACGCCGCCGCCGCCGGCATGGGCGTGGCTCCGGTGCGCCTGAAACTTGCCGCCCCGTGGCTGGACCAGGGCACGCTGGTGCGCCTGTTCGAAACCGTGGCCCCCAGCCCCTACGCCCACTACCTGTGCTGGCGTACCGGCACCATGGAACGCTGGGAATGCGCCGCCTTTGCCGACTGGCTGCGGCGCTCCACGGCCTAGAAAACAGCCCCAACGCCCAGGGCGCCTTCCCGCCGTCATCCGCAGGCCCTGAAGGGGAGCAATCGGCGGATTCACAAGGGCGTACAAGAAAACTCACACCATGCGGGCGCGGCTTGGCCTACAGTCACGCCATGACCAGCAGCCCCACCTCCAGCGAACGCGCCGCACGCCAGCGCGAAGTCGTGCAGGCCCTCACGGCCTGCGTGCCCCAGCATGCCCTGCTGTGGCAAAGCGAGGACACCACGCCCTACGAATGTGACGGCCTCACGGCCTACCGCCAGCGTCCGCTGGTCGTGTGCCTGCCCGAAACCGAGGAGCAAGTGCAGGCTGTGCTGCGTACCTGCCACCGGCTGCAGGCGCCCGTGGTGGCCCGCGGCGCCGGCACAGGCCTGTCGGGCGGCGCCATGCCGCACGCCATGGGCGTCACGCTGTCGCTCGCCAAGTTCAACCACATCCTGAAGGTGGACCCTGCGAGCCGCACGGCCACCGTGCAGTGCGGCGTGCGCAACCTCGCCATCAGCGAGGCCGCGGCCGCCTACGGCCTGTACTACGCGCCCGACCCGAGCAGCCAGATCGCCTGCACCATCGGCGGCAACATCGCCGAAAACTCGGGCGGCGTGCACTGCCTGAAATACGGCCTGACGGTACACAACGTGCTGCGCGTGCGCGGCTACACCATGGAGGGCGAGCCCATCGAGTTCGGCAGCAATGCGCTCGACGCGCCGGGCCTGGACCTGCTGGCCGCCGTGATCGGCAGCGAGGGCATGCTGGCCGTGGCCACCGAGATCACCGTCAAGCTCGTGCCCAAGCCGCAACTGGCGCGCTGCATCATGGCCAGCTTCGACGACGTGCGCAAGGCCGGCGATGCCGTGGCCGCCGTGATCGCCGCCGGCATCATCCCGGCCGGGCTGGAAATGATGGACAAACCCATGACCGCCGCCGTCGAGGACTTCGTCAAGGCCGGCTACGACCTCACGGCCGAGGCCATCCTGCTGTGCGAGAGCGACGGCACGCCCGAGGAGGTCGAGGAAGAGATCGGCCGCATGAGCGAGGTGCTGCGCCACGCGGGCGCCACGGCCATCTCGGTGAGCGAGAGCGAGGAAGAGCGCCTGCGCTTCTGGAGCGGGCGCAAGAACGCCTTCCCCGCCAGCGGCCGCATCAGCC
>JAYSFC010000116.1:0-12042 GCA_041913505.1 Acidovorax sp.
CCAACGACAACCGCAAGCACGTGGCCCATGTGGTGGTGTTCTTCATCTTCATCGTGGCCAATGCGGGGGGCTCGCTCACGCCGCTGGGTGATCCGCCGCTGTTCCTGGGTTTCCTGAAGGGCGTGGACTTCTTCTGGACCGTAGGCCATATCTTCCCCGAGACGCTGTTCCTCGTGGGCATGCTGCTTGCACTGTTCTACGCCGTCGACAGCTGGTACTTTCGCCGGGGGGGCGAACTGCGCCGCGTGGACCCCACCCCCGATACCCGGGGCATCGGCTTCGATGGCAAGGTCAACTTCGCGCTGCTCGGCGCCGTGGTGGCGCTGGTGCTGCTCAGCGGCTTTTGGAGGTCGGGCGTGGTCTTCGATATCGCGGGCACCGAGGTCGGCCTGCCTGGCATCGTGCGCGATGCCGGGCTCATCGCCGTGACCCTGCTCTCGCTTGCGCTCACGCCCAAGTCCGTGCATGAGGCCAACCAGTTCGGCTGGGCTCCCATGCAGGAGGTGGCCAAGCTCTTCGCCGGAATCTTCCTCACCATCATCCCCGTCATTGCCATGCTCAAGGCCGGCGCCGAGGGGCCGTTCGGCGCCATCATCCGCGCCGTCACGCGGCCCGACGGCACGCCCGACCCGGCCATGTACTTCTGGGCTACCGGGGTGCTTTCGTCCTTTCTCGACAACGCGCCCACCTACCTCGTGTTCTTCAACACGGCGGGCGGCGATGCGGCCACGCTCATGACCACGCTCGCCCCCACGCTGGCTGCGATTTCGGCGGGCGCCGTGTTCATGGGCGCCAACACCTACATCGGCAATGCACCCAACCTCATGGTCAAGGCCATTGCCGAGGACCGGGGCGTGAAGATGCCGAGCTTCTTCGGCTACATGCTGTGGTCGGGGTGTGTCCTCGTTCCGCTTTTCGTCGTCATGACATTCCTCTGGTTCCGTTGATATGAGCAAGCCCAAAATCCTGATCGCGCGTGAAGTCTTCCCCGACGTCGTGGAGCGCCTGCGCGCGCACTTCGACGTGCAGGACAACCCCCAGGACACCATCTGGAACCCCGCCGAGCTGGCCGCTCAACTGGCGGACAAGGACGGCGCCCTCACCACGGGCAGCCAGCGCATCGACGCCGCGCTGCTCGCGGCCTGCCCGCGCCTGAAGATCGTGGCCAACATGGCCGTGGGCTACAACAATTTCGACGTGGACGCCATGACCGCCGCCGGCGTGCAGGGCACGAACACGCCCGACGTGCTGACCGAAACCACGGCCGATTTCGGCTTCGCGCTGCTCATGGCCACCGCACGGCGCATGGCCGAGAGCGAGCGCTATCTGCGCGCCGGCTTGTGGAAACAGTGGCGCTACGACATGTTTGCGGGCGCCGAGGTGCACGGCAGCACGCTGGGCATCATCGGCATGGGGCGCATCGGCCAGGGCATTGCCAAACGCGGTGCACATGGCTTCGGCATGAACGTGATCTACCACAACCGCTCGCGCCTCACGCCCGCGCTGGAGGCCGAGTGCAAGGCCCGCTATGTGGACAAGGACGAGTTGCTCGCCACTGCCGACCATGTGGTGCTGGTGTTGCCCTACACGCCCGAGAGCCACCACACCATCGGCGCCGCCGAGCTGGCGAAGATGAAGCCCACGGCCACGCTCATCAACATCGCGCGTGGCGGCATCGTGGACGACGCCGCACTGGCCGCGGCCCTGCGCGAGGGGCGCATTGCGGCCGCGGGGCTGGACGTGTTCGAAGGCGAACCCGCGGTGCACCCCGACCTGCTCACCGTACCCAACGTGGTGCTCACGCCCCACATCGCCAGCGCCACCGTGGCCACGCGCCGCGCCATGGCCAATTTGGCGGCCGACAACCTGATCGCGTTCTTTGGCGGGCGGGGGCCGCTGACGCCGGTCAACCAACCCGCGCCGGGCGTCCGCTAAGGGGTTATCGGGGCGTTCGGGCACGATCCGCGCTTCCTGTGTACACTTATTGCTATCTTTTTCGTAGTGAACTGATTTGACGTCCGAAACCCTGATCGTCCTGGCCTTGCTGGCCATCGTGGTGGTGTTGCTGGCGCTCCTGCTGTGGCGCCGCCCGCGTGTCGAACTGCCGCCCGAATGGCTGGCGCGCCTGCAGGGGCTGGAGCAGGCATCACAGGCGATCCAGTTGGCCGTGGCGCGCAACGATGGGGCGATGGAGGGCATGGCCCAGCAGCTGCAGGGGTTCACGCAGGGGACCCAGGCCACGCTCGAAACGCTGCGCCATGCGGTCGATGAGCGCCTGGCCCAGGCCGTGGCCGAGTCGCGCAACGGGCGTGCCGAACTGCTGGCGGCGTTCGGCGGTTTCGAAGTGCGGCTGGAGCAGAGGCTGCAGGGCCTGGATGCGGGGCTGGGTCAGCGTCTGTCGGGCCTGGACCAGTCGCTGACCCAGCGTTTCGACGGTTTGCAGCAAACGGTGGCCGCGCGGCTGGACGATAGCGGCAAGGCGGTGCAGGGCCATCTCGTGCAAAGCCAGGCGGACGCCGCGGCCACGCGCAAGGAGCTGGCCGACGCGCTCGCGGGCTTTCGCTCCGAGCTCACGGCGGCCATGCGGCTCACGCAGGATTCGCTCAAGGGCGACATCCATGGCCAGCTGCTCGCCATGTCGGGCGCGTTGCGGGACCAGCTCGAAGGCAATGGCCACCAAATCAAGAACCAGTTCTCGGTGTTGCAGGATGCCGTGTCGCAGCAACTCGTGGGCCTGGTGCAGGGCAGCCAGAACAATGCCGAGCAGTTGCGCACAGCGCTCAACGAGCGCCTGGCCGCTATCCAGGCCGACAACGCCACCAAGCTCGAGGAAATGCGCCGCACGGTGGACGAAAAGCTCCATGCCACGCTGGAGCAGCGCCTGGGCGAGTCGTTCAAGCTGGTCAGCGACCGGCTGGAGCAGGTGCACAAGGGCTTGGGCGAGATGCAGACCCTGGCGGGCAGCGTGGGCGACCTCAAACGTGTGATGACCAACGTGAAGGCGCGCGGCACTTGGGGCGAGATGCAGCTGGGCGCCATCATCGACAACGTGCTCACGCCCGAGCAGTTCGCACGCAACGTGAAGACCGTGCCAGGCAGCGACGAACTGGTGGAGTTCGCGATCCGCCTGCCCGGAAGAAACGATGAGCACCCGGTGTGGTTGCCTATCGATTCCAAGTACCCGGTGGAGCAGTACCAGCGGCTGCTCGACGCCCAGGATGCGGCCGACAAGGCCGCGATCCAGTCGGCGGGCAACGCGTTCGAATCATCGATCAAGCTCGAAGCACGCAAGATCTTCGGTAAGTACGTTTCGCCCCCCCACACCACCGATTTCGCCGTGCTCTACCTGCCCACCGAAGGGCTGTTCGCCGAGGTGATGCGCCGCCCCGGCCTGGTGGAGGCCGTGCAGAACGAGTGCCGGGTGATGATCACCGGGCCCGCCAATCTGGCGGCCATGCTCAGCAGCCTGCAGATGGGCTTCAAGACCCTGGCCATCGAGAAGCGCTCGTCCGAGGTCTGGAGCCTGCTGGGCGTGGTCAAGACCGAGTTCGCCAAGTTCGGCGATGTGGTGGAAGCCACCAAGAAGTCCATCGACGCAGCGGCCAAGAAGTTTGACGAGGTCGGCGTGCGCACGCGCGCCATCCAGCGCAAGCTGCGCGACGTGCAGGAGCTGCCGGCACCCGCGGATGCTTCGGGCGGGCTCCCTGCCCCCGGGGGAGAGGACGAACCCTCGTGACCGCCGAGCTGGCGCGCCTGATTGCGGGGCAGATCTGCATCCATGCCGCCATGGCGGGCATGCGCATGGCGGCGCCCCTGCTGGCCTTGCGCGAGGGCTACAGCGCCGCGGCGGTGGGCGTGCTGCTGGCGCTGTTTGCACTGACACAGGTGTTTCTCGCGCTGCCCGCAGGCCGCTATGCGGACCGGCATGGCCTCAAGCGCCCCGTGGCCATAGCGGTGGCGGTGGCCAGCGCGGGGTGCGCGCTGGCGCTGGTTTTTCCGATCTTTCCGTTGCTGTGCGTGGCCGCGCTGGCCACGGGTGGGGCCTCGGGCGCAGCCATCATCGCGCTGCAGCGCCACGTGGGACGGGTCACGCATGACGCTACGCAACTGCGGCGCGTGTTCAGCTGGCTGGCCATCGGGCCGGCGGTGTCCAACTTCATCGGCCCGTTCGTCGCGGGCCTGCTCATCGACCATGCCGGCGCGCAGCCCGGCAGCACCGAAGGCTACCGCGCCGCCTTCGCGCTCATGGCCCTGTTGCCCCTGGCGACCTGGTTCTGGGTGCGCCACACGCAGGAGTTGCCGCCCGTGATCGCCGCGGCGGGCGGGGTACGCCAGCGGACCTGGGACCTGGTGGCCCAACCGCCGTTCCGGCGGCTGCTGCTGGTCAACTGGTTTCTGTCTTCCTGCTGGGACGTCCATACCTTCGTAGTGCCGCTGCTGGGCCACGAGCGGGACCTGTCCGCCTCGGTGATCGGCACCATCCTCGGTGCCTTTGCGGTAGCGGCGGCCATCGTCCGCGTGCTCATGCCCATGGTCGCCGAGCGCTTGCGCGAGGCCACCGTGGTCACGGGCGCGATGCTGGCCACGGCCGTGCTGTTCGCTGTCTATCCGCTGCTGCCCACGGCCTGGGCCATGGGCATCTGCTCGGTGCTGCTGGGATTCGCGCTGGGGTCGGTACAGCCCATGATCATGAGCATGCTCCACCAGATCACGCCGCCCCAGCGTCACGGCGAGGCGCTGGGCCTGCGGCTCATGACGATCAATGCGTCGAGCGTGCTCATGCCGCTGCTGTTCGGCTCTGCCGGCGCGCTCATTGGCGTGGCGGGCCTGTTCTGGGTGGTGGGTGCGAGCGTGGGCGCGGGCGCACGCGTGGCGTGGCTGCTGGGGCCGGCGGGCCCGCAGGATCCACCCCCGGGGGGGCATTAAAGGTTGTAGAAGTTCTTGATGATCGACCACGCTTCGTAGGGGTCGTCGGTCATGTGGAACAGCTCCAGATCCTTTGCCGAGATCGTGCCTTCCTCGACCAGCAGGTCGAAGTTGATGAGGCGCTTCCAGTAGTCGGTGCCGAACAGCACGATGGGCGCGGGCTTGGCCTTGCGTGTCTGCACCAGGGTCAGCACTTCGAACAGTTCATCCAGCGTGCCGAAGCCGCCGGGGAAGGCCACGAGCGCCTTTGCGCGCATCATGAAATGCATCTTGCGCAGTGCAAAGTAGTGGAACTTGAAGCTCAGCGTGGGCGAGATGAAGCGGTTGCCGCTTTGCTCGTGCGGCAGCACGATGTTCAGGCCGATGGTGAGGGCCCCCACGTCGTGCGCGCCGCGGTTGGCGGCCTCCATGATGCCGGGGCCGCCGCCTGTGCAGATGTAGATGCGGTTGGCAGGCTCCTGGCGCTGGCTGTGCTCGGCCACGAGGCGCGCAAACTGGCGCGCCTGGTCATAGCGCTGGGCATTGCGCACGGCACGCTGCGCGAGCGCGATGCGCTCGGCATCGCCGCTGGCCTCGGCGTCGGCGAGCTGGCGGGCTGCCTCCTTGGGGGAAACGAAGCGGGCGCTGCCGTAGACCACCACGGTGTTTTCGATGCCTTGGGCGGCCTGCTCCAGGTCGGGCTTGAGCATCTCGAGCTGGAAGCGGATGCCGCGCGTTTCGCGGCGGAACATGAATTCGGGGTCTGCGAAAGCCAGGCGGTTGGAGTCTGCCTGCAGCAGGTTGCCGTTGGCGGCGTGGTTGTGCAGTTCGGCCCAGGCGTCGGCCAGGCGGCGTTCATTGAGTTGGGTGTTGGCTTCCATAGGGCGCCCATTGTGGCGCGATTTTTCTCCGGTCCGCGCCCGTGCACGATTGCCGCCACGCGCGCGAACAGGGCGTGCTCAGCCCGCGCGCTGGGCGATCCAGTGGGTGGCGCTGTGCATGCCCAGCACCGTGAGCGCCAACGATCCGAATAGGTGCAGCGCTGCCACCCCCAGGGCCCAGCCGTAGCGCTGCTGCTGCAGCAGATTCACCACCTCGGCCGAGAAGCTCGAGAAGGTGGTGAGCGCGCCCAGAAAGCCCGTGACGAGGGCCAGGCGCCAGGCTGGGTCGAGGTGGGGCAGGGCCTCGAACGTGGCCACGCAGACACCGATGAGGTAGCCGCCAATGAGGTTGGCAGCAAGCGTGCCCCAGGTGAGCGGCCCGCCAGTGTTGAGCCACAGGCCCAGCCGCCAGCGCGCGAGCGCGCCGATACAGGCACCGACGCAGATCGACAGAACGTTGAGCATGCGCCCGATTATCGGTGTCAGCGGGCCGACATTTGCTGCGGCAACCAGGTCACGATGCCCGGAAACAGATAGAGCAGGGCCACGGCAGCGCACATGAGCACGAACATGGGCGCGGCCACCTTGGCGATCCAGGGCAGTTGCTTGCCCGTCATGCCCTGCAGCACGAACAGGTTGAAGCCCACGGGTGGCGTGATCTGCGCCATCTCGACCACGAGCACGATGAAGATGCCGAACCAGATGGGGTCGATGCCCGCGGCCTGCACCGTGGGCATGAGTACGCCCATGGTGAGCACCACCATGGAGATGCCGTCGAGGAAGCAGCCCAGGATGATGAAGAACACGGCCAGCGCGATGATGAGGTGCGCCCGGGACAGGCCCAGCGTGCCGATCCATTCGGCCAGGTGGCGCGGCAGGCCGATGTAGCCCATGGCCAGCGTGAGGAACGCCGCACCGGCAAGGATCAGCCCGATCATGCAGTACAGCCGCGTGGCGCCCAGCAGCGCGTCGCGGAAACTGCTCCACGACAGCGAGCCCTGCACGGCGGAGAGGATCAGCGACCCCATCACGCCCACGCCTGCCGCCTCGGTGGCCGTGGCCAGGCCCGTGTAGATGGAGCCCAGCACGGCCGCGATGAGCAGCACCACGGGGATCAGGCTGCGCGAGGCGGAGAGCTTCTGCGCGAAGGTGAGCTGCCCGTCCGCATGCGGCACCTGGTCGGGGTGCCGCAGTGCCCAGAGCATGATGTAGCCCGAGAACAGCGCGGCCAGCAGTATGCCGGGCAGCACGCCCGCAATGAAGAGCTGCGAGATCGAGACCTCGGCCATCACGCCGTAGACGATCATGATGATCGAGGGCGGGATCAAGAGGCCCAGCGTGCTCGCGCCCGCGAGCGTGCCCACCACCATGTGCTCGGGGTAGCCGCGCCGCGTGAGTTCGGGCAGGGTCATCTTGCCGATGGTGGCGCAGGTGGCGGCGCTGGAGCCCGATACGGCTGCGAAGATGGTGCAGCCCACCACGTTGGTGTGCAGCAGCCGGCCCGGCAGGCCCTGCACCCAGGGTGCGAGGCCCTTGAACATGTCTTGCGAAAGCCGCGTGCGGAAGAGTATTTCCCCCATCCAGATGAACAGCGGCAGGGCCGTGAGCGTCCAGCTCGACGCGGAGCCCCAGATCGTCACGGCCATGGCGTCGCCCGCGGGGCGCGAGGAGAACAATTGCATGCCGATCCAGGCCACGCCCGAGAGCGTGAGCCCGATCCATACGCCGCTGCCCAGGATCAGGAACAGCGACAGCACCAACAGGCTGGTAATGGCGAGATCACTCATGATGAAGGAACTTCATTCGTTGCGCAGCGCTTCGCCGGACTGCGGCGCGGCGCGGCGGCCTCGCAGCTCCAGCACCAGCTCGTCGAGGAAGGCGATGGCGAGCACGATGGTGCCCAGGGCCATGCTCAGTTGCGGAATCCACAGCGGTGTGGCGTCGTTGCCTGTCGAGATGTCGTTGAACTCGTAGGACTGCCACGCCAGCTTGGTGCTGTAGTAGGCGAACAGCAGGGCCAGCAGCGCAGCGGCCGCCAGAGCCCACACCTCCAGCCCCTTGCGGGCCGGGCCCTTGAGTGTGTTGAGCACCAGGGTGACGCGGATGTGCTCGCCCTGCTTGAGCGTGTGCGCGAGCGCGAGGAAGCCCGACGCGGCCATGAGGTAGCCTGCGTAGGCGTCGATACCGGGCACGAGGAAGTGGAACTGCCGGCTCAGGATGGACAACAGCACCATGCCCAGAAGTGCGACCATGAAAAGCGCCGCCAGGGCGGCGGCGCTGCCGTAAAGGGCGTCTAGCAGGCGGCGCATTACTTACGGTAGGCGTTGACGAGGGCCTGGCCGTCCGGGCCCGCTTTTTCAAGCCATTCCTTGAGCATGGTGTCGCCCACCTTGGCCAGGTCGGCCTTGAGCTGGGGCGAGGGTGGCAGCACCTGCATGCCTTCGGCCTTGAGCTTGGCGAGCGTGTCCGTATTGACCTTTTCGCTCGCGGCCCAGCCGCGCGTTTCGGCGTCGGCGGCTGCCTTGCGCAGGGCGTCCTGCGTGGGCTTGTCGAGCGCGTCATAGGCCTTCTTGTTCACCAGCACGGCGTTCTTGGGCAGCCAGGCCTGGGTGTCGTAGTAGTACTTGAGCTGTTCGTAGAGCTTGCTGTCCACGCCCGTGGCGCCGGAGGTCATGGTCGATTCGACCACGCCCGTGGCCAGTGCCTGGGAGAACTCTGCGGCTTGGACGGTGACCGGCTGCGCACCCACGAGTTCGGCGATGCGGGCCGTGGCGGGGCTGTAGGCGCGCCACTTGATGCCCTTGAGGTCGGCGGCGGAGTTCACCGGCTTCTTGGTGTAAATGCCTTGCGGCGGCCAGGCCACCGAGTAGAGCAGCACGATGCCTTGCTCGGCGAGCTTCTTCTCGAGGAAGGGCTTTTGTGCCTGGTAGAGCTTTTTGGAGTCGGCGTAGCTGGTGGCCAGGAAAGGCTGGCCGTCGGTGCCGAAGATCTGCCATTCGTTCTGGAAGTTGGCGAGCAGGATTTCACCCATCTGCGCCTGGCCGCCTTGCACGGCGCGCTTGATTTCGGGCGCCTTGAACAGGGCCGCGTTGGCATGCAGCGTGATCTTGAGCTTGCCGCCCGTGGCCTTGTCCACGTCGCTCACGAACTGGGCCAGGTTCTCGGTGTGAAAGTTCGTGGCCGGGTAGGCCGCTGCCAGGTCCCATTTGGTCTGGGCCTGCGCGGTAGTCAGGGGTAGGGCGCAGGCCAGGGCCAGGGCCAGGCCCAGGGCGGTGGCGGGGAGGAATCGACGCTTCATTGTGGTGCTCCGCAAGGAAAGAAATGAACGCAATGGGGGACAAAACAACGCGAACCAATGTAGCGGAAGCCATTTATGCCCCGGCCTAGGTAGATTCCCTGAATATCGACAAATTACCGACAATTTATCGTTGTGATGTCTTCAACCTTTGGCGGCCCGTACATGCACATCCCGTGCCAGCCGGGCCAGCCAGGAGCCGCCGAACCATGAAACCCGCTGCCCGTGCCAAGCCCGATTCCGGGCCCATCGTGTCGTCCGCACACCTGGTGTCCGCGCGCAGCGCGGAGATGAGCGAGTTCGAGTTCGGCCTCATCGTGGCCAGCAACGCGTTCCAGCGCTGGATCGTGCACTGCATGGCGGCAGCGGGGCTGCGCGACCTCACGCCGCTCGACGTGGTGGTGCTGCACCACGTCACGCACCGCGCACGGGACAAGCGCCTGGCCGACATCTGCTTCATCATGAACGTGGAGGACACCCACCTCGTGAACTATTCGCTCAAGAAGCTGCTGGGCCTGGGCGTGGTGGCCTCGCGCAAGAACGGCAAGGAGGTGACCTACGCGGCCACCGACGCGGGGCGCGCGCATGTGCAGCGCTACCGCGAGATCCGCGAGCGCTGCCTCATCGATGCGTTGCAGGCGGACGACGCGCTCAACCGCGACATCGGTGAACTGGCACGGCTGTTGCGCGTGCTTTCGGGCATGTACGACCAGGCGGCACGCGCAGCCGCCTCCCTCTAGCCGAAAGTTTGAAGCAAATCACGCTAGGGTCCTTGCAATACAAGTATCTTTAGCTCTCATTAACATAGCAAATAATTTTTCATGGCCTCCAACCCCCCTTCGCGCTGGCAGTTCTGGATCGACCGCGGCGGCACGTTCACCGACGTGGTGGGCCGCCGACCCGACGGCAGCCTCGTCACGCACAAGCTGTTGTCCGAGAACCCCGAGCAGTACCGCGACGCGGCCGTGGCCGGCATCCGCCACCTGCTGGGGCTCGCTCCCGGGGAGCCCATCACGCCGGACCTCGTCGAGTGCGTGAAGATGGGCACCACGGTGGCCACGAACGCGCTGCTCGAGCGCAAGGGCGAGCCCACGCTGCTCGTGACCACGCGCGGTTTCCGCGATGCGCTGCGCATCGCCTACCAGAACCGGCCGCGCCTGTTCGAACGCCACATCCAGCTGCCCGAGCTGCTCTACGAGCGCGTGGTCGAGGCGCAGGAGCGCGTGGGTGCGCAGGGCGAGGTGCTGGAGCCGCTCGACGAGGAGCACCTCAAGGAGCGCCTGTGGGCCGCCTACGACGCGGGCCTGCGCAGCGTGGCCATCGTGTTCATGCATGGCTGGCGCCATACGGCGCACGAGCAGGCGGCCGAGCGCCTGGCGCGCAGCGCGGGGTTCACGCAGGTGAGCACCTCGCACGCCACCAGCCCCATGATGAAGTTCGTGAGCCGCGGCGACACGACGGTGGTCGATGCCTACCTCTCGCCCATCCTGCGCCGCTACGTGGACCAGGTGGCAGCCGAGATGCCGGGCGTACGCCTGTTCTTCATGCAGTCCTCGGGCGGGCTCACGGATGCGCACCGCTTCCAGGGCAAGGACGCCATTCTCTCGGGCCCGGCGGGCGGCATTGTGGGCATGGCGCGCACGGCGGAGCTGGCCTTCCAGGAAGGCGCGGCCGAACTCGGCGGCGCGGTGCGCGTGATCGGCTTCGACATGGGCGGCACCAGCACCGACGTGAGCCACTACGCGGGCGCGTTCGAGCGCGAATTCGAGACCCAGGTGGCCGGTGTGCGCATGCGTGCGCCGATGATGAGCATCCACACCGTGGCGGCGGGCGGCGGCTCGATCCTGCAGTTCGACGGCGCGCGCTTTCGCGTGGGCCCCGAGAGCGCGGGTGCCAACCCCGGCCCTGCGAGCTACCGGCGCGGCGGCCCGCTGGCCGTGACCGATGCCAACGTGATGGTGGGCAAGATCCAGCCCGCGCATTTTCCGCGCGTGTTCGGCCACGCGGCCAACGAGCCGCTCGACGCCGAGGTGGTGGAGCAGCGCTTTGCCGAACTGGCCGCGCAGACCGGGCGCAGCGCCGAGGACGTGGCGCACGGCTTCATCCAGATCGCCGTGCAGCAGATGGCCAATGCGATCAAGAAGATCAGCGTGGCGCGCGGCTACGACGTGACGCGCTACACGCTGCAGTGCTTTGGCGGCGCGGGTGGGCAGCATGCCTGCCTGGTGGCCGATGCGCTGGGCATGGCGCGCGTGTTCGTGCACCCGCTCGCGGGCGTGCTCTCGGCCTACGGTATGGGGCTGGCCGATCAGAACGTGATCCGCGAACAGGCCGTGGAGCGGCCGCTCGCGCCCGCCGCGCTGCCCGAGGTGGCGGCCACGCTTGACGTGCTGGCCGAGGCCGCACAGGCCGAGCTTGCGCAGCAGGCGGCAGGCGGTGCCGTGGTGTTGCACCGGCGGGTGCACGTGCGCTACGAAGGGTCGGACTCGGCCCTGGTCGTGCCGTTTGGCGACCTGGAAGGCATCGTGGCGGGCTTCGAGGCCGCGTACCGCCAGCGCTTCGCCTTCCTCATGCCGGGCAAGGGCCTGGTGGTGGAGGCCGTCTCGGTCGAGGCCGTGGTGGCGGGCGATGCGCCCGCCGAAAGCCGGCTGCCGCTGCACCCGCCGCGCGAGGTGCCGCGCCGCGGCACGGTGCGCATGTACACCACGGGCGTGCAGGGCCCGGCGCTGTGGCACGACGCCGCCCTGGTGGAGCGGGAGGACCTGCGGCCCGGCGACCGCATCGCGGGCCCGGCCATCATCGCCGAGCGCAACGCCACCACCATCGTGGAGCCCGGCTGGCAGGCGCGGCTTACGGCTTACGACCACATCGTGCTCGAGCGCGTGGTGCCGCGCGCCGCGCGCCATGCCGTGGGCACCACGGTGGACCCGGTGCTGCTGGAGGTGTTCAACAACCTGTTCA
>JAYSFC010000117.1:0-7481 GCA_041913505.1 Acidovorax sp.
CCACGATGCGCCGGAACGGCCACAGGTAGCGCCCGAGCACCGAGGTCTGGTTCATGAGCCGCATGGCATGCGTGATGCCTGCTGGCTGCTGCAGGATCTGCATGAACCGTGCACGGTTGGCCGGATCGCGCCGAAAGGCGCTATCCATCACCCCGCGTGCGTTGTAGAGCGCGCGCAGCGTGCGGGCCGACAGGTCCTTGAGGCCCACGGTGGTCTCGTAGAGCAGGAAGGTCTCGAGGATGGCGTGCGGCTCGCGTTCGTACAGGTCGTCGCTCGCCACCTCGATGAGACCGGCTTTCTCGAAGAAGCGCTCGTTGATCGGGCGCAGCTCGTGCGTCGATGGCGATAGCCGTTCCTCGATGTTGAGCAGCAGGATCTGGGCGAGCTGTGACACGGCCTTGGCAGCCCAGTAGTAGCGGCGCATGAGCGTCTCGCTCGCGCGCATGGCCAGGCGCTTGCCGTCGGGTGAGGTGGAGCGGTAGCCGAACGATTCCGCCACGGCGGTCTGCAGGTCGAACACGAGGCGGTCTTCGTGCCGGCCCGCGATGGCGTGCAGGCGCGCGCGGATGAGAAAGAGCAGGGCCTCGTTGCGCTCGATCTGGCGCACCTCGAAGGGCGTGGCCAGGCCGCTGGCCGCCAGGTCGCGCCAGGTCTGCCCCAGGCCTGCGGCGCGTGCCACCCACAGGATCATCTGCAGGTCGCGCAGGCCGCCCGGCGACTCCTTGCAGTTGGGTTCGAGCGCGTAGGGGGTGTTCTCGTACTTGTTGTGACGTTGGCGCATCTCCAGCGTCTTGGCGACGAGGAAGGCCTGCGGGTCCACCTGCTGCGTGTACTGGGCGCGGAATTGCGCGAACAGCGCGGCGTCGCCCCCGATGAGGCGCGCCTCGAGCAGCGAGGTTTGCACGGTCACGTCCCGGGCCGACTCGGCCAGGCACTCCTGCACCGTGCGCACGCTGGAGCCGATCTCGAGCCCCGCGTCCCAGCAGCTGCCGATGAAGGCTTCGAGCTGCGCGCGCAGCGGGCTGCCGGCCTCGGTCGCGGCGCCATCGGGCAGCAGCAGCAGCACGTCCACGTCGGAGTGCGGAAACAACTGGGCGCGCCCATAGCCGCCCACGGCCACGAGGGCCAGCGTGGCAGGCAGTTCGGCGCGCTGCCACAGGGCTTGCAGGAGCCGGTCGGCCAGTTGGGAGAGCTTGCGCAGCAGCGAGCGCACGCCGCGCGTGGAAGCGCCCTGGGCCTGGAAGGAGGCCATCAGGGCGGCTTTGTCGCTGCGGTACTGGGCCCGCAGGGGGGTGAGGTCGGTCATGGTGTCAGCAAGGCGTGAAAGGCGTTCGGTGCGTCAAGCAAGAAGCATGCGCAAATGACGGCCCTGCCTTGCTGGCGTGCGGCTCAGGTGGTCGTTGCCTGAACGAAAGCCGGCAGCGCCGGCGAGCCGGCCGAAAGCGTCAGCACGTCGTAGCCGGTCTCGGTGACCAGCACGGTATGCTCCCATTGTGCCGACAGGCTGTGGTCCTTGGTGACGATGGTCCAGCCGTCGTTGCCATGTTCCTTGACCTCGCGACGGCCAAGGTTGAGCATGGGCTCAATGGTGAAGATCATGCCGGGCAGGAGTTCCTCGCCCGTGCCGGGGCGGCCGTAGTGCAGCACCTGGGGCTCCTCGTGGAACTTCTGGCCGATGCCGTGGCCGCAGAACTCGCGCACCACCGACAGGCCATGCCCTTCGGCGAATTTCTGGATCGCATGGCCGATATCGCCCAGGCGCGCGCCGGGTTTAACCTGCTGGATGCCCAGCCACATGGCCTCGAACGTCAGCGCTGACAGGCGCTTGGCCGCGATGGAGCATTCACCGATCAGGTACATGCGGCTGTTGTCGCCGTACCAGCCGTCCTTGGTGATCACCGTGACGTCTACGTTCACGATGTCGCCTTTCTTGAGGGGCTTGCCGTTGGGAATGCCGTGGCATACCACGTGGTTGACCGAGGTGCACAGGTGGCCAGGGTAGGGCGGATAGCCCGGGGGCTGGTAGCCGACGGTGGCCGACACCGTGCCCTGCTGCGCCATGCACTCGGCGCCCAGACGGTCGATTTCGGCCGTGGTGATGCCCGGCTTGATATGGGGCGTGATGTAGTCCAGGACTTCCGAGGCAAGGCGGCAGGCCTCGCGCATGCCGGCGATGTCCTCCGCGGACTTGATGGTGATACTCATGCCGCAATTATCCCATCGGCCCTCGCGGCGTGCAGGGCGGTGGCACAACCCACGAGGCTGGCCCGGTAAAATAGCGGGCTCCGCCCCGCGGCGGCGCCCCGACCGGGGGCGTCTGCGCGCGCACCGCCTCTCCCACCCCAACCTGGCCGCTACTGTGACCTTGCACTTGATTTCGCTTGGCGGGGGCAATGCCCTCAGCCCCTTCCGCGCCCAGCAACTCCAAAGCGCCCTCGAGGCCATCCACCCCAAGATCACCGGCATTGCCGCGCGCTTCGTGCACCTGGTGGCGCTGGATGCGGCCCCCACGCCTGAGCTGCGCGACCGCTTGCAGGCCCTGCTGACCTACGGCGACCCCTACACCGGCCCCGATGAGGGCCCGGTGCTCATCGTCACCCCGCGCCTGGGCACTGTGTCGCCCTGGGCCTCCAAGGCGACGGACATCGCGCGCAACTGCGGCCTGTCCCTCCACCGCGTGGAGCGCATCACCGAATACCGCCTGAGCCTCAAGAGCGGCCTGCTGGGCGGCGCGCCTGAGCTTACGGCTGTGCAGATGGGCCAGATCGCCGCGCTGCTGCACGACCGCATGACCGAATCGGTGGTGGCCAGCCGCGCCGAGGCCGAAAAGCTCTTCACCGAGCTCGAAGCCCAGCCCATGGCCTTCGTGGACGTCCTCGGCGGCGGCCGCGCGGCCCTCGAAGCCGCCAACACCGCCTGGGGCCTGGCGCTGGCCGACGACGAGATCGACTACCTGGTAAACGCCTTCCAGGGCCTGAAGCGCAACCCCACGGACGTGGAACTCATGATGTTCGCGCAGGCCAACAGCGAGCACTGCCGCCACAAGATCTTCAACGCGCAGTTCACCATCGACGGCGTGGCGCAGGAGAAGTCGCTGTTCGGCATGATCCGCAACACGCACCAGCTCGCGCCCCAGCACACGGTGGTGGCCTACTCGGACAACGCCTCCATCATGGAAGGCTCCCCGGTGGAGCGTTTTGTGGCAAAAATGGACCAGGGTCCGCAAGCACAGGGTATTTCAAGCTATCAAAAAAGTAGCGCAACCCACCATGTGCTCATGAAGGTGGAAACGCACAACCACCCCACGGCCATCTCGCCATTCCCCGGCGCCTCCACGGGCGCGGGCGGCGAGATCCGCGACGAGGGCGCCACGGGCCGGGGCTCCAAGCCCAAGGCGGGCCTCACGGGCTTCACGGTGTCCAAGCTCTGGGGCGGCTGGAGCGACGAGGCGGGAGGCAAGCCCGGGCACATCGCCAGCCCCCTGCAGATCATGACCGAGGGCCCGCTGGGCGGCGCCGCGTTCAACAACGAGTTCGGCCGGCCCAACCTGCTGGGCTACTTCCGTGAATACGAGCAGACGGTGGGCGGCGTGGATCGCGGCTACCACAAGCCCATCATGATCGCGGGCGGCCTGGGCGTGATCGACGCCGGGCTCACGAAGAAGATCGAATTCCCCGCCGGCACGCTGCTCATCCAGCTCGGCGGCCCCGGCATGCGCATCGGCATGGGCGGCGGCGCGGCCAGCTCCATGGCCACGGGCACGAATGCGGCCGAACTGGACTTCGACTCCGTGCAGCGCGGCAACCCCGAGATCGAGCGCCGTGCGCAGGAAGTCATCAACCACTGCTGGGCGCAGGGCGCGCAGAACCCCATCCTCGCGATCCACGACGTGGGCGCGGGCGGCCTCTCGAACGCCTTCCCCGAGCTGACCAACGACGCAGGCCGGGGCGCGCGCTTCGACCTGCGCGCCGTGCAGCTAGAAGAATCGGGCCTGGCGCCCAAGGAAATCTGGTCCAACGAGAGCCAGGAGCGCTACGTGCTCGCCATCGCGCCCGAGTCGCTGGCGCAGTTCCAGGCCTTCTGCGAGCGCGAGCGCTGCCCCTTCGCCGTGATCGGCACGGCCACCGAGCAGCGCCAGCTCGTGCTCGAAGACACCGCCGTGCAGGACGGCGACCAGAAATTCCCCGTGGACATGCCCATGGACGTGCTGCTGGGCAAGCCGCCCAAGATGCACCGCGACGTGAAGACCGTGCAGCGCAGCTTCGAGCCGCTCCAGCTTACGGGCGTGCCGTTGCAGAAGGCCGTGATCGATGTGCTGGCCCACCCCACGGTGGCATCCAAGCGCTTCCTCGTCACCATCGGCGACCGCACGGTGGGCGGCCTTTCGCACCGCGACCAGATGGTTGGCCCCTGGCAGGTGCCCGTGGCCGATTGCGCCGTGACGCTGGCCGATTTCAAGGGCTTCGCGGGCGAGGCCATGAGCATGGGCGAGCGCACGCCGCTCGCCGCCATCGATGCTGCGGCCTCGGGCCGCATGGCCGTGGCCGAGGCCATCACCAACCTGCTGGCCGCGCCCATCGAGCTGCCGCGCGTCAAGCTCAGCGCCAACTGGATGGCCGCCTGCGGCGAGAGCGGCGAGGACGCCGACCTGTACGCCACCGTCAAGGCCGTGGGCATGGAGCTGTGCCCGCAACTGGGCATCAGCATCCCCGTGGGCAAGGACAGCCTGTCCATGCGCACGCAGTGGAAGGATGGTGACGCGCAGAAGAAGGTGGTCTCGCCCGTGAGCCTGATCGTGAGCAGCTTCGCCACGCTGCAGGACGTGCGCGGCACGCTCACGCCGCAGCTCGATGCCACCGAGGAAGACACCACCCTGGTGCTCATCGACCTGGGCAAGGGCCAGTGCCGCATGGGCGGCAGCATCCTGGGCCAGGTGCTGGACCAGGCGGGTGACACCGTGCCCGACCTCGATGATGCCAAGGATCTGGTGAACCTGGTGAACGCCGTGAACGCGCTGCGCGCCAAGGGCCAGATCCTGGCCTACCACGACCGCAGCGACGGCGGCCTGCTCGCTGCGGCGGCCGAGATGGCCTTCGCGGGCCATGTGGGCGTGGCGCTGAATGTGGACCTGCTCGTGACCGAGGGCGACGGCGTCAACGACAGCCGCATGGAAGCGGGCGACGCCAAGAACTGGGCACAGCAGGTCAGTGCGCGCCGCGAGGAGCTCACGCTCAAGGCCCTGTTCAACGAGGAGCTGGGCGTGCTGCTGCAGGTGCGCACGGCCGAGCGCAACGAGGTCATGCAGACGCTGCGCACGCACGGCCTCTCGAAGTGGAGCCACTTCGTTGGCAAGGTGCAAAGCAAGGCGTGGCCGCATGCGTCCTCCGCCGACACGGGCAAGAGCGAACTGCAGGTCTGGCGCGATGCCAAGAGCGTATTCAGCGCGAGCCTGTCGGACCTGCACCAGGTCTGGGATGCGGTGAGCTGGAAGATCTGCCAGCGCCGCGACAACCCCGCCACGGCCGATGCCGAGCATGCCGCTGCGGGCGAACCGGCCGATCCGGGCCTGCACGTGGCGCTCACGTTCGATCCGCAGCACGACGTGGCCGCGCCGTTCCTGAACCTTGCCCGCCCCAAGGTCGCGATCCTGCGCGAGCAGGGCGTGAACTCGCATGTGGAAATGGCCTACACCTTCACCGAGGCGGGCTTCGAGGCCTTCGACGTGCACATGACGGACCTGCAGACGGGCCGCGCGCACCTGTCCGATTTTGCAGGCATCGTGGCCTGCGGCGGCTTCAGCTATGGCGACACGCTGGGCGCGGGCATCGGCTGGGCTCGATCGATCACGTTCAACCCCGTGTTGTCGGAGCAGTTCCAGGGCTTCTTCGCGCGCCAGGACACCTTCGGGCTGGGCGTGTGCAATGGCTGCCAGATGTTCGCGGAGCTGGCCGACATCATCCCCGGCGCGCAGGATTGGCCGCGCTTCACCACGAACCAGAGCGAGCGCTTCGAGGCGCGCCTGTCGCTCGTGGAGGTGCTCGACTCGCCGAGCCTGTTCTTCGCGGGCATGGCGGGCAGCCGTCTGCCCATCGCGGTGGCGCACGGCGAGGGCTACGCCAACTTCAAGTACCGCGGCAATGCGGACAAGGCCATCGCGGCCATGCGCTTCGTGGATCACCATGGCCAGGCCACTGCGCAGTACCCATTCAACCCCAATGGCAGCGCGGGCGGTCTCACGGCCGTGACCACGCCCGATGGCCGCTTCACGGCCATGATGCCCCACCCCGAGCGCGTGTTCCGCAACGTGCAGATGAGCTGGACGTCTGGCGACAAATCGGAGTTCAGCCCGTGGATGCGCCTCTGGCGCAATGCGCGCAAGTGGGTCGGTTGAGCGGGGGGTGCTATGAGAAAAATAGCTTCCGGCGCTTTATGGATAAGCGCTGGAAGCACTTTTTTGGGTGAACCGGCCGCACCCAGTCGGCGGAATCAGGTGCGTCCCAGGCATGCGGGAAAGACACGATTGACGCAGGGCTGCTTGGCTTTTGACCTGCGACAAGGTTGACCATTTTGCTCGTAGGCCCAATGCGGAGCACGGGGGTCGTCCCCGTTCAACCGCATTGAGTTCCGTATGAAAAAAAACCTGCTGGCCGTTGCCGTTTTGTGCGCTTTGACTTCGGGCGCCGCCTTTGCTCAGCAAGCCGAGAGCCCCTGGCTGGTGCGCGTGCGCGCCGTGCATCTCGACAGCAGCAACAATGACAGCACGGGCCTGGGTCTGTCGATCAACAACAAGACGATCCCCGAGCTCGACATCTCGTATTTCTTCTCGCCCAACATCGCTGCCGAACTGGTGCTGACCTATCCGCAAAAGCACGATGTGAACGCCTCTGCGCTGGGCGGCAAGATCGGCACGCTCAAGCATCTGCCGCCCACGCTGCTGGCGCAATACCACTTCACCAACTTTAACGGCTTCAAGCCCTATGTGGGCGCCGGCGTGAACTACACGCGCTTCTCGAACGTGGACCTGCCCCTGGGCGCCACCGTCGATCGCAACAGCTGGGGCCCGGCACTGCAGGTGGGCGTGGACATCCCGCTGACCAAGCAGCTGTCGCTGAACTTCGACATCAAGAAGGTCTATATCAAGACCGACGTGACGGTGCCTGGCGTGACCAGCGGCCGCTTCAAGGTCGACCCCCTGCTCGTGGGCGTGGGCCTGGGCTGGCGCTTCTGAGCCCGCCGACGGGTCATTCCATGATGGGGAAAGCCGGCGCAGTGCGCCGGCTTTTTTGCTTTGGAGGCACGTTGTCCTTCAGGCGGCATGCGGGCGCTGCAGCACCACCTGGCTCCAGTACACGCCGGAATGCCCCTGCAGGCTCTCGCGGCGGCCTTCGTGCAGCCGCCGCAGCCCCAGCAACGCGCCCTGGGCGATGGGCTCGGAGGGCGGCACGTCGAACATGCGCCGCCCAGGCGGCGTGGGGCCGTGG
>JAYSFC010000117.1:7491-12011 GCA_041913505.1 Acidovorax sp.
CCATGCTCATGGGCGGCATGTCCAGATTGGCGATGGGGCCGTGGCGCAGCGTGAGCGAGAGCACGCCGCCCGGCGCCAGCAGGTGGGCCAGCCGGGCCAGTCCGTTCACGCGCTCGGGTGGCGTCAGATGCATCCATACGGCCGTGAGCAGGATCAGGCCGAAGCGCTGGCGTAGCTTTTGCACGGCATGCAGTGCGGGCAGGTGGTCATCCAGCCAGGTCACGCCGGTGTCTGCATGCCGACGCTGCGCCTCGGCGCGCAGCTCCGGTGTGGGCTCCACGGCCACGACCGCATAGCCCCGGCGAGCGAGGGCGGCGGCGTCCCGCCCCGAGCCCGCACCGATGTCGAGCGCGCGGCAGGGAGGCGCGGGATACAGATGCAGCACCTGGGCGTGCACCTCTTCGAAGCGCAGGCGCTCGTACTGTTCGGCCAACGCGGCGGCCTGGGGACCATAGCCCGCAGTGCCGGCCACGGGGGGCCGCGTGAAACGGACAAAGACAGGATCGGCCATGGACCGGGAGCGTAACAGCCGCGCGGCCTGCGGAAAATGCGTGGAAAGCAGTGAGGGGGAACCGTTACTTACAGTGGGGCTATCCAAGCGGCGCCCGTGCACGTAAGCTGGGGGCCCGCAAGGAACATGACCGCCCGATGCCCACGACCAGCCACAGCGAGATCGCACACGGCCTGCGCCAGAAGCCCGCGCACATTTCCCCCAAGTACTTCTACGACCCGCATGGGTCACGGCTGTTCGAGCAGATCACACGCCTGCCCGAGTACTACCTCACGCGCACCGAGCAGGCCTTGATGCAGCAGCACGCGAACGACATCGCGCGCGTGCTCGGGCCGGGACGCACGCTCATCGAGCTGGGCGCGGGCAATTGCGCCAAGGCCCGCGCGCTGTGCCGCGTGGTGCGGCCGGCCTGCTTTGTGGGGGTGGACATCTCGTCCGAGTTCCTGCACGAAGCGGTGCAATGCCTGCGCGAGGAATTTCCCCTGCTGGATGCGCGTGCCATCGGCGGCGACATGACGCAGGGCGTGGTACTGCCGACCGACATTCCGCGCGCGGGCCGGCTGGTGTTCTACCCGGGCTCGTCGATCGGCAACTTCGACCCGCCCCACGCGCTGGCGCTGCTGGAGCGCATGCGATCGCTCATCGACGACGACGGGGGGCTGCTCATCGGCATCGACCTGCCCAAGGAACGCTCCCTGCTCGAAGCCGCCTACGACGATGCGGCGGGCGTGACGGCCGCATTCAACCGCAACGTGCTGTCGCACGTGAACCGGCTCATCGGCAGCGACTTCGAGCCCGATGCCTGGGGTCACCGCGCATTCTTCAACACCGGCGAGTCGCGCATCGAAATGCACCTGGAGGCGCTCGCGCCTGCCCGGGTGCGCTGGCCCGGTGGCGGGCGCGATTTCGAGCGTGGCGAGCGCATCCATACCGAGAACAGCTACAAGTACCCTCTGCCCGCGTTCACGGCGCTGCTGGCGCGCGCGGGCTTCTCGCGCGCCCAGGCCTGGACCGATGATCGTGGGTGGTTTGCCGTGGTGTACGCCCGCCCCTGAGAGAGCCGCCGTGGATCGCCTGCTATCCTCCTACACAGCCGTGCGCGGCCACACCCAGGCGCTGGTCTCACCGTTGTCGGCGGAGGACTGCTGCGTGCAGTCCATGCCCGACGCGAGCCCCGCCAAATGGCACCTGGCGCATACCACCTGGTTCTTCGAGACGTTTGTGCTCTCGGCCTACGAGCCCGGCTTCGCGCCTTTCCACCCGGCGTTCCGCGTGCTGTTCAACTCGTACTACCAGGGGGTGGGAGAGCAATACCCGCGCCCGCGGCGCGGCCTGCTCACGAGGCCTACGCTGTCCGAGGTGCTGGCCTACCGCGCCGACGTGGATGCGCGCATCGCGCGCCTGCTGCAAAGCCCCGCAGTGCAAGAGGGTGGAGCTGCGCTGCACGCGCTCATGGAGCTGGGCCTGCAGCACGAGCAGCAGCACCAGGAGCTGCTGGTCACCGATATCAAGCACCTGCTGTCGTGCAACCCGCTGTGGCCAGCCTATCGCACGCCGGATAGCCAAAGCCCCGAGGCGGTGGCGGCGGCGCCCGTCTGGGTGCGGCAGGCGGGCGGGCTGGTCGAGATCGGCCATGTGGGCGAGGGCTTTGCATTCGACAACGAATTGCCGCGCCACAAGGTGTACC
Source organism: Acidovorax sp. (assembly GCA_041913505.1). Lineage (GTDB taxonomy): Bacteria > Pseudomonadota > Gammaproteobacteria > Burkholderiales > Burkholderiaceae_C > JAYSFC01. The sequence continues at coordinate 9,690 of JAYSFC010000117.1, forward strand.
TTGCGCCCTACGAGCTGGCCTCGCGCCCCGTGAGCAATGGCGAGTACGCGGCATTCGTGGCGGCGGGCGGCTATCGCGAGCCCGCGCACTGGCTGGCTGAGGGCTGGGACTGGCGTGCGGGCCTGGGCCTCATGCACCCGCTGTATTGGCGCTTTCGGGAGGGTCGCTGGAGCGAGTTCACGCTCGGCGGCGAGCGGGCGCTGCACGCCGATCAGCCCGTGGTGCACCTGTCGTACTACGAGGCCGATGCCTACGCGCGCTGGGCTGGCGCCCGCCTGCCGACCGAGGCTGAATGGGAGGCTGGGGCCGCCGCCATTGCGCCGCAGGGACACTTCGCCGACAGCGGCATGCTGCACCCGCGTGCGGCCCCGCTGCCGGGCCGGGACAGGGCCGGACCGGAGCTGCTGCAGCTCTATGGCGATGTGTGGGAATGGACGCAGTCGAGCTATGCGCCGTACCCAGGCTTCCGACCCGCGCCCGGGGCCGTAGGCGAGTACAACGGCAAGTTCATGGTCAACCAGTACGTGCTGCGAGGCGGCTCGTGCGCCACCCCCGCGGGCCATGTGCGGGCGAGCTACCGCAACTTCTTTCCGGCTGCGGCGCGCTGGCAGTTCAGCGGAGTGCGACTCGCGCGCGACGCCTGATTAGGGCTCCATGTAGAAGGTCTGCTGCAGGAACAGGCGGATCGGCTTGCCGTCGCGCACGGGCGGGGAGAAGCGCCAGCGGCGCATGGCTTCGATGGCCGGCTTGTGCAGGGCCTCGTCGGACCCCGGCAGCACTTTGGCCGTGCCCACGTAGCCACTGGTCAGCACCTCGAAAGAGACCACCACGTTGCCCCGCACGCTGCGCGAGCCGTCGCCGAGCAGGAACGAGGGATAGCGTGGCTCGGCAAACTCCAGCACGCGCAGCGGTTCGTCGAGCGGTGGGTTGATCTGCTGTTGCAGGCGCTTCTCAGCCTCGCTCTGGCGGAACGCTGTGGCATCGGCTTCCGTGACTTCACGGCCGCGGGGCGCTGAGGATGAGGAGGTGGAACTGCAGCCGGCCACGGCAAGGCCGAGCGCGAGGCTGGTGAGGGCGATGGAGAAACGGTTCATGGCGGTCTCGGTAGGGCGCCTTCGCAGATGAGGGCGCCCCCCGAGTATCCCCGTTCTCGCGGCCGGATCAGACCGCGGCGAGCGCCTGGGCCAGGTCGGCCAGCAGGTCGTCGATGTGCTCGATCCCCACCGACAGGCGCACCATGCCCTCGGTCACACCAGCCTTGGCGAGTTCACCCGCGTCGAGCTGGCGGTGCGTGGTCGAGGCCGGGTGCGTGGCCAGCGACTTGGCATCGCCAATATTCACCAGGCGCGTGAAGAGCTGCAGCGCGTCGAGGAAGCGCGCACCCGCCGCGCGGGCGTCGCCATCGCCTGCCTTCAGGCTGAACGACAGAATGCCCGAGGCGCGTCCGCCAAGCTGGCGCCGCACCAGCGCGTGATCGGGGTGGTCTGGCAGGCCCGCGTAGCGCACCCATTCCACCTTGGGGTGGCTTTGCAGCGTCTCGGCGATTTTTTGCGTGTTCTCGCAGATACGGTCCATGCGCAGCGCCAGCGTTTCAATGCCCTGCAGGATCAGGAAGGCGTTGTGCGGCGAAATGGCCGCGCCCGTGTTGCGCAGCGGTACCACGCGCACGCGGCCGATGTAGGCGGCTGGGCCCAGGGCCTCGGTATAGACCACGCCGTGGTAGCTCACGTCGGGCTCGTTCAGGCGCTTGAAGCGCGCCTTGTGCTCTGCCCAGGGGAACTTGCCGCTGTCCACGATGGCGCCGCCCATGCTGTTGCCGTGGCCGGCCAGGTACTTGGTGAGCGCGTGCACCACGATGTCGGCGCCGTGCTCAATAGGGCGCAGCAGGTAGGGGCTGGGCACGGTGTTGTCTACGATCAGCGGCACGCCATGCTGGTGGGCCACGTCGGCCAGCGCGCGGATGTCGGTCACGTTGCCCAGCGGGTTGCCGATGGACTCGACGAACACGGCCTTGGTGCGCGCGTCGATCAGCTTGCCGAAGCTGGCTGGGTCGCGCGCATCGGCAAAGCGCACCTCGATGCCCTGCTGCGGGAAGGTGTGGGCGAACAGGTTGTAGGTGCCGCCGTAGAGCGTGCTGGCCGAGATGATGTTGTCACCGGTTTCGGCGATGGTCTGGATGGCCGCCGTGATGGCCGCCATGCCCGAGGCCATGGCCAGCGCGGCCACGCCGCCTTCCAGCGCCGCGACGCGCTTTTCCAGCACGTCGGTGGTGGGGTTCATGATGCGGGTGTAGATGTTGCCCGGCACCTTCAGGTCGAACAG
>JAYSFC010000118.1:0-11699 GCA_041913505.1 Acidovorax sp.
CCATGCTCAAGGCGGGCAAGCAGGCGGTGATCCGCCGCAACCTGGGTTCCAAGCTGATCCAGATGGTGTTCTCCACCCCCGAGGAGAAGGCTGCCTCGGGCAAGCTCATCAAGACCACCGACGTGCCCGCCGAGCTGCGCAACCGCTACTCGCTCACCGACGCCGATGTGCAGCAACTGGCGCAGTACGCGCTGGTCATCGAGCAGCACTACGGCCGCCCCATGGACATCGAATGGGGCAAGGACGGCGAAGACGGCCAGCTCTACATCCTGCAGGCCCGCCCCGAAACGGTGAAGAGCCAGGTGCAGGGCCAGGCCGAGCTGCGCTACAAGCTCAAGGGCACGGGCCCGGTGCTGGCCGAGGGCCGCGCCATCGGCCAGAAGATCGGCACCGGCCCGGTGCGCCTGGTGCACAACATCAGCGAGATGGACAAGGTACAGCCCGGCGACGTGCTCGTCACCGACATGACCGACCCCAACTGGGAGCCGGTGATGAAGCGCGCCAGCGCCATCGTCACCAACCGCGGCGGGCGCACCTGCCACGCGGCCATCATCGCGCGCGAGCTGGGCATCCCGGCCGTGGTGGGTTGCGGCGACGCCACCAGCCTGCTCAAGGACGGCACGCTCGTCACCGTGAGCTGCGCCGAAGGCGACACGGGCAAGATCTACGACGGCCTGCTCGAGACCGAGGTGACCGAGGTGCTGCGCGGCGAAATGCCGCCCATCGCCACCAAGATCATGATGAACGTGGGCAACCCGCAGCTCGCCTTCGACTTCGCGCAGCTGCCGAACGAGGGCGTGGGCCTGGCGCGCCTGGAGTTCATCATCAACAACAACATCGGCGTGCACCCCAAGGCCATCCTCGACTACCCGAACGTCGATGCCGACCTGAAGAAGGCCGTGGAGAGCGTGGCGCGCGGCCATGCCTCGCCGCGTGCCTTCTATGTGGACAAAGTGGCCGAGGGTGTGGCCACGATCGCCGCAGCCTTCTGGCCCAAGCCCGTCATCGTGCGCCTGTCGGACTTCAAGAGCAACGAATACCGCAAGCTCATCGGCGGCAGCCGCTACGAGCCCGAGGAAGAGAACCCCATGCTGGGCTTCCGCGGTGCGGCGCGCTACGTGAGCGAGGACTTCGGCGAGGCCTTCGCCATGGAGTGCGATGCGCTCAAGCGCGTGCGCAACGACATGGGCCTGACCAATGTGCAGGTCATGGTGCCCTTCGTGCGCACGCTGGGCCAGGCCGACCGCGTCACCCAGCTGCTGGCCGCACATGGCCTGAAGCGTGGCGAGAACGGCCTCAAGGTCATCATGATGTGCGAGGTGCCGAGCAACGCCATCCTGGCCGAGCGCTTCCTCGAATACTTCGACGGCTTCTCCATCGGCTCCAACGACCTGACCCAGCTCACCCTGGGCCTGGACCGCGACTCGGGCCTGGAGCTGCTGGCGCAGGACTTCGACGAGCGCGACCCGGCCGTCGAGGCGCTGATCCACCTGGCCATCAAGGCCTGCCGCGCGCAGGGCAAGTACATCGGCATCTGCGGCCAGGGCCCCAGCGACCACCCCGATTTCGCGCAGTGGCTGGCGAAGGAGGGCATCTCCTCCATCTCGCTGAACCCCGACAGCGTGATCGCGACCTGGCAACAGCTCGCGGCCTGACGGCGGCGCACGGCCCATGCCCAATCTGGCCTCGTCGCGCGGCATGCCGTCGCCATCCGTGCAGGCGGGCGCGCCGTTCGCGCCCGACCTGCACGATGCGCGCCATTTGTCGCTCAAGGCTGTGTTGCTGCTCGTGTGGGCGCTGGTGTCGTTCGTGGCCTGCTACTTCGCGCGCGATCTGCAGATGCTCGTGGCTGGCTGGCCGCTGGGCTACTGGATCGCCGCGCAGGGTGCGGTGCTCGTGTTCATCGCCATCGTCGTGATCTACTGCTGGGCCATGAGTCGCTTCGAGCGGCAGGATGCGGCAGCGCAACCCCATGGCTGACGAGGCGGGGAGAGGGGCGCAGGAGCGGGCCCACAGTAAGGCCTACCTCTGGCGCCTGCACCGCATTCTCGCGCTCTACATTCTTGGCGTGCTGGGCTTTCTGGCCCTCATGGCCTGGGCCGAGCAGCGCGGCCTGTCTCGGCACTGGATCGGCCCCATCTTCCTGTTCCTCACGGTGATGGTCTACGCCGGCATCGGCGTTTATGGCCGCACCACCGACCCCGACGAGTACTACGTGGCCGGGCACCGCATCCCGCCCATGTACAACGGCATGGCCGCGGCGGCCGACTGGATGAGTGCGGCCTCGTTCATCAGCCTGGCGGGCGCCCTGTACCTGCAGGGCTTCTCGGGCACGCCGGGCCAGCCCGGGGGGCTGGCTTACCTGCTGGGCTGGACAGGGGGCTTCTGCCTCGTGGCCATGCTGATCGCGCCGCACCTGCGCGCGATGAACCTCTACACCATCCCCGATTTCTTCCAGGTGCGCTTCGGCGGGCGCTGGCCGCGCATCATTGCGGCGCTGGCGGCCGTGCTGTGCTCGTTCACCTACGTGGTGGCGCAGATCTACGGCGTGGGGCTGATCGCTTCGCGCCTGACGGGGGTGCAGTTCGAGATCGGCATCATGCTGGGGCTGGGCGGCGTGCTGCTGTGCTCATTTCTGGGCGGCATGCGCGCCATCACCTGGACGCAGGTGGCGCAGTACGTGGTGCTGCTGCTGGCCTTCCTGATTCCCGTGTCGTGGCTGGCCTACCAGCAGCTCGGCAACCCGCTGGCCACGCTGGTGTACGGCAAGCAGGTGGGCAAGATCGCCGACCTGGAGGAGCAGCTCCTCCAATCGCCCGCTGAACACCAGGTCGTGATGGCCTACCTCGAACGCGCCCAGGAGCTCGAGGTGCGCCTGCAGAACGTGGGCGCGGCGCTGGAGCGCGAGCGCGAGGCCGCGCGCGAGCGCATCCACAAGCTGCGCGCACAAAACGCCGATGTGGGCCTGATCGTCGCCGCGAGCCGCGAACTGGCGGCCATGCCGCGCGATGAGGCCACGGCGCAGGAGCGCTGGACGCGCGAGATGCGCGAGAACTACGAGCGCGCGCAACCGCTCGGCGGGTTGCCGCGCCACAGCCAGGCCTTCGTGGGTGATCCGAACGGTTCGGCCCAGGAGCGTGAGGACTTCCAGGACACGCGCCGCAACTTCCTCGCGCTGATGTTCTGCCTCATGGTGGGTACGGCGGGGCTGCCGCACCTGCTTACGCGCTACTACACCACGGCCACGGTGGCGGGTTCGCGCGCCTCGGTCGCGTGGTCGCTGTTCTTCATCGCGCTGCTGTACCTGAGCGCGCCGGCGCTCGCGGTGCTCGTGAAGTACGAGATCATGAACAACCTCGTGGGCAGCAGTTTTGACGCGCTGCCCAACTGGATGGCGCAGTGGGCGCGCGTGGATGCGTCGCTGCTGTCGGTGGAGGACGTGAACGGCGACGGTATCGTGCAGTTCGCTGAAATTCGGCTGGGGGCTGATCTCATCATGCTCGCCACACCCGAGATCGGCGGGCTGCCCTATGTGGTCTCGGGCCTCGTGGCGGCGGGCGGGCTGGCGGCGGCGTTGTCCACGGCGGACGGGCTGCTGCTCACGATCAGCAATGCGCTGGTGCGCGATCTGTACTTCCAGGAGTCGTTTCACGAAAAGCCGCGCAGCGCCTCGCCCGAGCAGCGCGTGATCCTGACCAAGTTCACGCTGCTGGCTGTGGCGCTGTCGGCGGCTTTCGTGGCAGCGCTCAAGCCTTCCGAGATCCTGCCCATGGTGTCGGCCTCGTTCTCGCTCGCGGCCTCGGCCTTCGTGCCGGCCATGGTGCTGGGAATCTTCTGGCGCGGCACCACGCGCAAGGGGGCGGTGGCGGGCATGCTCGTGGGCCTGGCCGTCACGGTGTACTACCTGCTCTCGCACGTGGCCGCATTGCGCCCGATGCTGCCGGCGTGGCTGTGGGCCCACGGCCTGTGGTTCGGGATCCAGCCCATCTCGGCGGGCGTGTTCGGTGTGCCGGCAGGCTTTGTTGCGGCCTGGATCGTGAGCTGGTTCACGCGGCCGGCGCCTCCTCAGCCCCTCGTGCGCCTCGAGCTCTGAGTGGCGCGGTGAAAACCGCCGCCCTTATGGATAAACCCCGATTCCCGCAGGAAAGAGGGCATGCCAAGCTTGGTGCAATGCAACGCGGGGCTGTGCCCCGCCAAGGAAGACATGGTACTCGTCAAGACTTCCACGGGTCAGCAGGCCCTCAAGGACCGGCACGCCGGCCTCACGCCACGCCAGCGTTCGGCGTTCATCCTGTTCGACGGCAAGCGCAGCACCGAGGAAGTGCTGGCCGCCACGGCGGCCATGGGCATCACGCGCGAAGACATACAGGTCATGCTCGACCAGGGCTTGCTGGCGCCTGTGCAGGGAGGGGCTGCGTCGGCGGCGCCTGTTGACGCCGCCGCGCAGGCCGCTGCTCAGGGGGCGGTGGTTTCTCCGGAAAAGGTGCAGGTCAATCCGCAGGCGGCGTCCCAGGCCGGGCCGCCCGGCGTCGATCCCGAAGGGCCTCGGGGCGGTGCCGAGACGCCGGTGGCCGCGCGTGCCGAGGGCAGCGGCCGGTCGCTGAAGGAGCGCTACCGGGATGCCTACCCGATCGCCATCGAGATCACGGCCGGCCTGGGGTTGAGGGGGTTCCGGCTGAATCTCGCGGTGGAAGGCGCCTCGGGTTTCGAGGAACTGGCCGCGCTGGCCCCCAAGATCCGCGAGGCCGTGGGAGACACCGTGTATGCGCGCCTCGAGAAGGCGCTGTTTGCGTGACGGGGCGGTGCCGCCCCGGAGCCCCTTTGAGATGGCCCATCCCCTGCGGGTTAGGGCAGGGTTTTGCGAATGAGAGTGAGTGCGAGGGGCCGCAGCCCCGGCTGCATCAGCGCGCGTTCACGCCGAGCAGTTCCACATCGAACTTGAGCGTGGCGTTGGGCGGGATCACGCCGCCCGCGCCGCGCGCGCCATAGCCCAGCGCTGCGGGGATGATGAGCGTGCGCTGGCCGCCGATCTTCATGCCCTGCACGCCTTCGTCCCAGCCCTTGATGACCATCCCCGCGCCGAGCATGAACTCGAACGGGTCATTGCGGTCGCGGCTGGAGTCGAACTTGCTGCCTTGCTGGCCGTCGTTGTAGAGCCAGCCCGTGTAGTGCACACGCACATGGGCGCCACGCGTGGCTTCGGCGCCGTCGCCGACGACGGTGTCCTCGTACTGCAGGCCGGAGGGGGTGGTGGTGAGTGCCATGGAAATTCCTTCGGGAAAGTGCTTCAGAAAAAGGAGCTGTCAGCGCACGCGGGGCAAGCGCCGCGGCCCCAGAAAACCAAAACCCGCGCAATGCGCGGGCTGCAATATGTGGCGGGGCGGGCCCGGGCCTTACTTCTTGGCGCGGCTGGCCACCCAGCGCGTGGCAAAGGCCTGCACGTCGGACAGGCGCTTGAGCAGGTCCTGCCCCACGGGCGTGACGGTATAGCCGTCGCTGCCATGGTCCACGAGGCCGGCCTCGCGCAGCTCCTTGATGCGGGTATTCAGCGTGTTGGGGGTGATGCCGCCCACGCTGTCCTGCAGCAGCCGGAAGGTCTGGGGGTGGCCATCACGCAGGGCCCACAGCACACGCAACGCATAGCGGCATTCGAGCCGCTCGAACAGCTGGTTGATGGCGGCGTTTTCCTTGGAGCTCATGGACGCTTCTCCTTGCGCATTTGTTGTTGAGCGGGCGGGCACGGGGCCAGCCAGGATGGCCGGACTATAGCCGGGAAACTTGTTTGCTACAAGTTTAATAGCTCAAAAGCCCCGGTGGACAGGCGCTAAGGTGCGCAAAGCCCACATAATGTGTCAAAGTGTTGCTGTCATGCCACGCTCACAGGAAGGCTGCGGCCCCGGAACCTGCGGCGTCGCTGCTCTGCGCAAGGTGTTCCACGAGCAGCCGCGCCGCGGGCGTCAGCTGCTCCGCGCTGCGGAAACAGATGGCAAAGCGCCGCTGCGCCCAAGGGTCAGACAGCGGCACCACGCGCACGCCCGTCGCCGCCGCGAAGGGCTCGGCCACTTCGCGTGGCACCACGCTGATGGCCAGATTGGCGCGCACCACGCGCAGCGCCGCATCGAAGTTGGAGACGAGCACGCGGTGCGCGAGCGTCTTGCCCTCCACGGCAGCGGCGCGCGTGAGCAGCACCTGCACGGCGCTCAGGGCCGGCATGCTCACGTATTCGTAGTCGAGCACATCGGTGAAGCGCACCGTGCGTTCGCGCGCCACGGGGTGCGTGGGGTGGGCCACGATGGCCAGGTGGTCGTGGCGGTAGCTGCGCTGCTCCAGGCCCGAGAGGTCGGCCGCGTCCCAGCAGATGCCGATGGAGGCGCTGCCCTCGCGGATGCCGCTCACTACGTCAGGGCTCACGCGCTCTTCCAGGCTGACCTGGATGTGGCGGTGGGCCGGGTGCTGCAGAAAGGCCGCCACGTCGTCAGCCAGCGATTCGGCCATGACCGAGGCTGTGACGAGCAGGCGCACATGGCCCTTGATGCCCGTGGCGTAGGCCGCCATATCGCGCTCGATCTGGCCCACGCTCGCGAGCATGGTGCGCGCGTGCTCCAGCAGCGTCTCGCCCGCGGGTGTGGGCACCACGCCGCGGCGCTTGCGCACGAGCAGGGGCGTGCCCACCGTGTCCTCGAGCTGGGCCAGCCGCTTGCTGATGGCCGAGCCCACGATGGCCTCTTGCTCGGCCACGCGCGCGATGCTGCGCTGATCGCACACGGCTGCGAAGAGGCGCAGGGTCAGCAGGTCGAGGTTGCGCATCCAAAATTTCTAAGATATTCCAAATCGGAAGCATAAGTCTTCCGAAATTGATTTTGTGAATCCAATGGGAATTTCTAGAATTTCACTCCATCCCCCTGCTGGAGACACCGTGAACGCCCCCACTGCCTCTTCATCCACCCCGCGCACGGCCACCGTGCGCGAGGTGGGCCTGCGTGACGGCCTGCAGAGCATCGCCACCCTCCTGCCCACGGCGCGCAAGATCGAGTGGCTCGATGCCGCCTACGCCGCCGGCCAGCGCGAGATCGAGGTCGGCTCCTTCGTGCCCGCGCGTCTGCTGCCGCAGTTGGCCGACACGGCCGAGGTGCTCGCGCATGCGCTCACGCTGCCGGGCCTCGTGGCCTCGGTGCTGGTGCCCAACCTCAAGGGCGCCGAGCGTGCCATCGAGGCCGGCGCGCACGGGATGATCGTGCCGCTGTCGGCCAGCCACGCGCACAGCCTGGCCAACCTGCGCAAGACGCCCGATGAGGTGGTGGCCGAGGTGGCCCGTATCCGCGCCGCGCGCGATGCGGCCGGCAGCCGCACCCTGATCGAGGGCGGCGTGGGCACCGCTTTCGGCTGCACGATCCAGGGCGAAGTGGCCGAAGAGGAAGTGCTGCGCCTCATGCAGGCGCTGCTGGACGCCGGTGCCGACCGCGTGAGCCTGGCCGACACCGTGGGCTATGCCGACCCGGCCGGCGTGCAGCGCCTGTTCGAGAAGGCGCGCGCCCTTGTGGGCGACCGTCTGGCTGCCGCGCATTTTCACGACACGCGCGGCATGGGGCTGGCCAACTGCTACGCGGCCTGGCAGACGGGCATCACGCGCTTCGATGCCTGCCTGGCCGGCATCGGCGGCTGCCCGCATGCGCCCGGCGCCAGCGGCAACGTGACCACCGAGGACCTGGCCTTCATGCTGGAGCGCATGGGGCTGTCCACGGGGCTCGACGTGGCTGCGCTGCTCACGCTGCGCCAGCGCGTGCAGGGCTGGCTGGCGGGCGAGACCCTGCACGGCACGCTCTGGCAGGCCGGGTTGCCGCGCCATCACACCATGGCATCCTCCGTGCCCTTGCCCGTCTGATCTTTGTGTCTGTTCACGCTATGAATCCGAATACATCCGCTGCCCCCCGGTTGCCTCTCGAAGGCATTCGCGTGGTCGAGTTCACCCACATGGTCATGGGCCCCACCTGCGGCATGGTGCTGGCCGATCTGGGGGCCGAGGTCATCAAGGTCGAGCCCGTGGATGGCGACCGCACGCGCCACCTGCTGGGCGCGGGCGCGGGCTTCTTTCCCATGTTCAACCGCAACAAGAAGAGCATCGCCATCGATCTGCGCAGCCCCGAGGGGCTGGAGGTGGCGATCAAGCTCGCCTCGTCGGCCGACGTGGTGGCGCAGAACTTCAAACCCGGCGTGATGACCAAGTACGGCCTGGACTATGCGGCACTCTCGCGCCTGAACGAGCGTTTGATCTACGTGAACCATACGGGCTTCCTGCCTGGCCCGTACGAGCACCGCACGGCGCTTGACGAGGTGGTGCAGATGATGGGCGGCCTGGCCTACATGACCGGCCGCCCAGGCGATCCGCTGCGTGCCGGATCCAGCGTGAACGACATCATGGGCGGCATGTTCGGTGCCATCGGCGCCATGGCGGCGCTCATGCAGCGCGCCGCCACAGGGCGCGGGCAGGAGGTGGATTCGGCCTTGTTCGAGAACAACGTGTTCCTCGTGGGCCAGCACATGATGCAGTACGCCGTGACGGGCCAGCCCGCCGCACCCATGCCCGACCGCATCTCGTCCTGGGCCGTGTACGACGTGTTCAGCGTCAAGGGCGGCGGGCAGATTTTCCTGGCCGCCGTGAGCGATGCGCAGTGGCAGACCTTCTGCGACGCCATGGGCTATGCCGATCTGAAGGCCGACCCGCGCTACGCTACCAACAACGACCGCGTGCGCGCGCGGCCCACGCTGTTGCCCGAGCTGCGCCAGCGCCTGGCCGAGCACAAGGCCGAGGAGCTGGCGGCCATCTTCGAGCGCCACGGCCTGCCGTTCGCGCCCATCGCGCGGCCCGAGCAGCTCTTTGACGACCCGCACCTCAATGCCACGGGCGGCCTGGCCGACATCACGCTGCCCGACGGCGAGTGCGCGGGCGAGACGGCGCGCACCACGCTCATGCCGCTGCGCCTCGATGGCCGGCGCATGGGCGTGCGCCTGGACCCGCCCCGGCTGGGCCAGCATACGCAGGATCTGCTCGCGGGCCTGGGCTACACGGGCGAGCAGGTCGACGCGCTGCGTGCCGCGGCTGCCGTGGCCTGAGCGCGGGTGCCCGATTGCCATAAAAACACTGGAGACAAGCATGCATATCCCTGATTCCCTCACGCGCCGCCGTGCCCTCGCCTGGGGCGCCGCCGCACTCGGAGCGCCCTTGATCGCGCAGGCGCAAGGCGACAAGCCGCTGCGCGTCATCCTGCCGCTGTCCGCCGGCTCAGGCGCCGATGGCGCCATCCGCGCCATCAGTGCCAGCCTGGCCAAGGCCCTGGGCCAGCCCGTGGTGATCGAGAACCTGCCCGGCGCGGGCGGCATCACGGGCACCACGCAGCTCGTGCGTGCGCCCAAGGACGGCTCGGTGATCGGCGTGGTGTCGAACAACCACGTGGTGAACCCGCATGTCTACAAGTCGGTGCCGTTCGATGCCGTCGAGGACATCACGCCCCTCACCGTCATCGGGGCCACGCCCTTCGTGCTCGTTGCCCATCCATCGGTGCCGGCCAAGAACGTGCGCGAACTCATCGCGCTCGCCAAGGCCAAGCCCGGCGTGCTCAACTACGGCTCGTCGGGCAACGGCACCATCCTGCACCTGGGCGCGGCCATGTTCGTGGACCAGGCGCAGATCGACATCAAGCACATTCCCTACCGGGGCATGGGCCCGCTCATGAACGACATTCTCGGCGGCCAGGTGCAGCTGGGCGTGGTGGCCGTGGCGCCCGCTGCCGCGCACATCAAGGCAGGTACCTTGCGCGCGCTGGGCGTGACCACGGCCACGCGTGTGCCCTCGTTGCCCGATGTGCCCACCATCGCCGAGCAGGGCCTGCCGCGCTACGAGCTGGACGGCTGGATCGCCGCCGTGGCGCCCGCAGGGCTGCCCAGGGCCGAGGTTACGCGCCTGTACAACGGCTTCAAGGCCGCGCTCGCCATGCCCGAGGCGCATGACGCGCTGATCGCCCAGGGCTACGAGATCAAGCTCACGCCGCCCGAGGCCTCGACGGCGTTCTTTCGCAGCGAGCTGGCGCGAATGGGGCAGGTGGTGAAGAACGCGAACGTGAAGGTGGACTAGGGTTTGCTCCTGTTTCAGGAGCTGATTGTGACCGCTGCATAAGGACTACAGCCATCTTCGAACCGATTTTCGGTACGCATCGAACGCGGGGCCGAATTTTTCCGCCAGTACCCGTTCCTCGGGAAGGATCTGAAACCGGGTGATGAACGCCACGAACGCCGCGGGCCCTAGCAGAGCCCATGGCGCTGCGAGGTAGACCGTCCAGCCCAGCAGCAGGGTTGCAAGGCCTACGTACATCGGGTTGCGGGTGATGCGGTACACGCCTTCGACCACCAGCGACGATGCCCCGCCCGGCTGCAGCGGGTTGATGGTGGTGCGCGCCCGGCGGAAGGCGTGGAGGCCGGACAAATCGAACGCCAGGCCAATGAGGACGAGCACGCCCGCCACGGAGGTGCGCACGCCGCTGTCCACGGCGATGGAGCCGCTGGCGCGTGCGATAAACCACATCCCCAGGCCGGCCAGGGCCGCTGCTACCGGCGGCGGGATTTTGTGTTCAAGCCAATGCATGACGGTTGCGCTCCACGTTCTTCACGGCTGGGGGGCGAAAGCACGCCCTCGGGCATGGCCTTCGAATACCCAGTGGGCGCGCGCAATGGCGATGCCCCCGGCCGAAAACCGGATGAAAACCTCCGAGAGGGTTGGCCGGCTGTTCCTGAGCAGAGTTTCGTGCGTGAGCGCGTGGGCCTGCTGAATGGCGTCCATGTCGTGCCGGTTCCAGCATTCGGCGAGTGAATGCACGACCCGGGAGACCTCGGCGGCGGCATCGGGCATGGGTTCCCCTTTCCACATTAACGGGCCTTAGAACATTCCCTGGGGGTTGGGGGACTCTTCCGGCACCTGCTGCCCGATATCCCATAACTCGGCGATGCGGCCGCCCTCGAAGCGAAAGATGTGCACAGTGGCGATGCCGGGGTGGCTTTCACCCAGGCGCACCCGGGAGTGCACTGCAACCAGCGGGCCGTCTTCAAGGGCGCGCTGGATTTCGAGCGTCTTGCCGGGGTTCTTCAGCGCGTTGTCCCGCATGGCGTGCATCAGCGAATCGGCGTCTGCAGGGAAGTACGGGTTGTGGTGCACGAAACCGGGGGCCACAAAGCGCTCGAAAGCCTCCTGCGCCCGGCCGGATGCGGCGAGGCGAAGAAACGAGACAGCGGATTCCTTGAGGGAAAGACCCATGGTGCGCACTTTCTTGCCATCCAACGCGGCTCCAGTGTAGGGCGGTGCAGGTGGGCAAGTAAATGGTGCGCCTGACCGCTGCCGGGGCACCGCCAGGGTGGGGGCAGGGTTTCTCAGCGGAGCTGCGCCAGTAGAGGCCAAAAAAAACCCGGCCCCGTGGTGCGGGGCCGGGTGGGTGCCGGGGAGGGGGCTGCAGGGCCCCGGGGCGCTTACAGCGAGTCGATGAAGCTGCGCAGCTTGTCCGAGCGGCTGGGGTGCTTCAACTTGCGCAGCGCCTTGGCCTCGATCTGGCGGATACGCTCGCGCGTCACGTCGAACTGCTTGCCCACTTCTTCGAGCGTATGGTCGGTGGACATCTCGATGCCGAAGCGCATGCGCAGCACCTTGGCTTCGCGCG
>JAYSFC010000119.1:0-11342 GCA_041913505.1 Acidovorax sp.
ACGACGCCGTGGACTTCATGCTGGTGGACAACAAGTACGGCGTGGCGCACAACGAAGGCGGCGCACGCGTCGTCATCGAGGAGTTCCTCGAGGGCGAGGAAGCCAGCTTCATCGTGCTGTGCGACGGCAAGAACGTGGCCGCGCTGGCCACGAGCCAGGACCACAAACGCCTGAAGGACGGCGACCAGGGCCCCAACACGGGTGGCATGGGTGCGTATTCGCCGGCGCCCGTGGTCACGGCCGACGTGCATGCGCGCGCCATGCGCGAGATCATCCTGCCCACGATCCGCGGCATGGAGAAGGACGGCATTCCGTACACGGGCTTCCTGTACGCGGGCCTGATGATCGACGCCAAGGGCCACCCCAAGACACTGGAATTCAACTGCCGCATGGGCGATCCCGAGACCCAGCCGATCATGATGCGCCTCAAGAGTGACCTCGTGGAGCTACTCGGCGCGGCCGTGGACGGCAAGCTCGACCAGGTCGAGCTGCAATGGGACCGCCGCACGGCGCTGGGCGTGGTGATGGCCGCGCACGGCTACCCCGAAAACCCGCGCAAGGGCGATGCGATCACGGGCCTGCCACAGGACACCGACGATGCCATGGTGTTCCATGCCGGCACCGTGCTGCAGGATGGCGTACCGCACACCAGCGGCGGCCGCGTGCTCTGCGTGACGGCCCTGGCCGACAGCGTGAAGCAGGCGCAGCAGCGTGTGTACGACGTGGCGCGCGGCATCCACTTCGATGGTGCCCAGTACCGCCACGACATCGGCCACCGCGCCGTGAAGAACGGATGAGCGCGCTGCACCCCACCGGCACCGTGGAGCGCGTGCGCGGATATCTGACGGACCTGCAATCGCGCATCACCGGCGCGCTCGAGGGCGTGGAAGGGCCCGCGGCCCAGGGCGGGGCGCGTTTCCGTATCGACGCGTGGCGCAAGGGCCCCGAGGAGGCGCTGCAGGGCGACGGCATCACCAAGATCCTCGAAGGCGGCCGTGTATTCGAGCGCGCGGGCGTGGGCTTTTCCCATGTGCGCGGCGGCCAGCTGCCGCCTTCGGCCACGCAGCATCGGCCCGAACTGGCCGGCGCGCCGTTCGAGGCCATGGGCGTGTCGCTGGTATTCCACCCGCTGAACCCCTATGTGCCCACTGTGCACATGAACGTGCGCATGATCGCGGCGGGCCAGCCCGGGCAGCCCCCCGTGTGCTGGTTCGGTGGCGGCATGGACCTCACGCCGTACTACGGTTTCGAGGAGGACGCGGTGCACTTTCACCGCGTGTGCCACGATGCCTTGAACCCGTTCGGCGAGGGGCTGTACCTGCGCTTCAAGCGCTGGTGCGACGAGTACTTCTACCTCAAGCACCGCGATGAGCAGCGCGGCGTGGGCGGCATCTTCTTCGACGACTTTTCGGCCCTTGGCTTCGAGCGCAGCCTTGCGTTGACGCAGGCTGTGGGTGACGCCTTCCTGGGGGCCTACCTGCCCATCGTGGAGCGCCGCGCCAGCATGCCCTTCGGCGAGCGCGAGCGTGCGTTCCAGCTCTACCGGCGCGGACGCTACGTGGAGTTCAACCTCGTGTGGGACCGGGGCACGCACTTCGGCTTGCAGTCGGGCGGGCGCACGGAGTCGATCCTGCTGTCGATGCCACCCCTGGCGGGCTGGGCCTACCAGCGTGACGACCCCCCGGGATCGCCCGAGGCCGAGCTCACGCGGCGCTTCCTGGTGCGGCGCAATTGGATCTAATGGCCGCCTGCCGCCCTAAAACTATAATTTCCATAGCTGCCAGCGCACGGCCGGCAAGCACCCCAAGCCAAAAAAAGCTCCAAGCACCCGGGCAGGGCACCGCGCAACCAGCGGAAGAACACCGGGTGCGCCCCCTTGGGGCGCAGGCGCGATGCGCGCTATATTGAACTCACCTCTACCAATCCAACGCCTGATGACCACCTCCACCAAACCGGAATCCGCAGCCAAGAAGGACGTCACCAAGCTCCAGCGCGCCATCGTCGATGGGCTGGAGGACGTCAAGGCGCAAGACATCCAGGTCTTCAACACCGAGCACCTCTCGCCACTGTTCGAGCGGGTCATCGTGGCAACCGGCAGCTCCAACCGCCAGACCAAGGCCCTGGCCGCGAGCGTGCGCGATGCCGTGCGCGAGGCGGGCTTTGCCAAGCCGCGCACCGAGGGCGAGGACAACGGCGAATGGATCATCGTGGACTGCGGCCAGGCCGTGGCGCACATCATGCAGCCCGCGATCCGCCAGTACTACCGCCTCGAGGAAATCTGGGGCGACAAGCCTGTGCGCCTGAAGCTTGGCGCCGCCAAGCCGCGCAAGATCACGGCTTCGGAGGACGATGACGCCAAGGTACCGGCTGCCCGCAAGGCGCCCGCCAAGAAGGCCGCAGCCAAGAAGGCACCCGCCAAGCCCGCCGCGGCCGCCAAGAAGCCAGTCGCCAAGAAGGCACCGGCCAAGACCGCAGCCAAGCCTGCTGCCAGCAGGAAGCCCGCCGCAAAAAAGACCCCCGCAAAGGCGCCTGTGAAGACCGTGGTGGTCAAGCCCACCGCGAAGAAGCCTTCGCCCAAGGCCGCGGCCAAGCCTGCAGCGAAGAAACCGGCCGCCAAGAAGGCGCCCGCGCGCAAGGCCTGAAGCGGCCCGCGCTGAGCCATGAAGCTGCTCATCGTGGCCGTGGGCCAGCGCGTGCCCGACTGGGCGCAGACGGCCTACGACGACTACGCCAAGCGCTTTCCGCCCGAGCTCAAGGTCGAGCTTAAGGCGGTCAAGACCGAACCGCGCGGCTCCAAGACGCTGGAGACGCTCTACGCGGCCGAGCGCGAGCGCATTGAGGCCGCCATCCCGCGGGGCACGCGCGTGGTGGCGCTGGACGAGCGCGGCACCAGCCTGACGACCAAGGCCCTGGCCGAGCGGCTCAAGGGCTGGCAGCTCGGTGGCGATGACGTGGCCCTTGTGATCGGCGGGCCCGACGGGCTTGACCCGGCCTTCCGCCAGGCGGCCCACGAGCGCATCCGCCTCTCCGACCTGACGTTGCCGCACGCCATGGTGCGCGTGCTGCTCATCGAGCAGCTCTACCGCGCCTGGTCGGTGAATGCGGGCCACCCCTACCACCGCGAGTAACTCCTGTTTTGATAGCTGCTTGCATCCACAGGATGAGCGCTACAGGCCGATTTGACGTCAAAGATGCCCGATTTCATCTACCTCGCTTCACAAAGCCCGCGCCGCCGCCAACTGCTCGACCAGCTCGGCGTGCGCCATGAACTGCTGCTGCCCAACGTGGAGGGCGATGCGCCCGAGGATGCGGAAGCCATCGAGGCCGTGCTGCCCGGCGAGTCCCCCACGGACTACGTGGAGCGCGTGACAGGCCTCAAGCTCGACGCGGCCGTGGCGCGCCATGCGCGGCGCGGCCTCGCGCCCGCGCCCATCCTGTGCTCCGACACCACGGTGGCGCTGGGTCGCACGATCTACGGCAAGCCCGAGGATGACGAGGATGCTGCGCGCATGCTGGCCGAGTTGTCGGGGCATGAGCACCGCGTGCTCACGGCCGTGGCGCTGCAGGTGGGCGCCAAGCGCCTTACGGCGCTATCGGTCTCGCGCGTGCGCTTCGCGGCCATGACGCGTGCCCAGATCAGCACCTACGTGGCCAGCGGCGAGCCGATGGGCAAGGCGGGGGCCTACGGCATCCAGGGGCCGGTGGCGCAGTATGTGGAGAACCTGAACGGCAGCTACACAGGCATCATGGGCCTGCCGCTCTATGAAACGGCCCAGTTGCTGCGCGCGGCCGGAGTGCTGCGAGACTGAGCCAGTGCCGCTGCAGCGTCAGTGCATGTTGTGGCTGGCGAGCCGTGCGGCGTCGGGGATGTGGATGTCGCGCTTGTCGATGCGGATCAGGCCGGCGGCCTCCAACTCGTGCAGTACGCGCGAAAAATACTCGGGCGTGATCGACAGGCGCGAGGCGATGGTGGCCTTGCTCACGGGCAGCGATATGCTGCGCGGAACCACTGTCGGCGCGGCCGGGGGGCGCATGTAGGTGGCCAATGCGAGCGACGCGGCATCCTCGGCCTCTTCGGGCAGCGAATGCAGCAGGTAGCCGATCACACGCTGCATGCCGCTGTGCAGCGAGTAGGCCTGCACGTCATGCACCAAGCCGTGCAGGCGGCGCGAAATGCCGGCCAGCATGCGCATGGCAAAACGGGGCTCGCTCTCGATCTCGCGCACCACGGCGGCCTTGCCCACCGAGAGCAGCAGCGTATCGGTCAGGGCCTGTGCGTTCACGATGTAGGGTTTGTCGGTGAACATCAGCGCTTCGGCGAAGCTGATGCCAGGGCCGGCCAGTTCGATCACCTTCTCCTGCCCCGTGGGCGAAAGCGCGAACAGCTTGACCTGGCCCGTCACCGCGACATAGAACTCTTCGCAGGGCATGCCCACGTGGAAAATGTTATCGCCGCGCGCGTAGCGCCGCAGGCGGCAACCCGTGGACAGCCTCTGTAGTTCGGGCGGCGTCATTTCCTGGAACAGGGGCAATGCCGCGAGGTAGCGCGGTATGTCGAAGTTGTGGATGTCCATGGTGGGCAATTCTTATGGCTTCTGCTCCCGATTAAAGAAGCGTTCTGCATGAATTTTCATGACATTGGTCAAATTTGGCGTAGATCGCATGGTGTTCGCTGCACCAGCGTACCGGCGCGCAGAACACGCATGCAGCCCCGGAAAGGGGCGGTTCAGGGGCGGGTCAGGCCCGCGTAGGCGGTTGCCAGGCGCCGCACGAGGTCCTGCGGCCGGTGCACGAGCGCGTAGCCCTGGGTGCCGAACAGGTGGGGCAGGTAGTCGTGGGCGGTGGCGTCAATGGTCACGCAGAATGGCGTGAGGCCCGCCGCGCGCGCAGCGTGCACGGCGTGGCGCGTGTCCTCCAGGCCGTAGCGGCCTTCATAGGCATCCAGGTCGTTGGGCTTGCCGTCGGTGAGGATCAGCAGCAGCCGCTGGCGTTCGCTGCGCTTGGCGAGTTGCGCGGTGGCGTGGCGCAGGGCGGCACCCATGCGCGTGTAGTAGCCGGGCTTGATGGCGTTCACGCGCGCCTGGGCGGCGGGGCCCCAGGGCTCGTCGAAGCCCTTGAGGTGCTGGATGCGCACCTGGTGGCGCCGCACCGACGAAAACCCCAGCATCTCGAACGCGTCACCGCTGGCTGCCAGCGCCTCGCCGAAGACTTGCAGCGCGTCGCGGATCACGTCGATCACGCGGGCATCGGGCGTGGCATAGGCATCGGTGGAGAGCGACAGGTCGGCCAGCAGCAGTGTGGCCAGGCTGCGCTCGGCACGTACGCGCTGCACGAAAACGGGCGGAGCGTCGGTACGTGGGCCCGCGTCGACGGTGTGGCGCACCCAGGCGTCGAGGTCGATCTCCTCGCCCTCGGTGCGGCCGCGTGCGCGGCCCGGCGCGGCGCGCAGTGCCTCGAGGCGGCGGCGCATGCGCCGGGCCACGGCGCGCAGCGCAGGCGCAGGCACATAGGGCTGCGCTTCGCGCGCCACATAGCGCTGCACCGCACAGTGGTCAGGCAGCAGCATCTGGCGCCGGTGGTTCCACTCGGGGTGGCGCTCGCCGGGGCCCAGGGGCAGGTCGTCCTGCGCGGCACTGGGCAGGTCGAGGTCGAACTTCACGCGCGAGGCCGCGCTGCGCCCGTCGGGGGCAATGGCCAGCTCATCCATGTCGTTGGCCGCCGTGAGGGCGTTGCCGTCGTCCTCGTCGTCGTCTGCGCGGTTCACGCGCGTGAATTCGCTCCACGACAGGATGGATTCGGCCCGGAAGAACATTACCAGCGGCGCCGCATGGCGTTCGTCGCTCACGGCCTGCGCTGCGCGGCGGCGTGAGTCGCTCGTGCTGGAAGGCTGCTGGGCGGTGGCGGTTTCTTCCTGCGCCGCGCCGGCGCGTGCAGGGGCTGCTGCTGCCGCGCCGTGCGGCAGCGTGAGCCACAGCCACAGCGGTGCCACGTCGGCGTGGGTGATGGTGCTGCGCGTTCCGGGGGCGCCAGTGCCAGGTTCGCCGCGCAGCGCGTGCTGCACGGCGCGCTCGGCCTCGGCTGCATGCCCGCGCAGGCGGGCGGGGTCGGGGCGCTGGGCAAGCTGGGCGTCCCGGAGCTGCCCGTAGCGCGTGCGCAGGCCCGGAAAGGCCGCCAGCGCTGCTTGTGTGGCCGTCACGTGGCTGGTGATCCAGTCGCCACCGGGCTCGAGGTGGGCCGCCAGCGCGGCCAGCCACAGGTAGAGCGCACGGTTGAGTGCCGGGTCGTCGAACACGCCGATCTCGGGCGGCAGAGCCAGCACGTCGCTTTGCCATCGGCCCAGCACGGCATGCGTGCCGCTGCCGGCCAGGCGCTGCAGCAGGCTGCGCGCGCCGCCCACGCGGCTGGTGCCGGCCGGCGCGATGCGCACGCCCGCGCCGCCGCCGCCCGCGCGGAACAGCAGCCCGATGGCGCGCTGCATGTCCTCCAGGCGCACCGTGGCCTGGGATGCCCGGCCGTCGGCCGCGCGTGTGATGAAGCGGTGCCACTGGCGACCGACCCACTCCTCCATGTAGGGCTCCCGGGGACTGGAGGCTACTCGCCCAAGACGGCAGAGAGGACTTCCGCCAGCGCAGCGGCGGTGTCGGCGTCGTCGGTGAGGGCGTCGATGATCGCGGCCTGGCAGGCGGTGCGCAGCGCTACGCCGCTGGCGTGCAGGCGCGCGGCCATCACGAGCAGGCGGGTGCTCACGGTTTCCTCGAGGTCCTGTTCGGTGAGGCGGCGCAGTGCCTGGGCCAGCGCCACGAGGCGCTCGGCCGTGGCGGCGCCGGCGTCCCCGCCCATGCCTGACTCGCGTTCGACGATGGCCTGCTCGATGGCGGGCGCGGGGTAGTTGAAGTTGAGAGCAACGAAGCGTTGGCGTGTGCTGGGCTTGAGGCTCTTGAGGATGTTCTGGTAGCCGGGGTTGTAGCTCACCACGAGCATGAAACCCGGTGCAGCGGCCAATTGCTCGCCTGTGCGTTCGATGGGCAGCACGCGCCGGTCGTCGGCCAGCGGGTGCAGCACCACGGTGGTGTCCTTGCGGGCCTCGACCACCTCGTCGAGATAGCAGATGGCGCCCGTGCGCACGGCCCGTGTGAGCGGTCCGTCCGACCACATGGTGCCACCGTCGGCGATGAGGTGGCGGCCCACGAGGTCGGCGGCCGAGAGGTCGTCATGGCAGCTCACGGTGATGAGCGGCCGACCCAGGCGTGCGGCCATGTGCTCGACGAAGCGCGTCTTGCCACAGCCCGTGGGGCCCTTGATGAGCACGGGCAGGCGCTGGCGGAAGGCGTGCTCGAAGAGCGCGCTCTCGCCGCCCTGCTCGGCGTAGTAGGGCACCTGCGGTGCGCTGCCCGGCTGCAGGTGCCGCAGGTCGCTATGGTCCATGGGCATGGCTCCGTACAAGGGGCGTCAGGCGCGCTGGGCGGCTTGGGCGCGCAGCGGGTTGGTGCCGCCGCCTGCCTGGACCGTCTCGGGCAGCACGTGAGCGCCGCCCACGAAGAAGCTCGCGAAGTAGCTGAACTGGCCCAGAAGGAAGGTCACGCCGCCCAGGATGCGCACCCAGTAGAAGACGCGCAACTCGTCCTGCGTGGCCATGAAGCCCATGGCGTTGGTCTCAGGCAGGCGTTGCAGCCAGACCTGCAGGATGCCCGCGCCCGTGAGCGCCAGCACCATCACGCCCATGCCGATGCTCATGATCCAGAAGCTCCACATCTCCAGGGCCTGTGCGCGCTGGCTGTTGGCCAGGCGCCCGCGCAGCGTGGGCATGGCGTAGCTGATGAGCGTGATGACGACCAGCACATAGGCACCGTAGAAGGCCAGGTGGCCGTGGGCTGCGGTGATCTGCGAGCCGTGTGTGTAGTAGTTGACGACGCTCAGCGTGTGGATGAAGCCCCACAGCCCAGCGCCCAAGAAGCCCATCACGGCGGTGCCCACGGCCCACAGCACGGCGGCCTGGTTGGGGTGGTTGCGGCGGCGGCGCTGCACCATGTTGAACGCGAACATGGTCATCATGAAGAACGGAATCGGTTCAAGCGCCGAGAAGATGCTGCCGATCCAGTGCCAGTAGCCAGGCAGGCCGATGAAGTAGAAGTGGTGGCCGGTGCCGAGCAGACCGCTCATGAGCGCGAAGGCGATGATGACGTAGAGCCACTTGTCGATGACCTCGCGGTCCACACCCGTGGTCTTCACAAGCACGTAGGCCAGCAGTGCGCCCAGGATCAGCTCCCACACGCCCTCCACCCACAGGTGAACCACGAACCACCAGTACATCTTGTCGCGCACGAGGTTGTGCGGGTTCACGAAGCTGAACAGGAACATCAGGGCCAGGCCCCACAGACCCATCAGCAGCACCAGGGTGACGCTGGTCTTGCGGCCCTTGAGCACCGTGAGGCTGATGTTGTAGAGGAAGCCCAGCGCCACGACCACGATGCCTACCTTGGTGGGCAGAGGCTGCTCCAGGAACTCGCGGCCCATGGTCTGCAGCAGGTCGTTGCCTGTGAGTTCGGCCAGCTTGGCATAGGGCACGAACAGGTAGCCCAGGATGGTGAGCGCCCCGGCGGCCAGGAAGATCCAGAACAGTGCGATGGCCAGAGCCGGGCTGTGCAGCTCGGTTTCAGCCTCTTCGGGCACGATGTAGTACGCCGCGCCCATGAAGCCGAACAACAGCCACACGATGAGCAGGTTGGTATGCACCATCCGCGCGACGTTGAACGGGATGTATGGGAAGAACAGGTCGCCGATCAGGTACTGCAGCCCCAGCGTGATGCCGAAGATGATCTGGCCGGCGAACAGCACCATGGCCGCGATGAAGTACAGCCGCGAAACCGACTGGCTTTGGTATTTGAGAACCTTGTTTGTCATGGGGTGTGCTCCTCGGTCAGCCTTCGATGTTGGGCGGCCAGTTCTCGGTGTTGATCTCACTGGTCCACTTGAGGAACTCGATCAGGTCGTTGGTTTGCTGCTCCGTCAGATTGAACTGCGGCATCTGGCGGCGTCCCGGCGTGTTGCTGGGCATGCCAGCGAGCCAGGCCTTGATGAAGACGGGACCGCGGCGCTTGTAGACGTTACCCAGTTCGGGCGCAAAGTACGCGCCCTCGCCAAGCAGTGTGTGGCAGCCGATGCAGTTGCGCGTCTCCCATATTTTCTTGCCCGCGACCACGGCGGGCGTGATGGCCTGCGCGTTGGAGCGCTCTGGGATACGGCGCTCGCTGTCAAAAACAATGGCGGCGAACAGCAGGATGAAAAACACCGTGCCGCCGTAAAACATGTTGCGGGCCATTTGTTTGGTAAACCCGCTGTGCACCTGGCTCATTCGTAAGCCCTCCTTCGATCATGAGACCCATATCCTCCTGTTTCACTCAGGATTTTTCCTTGAACAGGTTCAAGAAAAAGACCGGGCGTGCCACGCGGAAGCGGCCAGGAGTACCACCACGACCGTTGTGAGCCAGCCCAACAGCAGCCGACGCCACAGCGCGGGCGCGTGGCGCAGCTCCATGTAGTCAAGCACGATGAGCGCGCCCTTGAGCGCCGAGAGCCCGAGCACTACGCAGGCGGTGGCCAGTCCTGCACGCGCGGCGGCCCCGCTTTCGCCGAGCCACCATGTCAGCGCCGTGGCGCACAAGAGAATGGTCCAGATGGCGTTGATGCGGCGATGGGTCATGGTAGGAGTGATCAGAGTGGCTTGGGGTGCCTGTGTGATGGTCCTTGTTTGCTATTAATTTAATAGCAATCAGCGCAGCACGTACACCAGCGGAAACAGCACCATCCACAGCAGGTCCACCATGTGCCAGAACACGGTGCCCGTTTCGAGCGCATGGCAGCGGCCCGGGCCGTAGGCGCCGCGCCGCGTGGGCGACCACAGCAGCGCAAACAGCACACAGCCCACGGCTGCGTGCAGGAAGTGAAAGCCCGTGATCATCACGTAGAGCAGGTAGAAGGTGTTGCCGGCGACGTCGATACCCTCATGCCACTTGTCCAGGTACTCGTGGCCCTTCACGGCCAGAAAGCCCAGCCCGCAGGCCAACGCGCCCAGCAGCCAGCGCGCGCCTGCGGCGCTGCGGCCACCGCGCACCGCATGCAGCGCGCGCGCCGCGCAGCCGCTGGCGCTCACGAGCAGCACGGTATTGATTGCGCCCGAATTGAGGTCCAGCGTGGCCTGTCCTGCAGCGAACACGGCCGGTTCGCGCAGTCGCGCGGCGGCGAAGGCCACGAACAGCATGCCGAAGGTCAGCAGCTCAATCAGCACCAGCAGCCACACCACGAGATCGCCCGATAGGCGTTCCTCGGTCTGTGCTGGAGTGAAGTCTTGTACGCTGGGGGCGAGCCCGGTCAATGCGAGGTGCCCTCGCTGTGCGTGATTTTGTTCCACACGTTGTATTTTCCTACGGGCTTCTTCATGGGCAGGCGCTTGACCTCCTTGAAGGTAGTGGCATCGTAGACGATGAGGGCGCCGTCCATCTCCCACACGCTGGCCAGGGCGTAGCGCCCGTCGCGTGTGAACTCGATGTGTGCCAGCGTCTTGCCCGGCTCGCGCACCTGGGCCACGGTTTCGAGCGTGCGCTTGTCGATGATGGTGAGCGTGTCCTTGGCCTGCGGGCTCATCATCGAGTCGGTCCAGGCATAGGGTGTGGCCTCATGGCTGCGCATGAAGAAACCGGGGCCGGGCGTCTTGAGCGTGCGCACGCTCTTCCAGGTCTTCATGTCGATCACGTCCACGGCGCCGCCGCCCAGGTTGGGGCTGGCGAGCACGGTGGTGCCGTTCCATGCGAAGGTGATGCCCGAGCCTAGGTGTGGCATGCCGGCGATGGGCAGGTCGGCCACCTTGCGGCGGATGTCGAGGTTGACCACCTGGGCGCTGGCCTGCTCGTCCGCCCCGTTGTGCGGGCGGGTGGCGCCGAGCACGTGGCGGTAGCTCTGATCGAAGAAAAAGTCGTCGAGCGGTTCAGAGAGGGGTGTGCGGCGCACGCCCAGGTAGCCGGGCTTGGCGATGGCTTCCCCCATCTTGTAGTCGTGTACCAGCCCGTCGTAGATGGGCTCGGCGCCGGGGTTGTAGGAGATTTCCCAGAGCTCCGGAATGTCTTTGAGCGCCACCACGAAGCTTTTGCGCGGCGTAGCGTCGTATACGGCCGAAACGCGCGAACTGGCCTTGCCGTCGAGCGTGGCGGCGTCGTAGGTCTTGACCAGATTCAGGTCGGCATCGAACAGCGCCAGCGTGTGCGGCAGGTAGTTGGCGGCCATGACCCAGCGCCCGTCGCCGCTCACGGCCACGTTGCGCATGTTCAGGCCGGCGCGCACCTCGGCCA